>JAPLIE010000001.1 GCA_026389265.1 Cyanobacteriota bacterium | reverse complement strand
GCCGGCTGGATCGAGAAGCTGGCGGAGCAGGTGAATGAGGGCAAGATCGGCGGCATCGCCGACATCCGCGATGAAAGTGACCGCGAAGGCATGCGGGTGGTGGTGGAGGTGCGCCGCGACGCCAACGCCGAGACCGTGCTGACCGACCTCCAGCGGCGCACCGCCCTGCAGAGCAACTTCGGCGCCATCCTGCTGGCCCTGGTACAGGGCCAGCCCCAGCAACTCAGCCTGCGCGAGCTACTGCAGCAGTTCCTCGAATACCGGGAACTCACCCTGCTGCGGCGCACCCGCCACGCGCTCAAGCGCTGCGAGGACCGCCTGGAGGTGGTGGAGGGCCTGATCACCGCCTTGGCGCACCTGCAGGAGGTGATCGCCATGATCACGGCGGCCGCTGATGCCACCGCCGCAAAGGCAGCACTGCAGGTCAGGCTCGAACTCAACGAACGCCAGGCCGATGCCGTGCTGGCCATGCCGCTGCGGCGGCTCACGGGTCTGGAACAGGAAAGCCTGCGCAAGGAAACCGATGACCTGCGGGCCGAAAGGAGCCGTCTGCGACTGCTGCTCGATGACCGCGTCAGCCTCCTCGATGCCCTGGTCAGTGAACTCAAAGCCCTAAGGAAGCGCTACGCCACACCGCGGCGCACCCGGCTGGTGGAAGGGGGCGATGACCTGGTGGCCCAGCGGGCGGCGGCAGTGCGTCCCAACACCGAACGGCAGCGGCAGCAGGCCTTCAAGGCCCTGGCCAGCGACAGCCGCCTGCTGATCCAGGCGGATGGACAGGTGCGGATCGTGACGGCCCAAATGCTCGGCCGCCTGCACCTGGAGGAAGCCGCCGACCTAGGTGAGCACCCCGCTCCGGCCCGGGTGCTGCTGCCGGTGGCCCAGGAGCCATCCCTGCTCGCCTTCAGCGCCAGCGGCCGGGTGGCGCTGCTGCGCTGGGAATTCGCCGGTCAACAGCCAGGAAGCCTGGAGAAGTTCCTGCCCGAGGGCCTGGCAGGGGAGCGACTGGTGCAGGTGATGGCCTTGCCGAAACAACCGAGCGGCAGCCTGGGGCTGCTCAGCACCGATGGTCGCTTCAAGCGGCTGCCGATCGAGGATTTCCTGGATCTCTCGGGCCGGGCCGCCAGTGTGCTGAAACTCAAGGATGGGGTGGAGCTGCAGCGGGTGGTGCCCTGTGACACGGGCCGGGATCTGCTGGTGGCCAGCAGCACGGGCCGGGTGCTGCGGCTCAGCGTGAACGACGCCGACCTGCCGTTGATGGGGCGGACCGCCCAGGGTCCGGTGCTGCTGCGGCTGCTGCCCGGCGAAATGGTGGTGGGAGCCACCTGCGTGGCACCCGACGGCTCGGTGCTGCTCGCCACCGCCCTCGGGAGGATCAAACGGCTCGCCGTGACGGAACTGCGAGTCTGCCAACGGGGCGACCTGGGCCAGATCGGCCTGCGCTTCCTGGATCGGGGAGACCGGCTGGTGGATCTGCAGGGGGACACCGGACCCCTGGTCGGCGTAATGGTGGCAGCCGCAGGAGCCGAGCGCAACCTGCGCCTCAACCACCAGGAACTGGCTCTGGAGGACAGCGGAGGCTCCGGCAGCGACCTCGGGCTGCCGGCTGGGGCCACGATCCGGCAACTGGTTCCCCTCAATGGCTGAGGCCCGGCAGCAGGACCGCAACGACAAGACCCCACCGTGGAAGAGCGCCCGGGGCCACCGCTGGGGTGCTGCGGGCCTGAGCAGCCTGGGGCTGCTGCTGAGTCTGGCCGCGGCCCCGGTCGTGAGAGGGGCGGGAGCACGCCCCTCCAACAGCGTCCGCCCGGCGCAGGCGCCAGCCCTGATCCCGTTGACCTCGGCGGCGGGCCAGGCGCTGCTGACCCGGGCGGGGACCCTGCGCGCCGATGAGCCGAGCCTTGCCCAGTGGTTCGAGACCCAGGCCAACCTGGCCTTCTGTGGTGCCGCTAGCGCCGTGATGGTGCTCAACAGCCTGGGCCAGCCAGCGCCGCAAGCCGCCGGCTACGGCAGCTACCGCTTCTGGACCCAGACCAACTTGTTCGAGGCCACGGCTAGCCAGCGCTTTGTCAACGCCGCCGTGGTGGCCCGCGAGGGCATGACCCTTGAGCAACTTGATGGGCTGCTGGCCTCGCAGGGGCTGCGGGTGAACCGATACCACGGCGATCGGCTGACCCTGCCACAGTTGCGCCTTCTGTTACGGCTCAACCTCGCCGATCCTGGCGACCGCCTGCTGGCGAACTACGACCGCTCCGCCCTGGGCCAGAAGGGCGGCGGCCACATCTCTCCCCTAGCCGCCTACTACCCCCGCCAGGATCGCGTGTTGATCCTCGATGTGGCCCGTTACCGCTACCCGGCGGTCTGGGTGTCAACAGAGGCCCTCTGGGCCGCCCTGCGAACGGTGGACCGCAGTTCAGGCCTCAGCAGGGGGCTAGTCAGCGCAGCACGATCGGTTCCCTGAAGAGCTGTGATCGCAAGGGCTAGCCGCGATCCTGCCAGCTCCCCCCTCCCGTTTCGGGACGGGAAGGACCATCACGGTGATGTTCAACGGGCGCATTCAAGAGGAATGGAACCACCCATGGGGCCTGTGGGGTCTGAGGGGGGCCCAATCGAGCTCGCCCCAGGGTTGAAAACTGCCTGGTACAACCCGTCCGAAGGGAGCAACAGCCCGAATCGGTCTTTGCTGGCGGCAAACGCGGGGAAAACATCCGGATCACTTCCTCCCCGGCCAGGAGAACAAGGCCCGCGGCGAACGGAGAGAGCGAACGGGGCAGGGTGGGGCCCGGCCCGCTCGCCATAGGCTGCACATCAATCAGCTCACCGGAAGGCCTCACCCGGGCTAAAAGCCGATCCCAGGAATGGAGAATTGCCTCCTGCCAGCGGCCGCGATCGAGAAAGCCAGCGTTGATGCCACGAGCTCCGGCAAACACCAGAAGAGCCGTGGCCGTGGTCTCTCCCCGACTGCTGGATCGCTCAGATCTGATGGCAGCTGTCCATCGCGGTTGCGGCGACCCATCAGGGACTCCAGGGTCTCGCTGTAGTGACGCTCCAAGGGTTGGCGGGATGGGTCGTCAGCCGGTAGGGCCTCCAGAATCCTGGCCAGGCCCGCCACGGCCCAGCCATTGCCGCGCCCCCAGAACAATGGCGGACCCTTCCCCTCGAGGGCACGCTGCCTGGCGTGCTGATCACGGAAGAAGAGCCGCTCGCCGGGGCTATAGAGAAATCGGGCGGTCTCCAGACTTCTGACCGCCGCCAGCCGCAGCAGGGCCGGCTCCGAATCGCGACAGGCGAGGGCCACCCAGGCGGGGGGCGCCATGGCAATTGCATCGATCCACCAAGGCTGGGTCGGTTGACCGGCGGCGATCACACGCCCGACACGGCGGCGCAGGGGATCCAGCATTGCCTTCTCGGGCCGGATCGGCTCCAAAGCCACATAAGCGGCGCCGACGGCAAAATCATCGGGATGGTCGAAGGATCGCCAGGGGGCTTCTCCGATCTCCCAGCCGTTCTCGCGGCCGATAGCCGCCACCAAATCCGCCGGGGCAGCCTCACCGCTGCGTTTGGCGAAAGCGATCAAACCCTGATAGAGGTAGCCATAGCTCCAATCCTGGAGATCGACCGGATTCCTTTGGAACCGTCGCACGAGAGGCAGCGGTTGCCAGGCTACTGTCCAGCGTCTTGGAAGGATCGGTTGACGGAGCTGCGCCTGAACGATCTGCTCCATCGCCCTGCGAGTGCGGAATGTCAATGGGGTCTCTCCAGCCTGGGCGGGACGCCCGAACGAACGCAGACGCCACTCAGCTGGCTGATCGGATCCGCCGCTGCAGGCCCCCAAAGCCAAAGGTGCCATCAGCCCTAGAACGACGACGACCGAAGGGTTGGGACTTTTACTAAGGATCATTAGGACCTCCTGAGAACGGGCAGAATGACAGCATCGCAATAGATTTGATCAGTATTCAGGCCGATAAAGAAGGCTGATCCTGCGGGGCAGCATGGTCATCGCTTCGCTTCGGCACAACCGGATCAAAATCCTGACCCTGCAATCCTACCAGCCGCGCCGTGTCGAGTTTGGGCAATCCAGCCGAAATAACCTACCAATGATTAAGATGCGTGGGGTCGTTCAGCCTAAGGAATCGGGGCAGCGTGGCCGCAACTCAGCTGCAAGCAGCTGCCAGACCAGCCGGCTCAAGCATCAACTTCGAGCGCCGAACCTCCTCATCCATGGGGATCGGATAGGCACCATCGAAACAGGCCGTGCAGAACTGGCCCGAATCGCTGCGGGCGGCCTCCACCATGCCCGTCTTGCTCAGATAGGCCAGGGAGTCCACGCCGAGGTGCTGCTCGATTTCGGCCAGGGTGAGGCGAGCAGCAATCAAATGGTCCTGGGTGTCGGTGTCGATGCCGTAGAAGCAGGGGTGGGTCACCGGCGGCGAGCTGATCCGCATGTGCACGGCGGTGGCACCGGCATCCCGCAGGGCCTGCACCAGCTTGCGGCTGGTGGTGCCGCGCACGATCGAATCATCGATCACCACCACCCGCTTACCGGCGAGCACATCCGGCAACGGGTTGAGTTTCACCCGAATGCCGGCCTCCCGCATCGCCTGGGTGGGCTGAATGAAGGTACGACCCACATAGCGGTTCTTGATCAATCCATCGGCGAAGGGGATGCCGCTGGCCTGGGAATAGCCGATCGCCGCCGGGATTCCGGAGTCGGGAACACCAATCACGATATCGGCTTCCACAGGGTTTTCACGCGCTAGAACCTCACCGATACGAACCCGATAGCTATAGAGGGACTCGCCAAAGAAACGGCTGTCAGGTCTGGCGAAGTAGATCATCTCGAACACACACAACTTGGCCGGTTCTTCAATCCACCGCTGCCGTTGTGGAATCGGATCCCCCATCAGGAAGTGGATCAATTCACCGGGCTGCACATCGTCGCTGTAGCGGGAACCGATGATGTCGAGGCCACAGGTTTCACTGCTCACCACCCATTGGGCCTGCTCGAGTTCCCCGATCAGACCGAACACCAGGGGGCGGATGCCATGGCCATCCCGCAGGGCGAACAGACCCTCCGGGGTGCCGATCACCAAGCTGAAGGCCCCGCGACAGCGGCCGGCGGCGCTGCGAATGGCGGCATTCCAACTCTGGCCACCATCCACCGCCTGCTGGAGGGCAAAGGCGATCAGTTCCGAATCGGTGGTGGAGGTGAACTCGCCGGCCAGATGGCTGAGAGACTCCCTCAGTTCCGCCGCGTTCACCAGATTGCCGTTGTGGGCCAGGGCGAAGGCACCGAGGCGGGTCATCAACACCACCGGCTGGGCATTGCAGACCTTGCTACTGCCGGTGGTGGAATAGCGGTTGTGGCCAATCGCCAGTTCACCGGGCATGCGCTCGAGCACGTCCTGGTCGAACACCTGGCTCACCAGCCCCATGTCCTTGTGGAGGCGCACGCGGGTGCCGTCGAACACGGCGATGCCGGCTGATTCCTGGCCGCGGTGCTGCAGGGCATACAGGCCGAAGTAGGTGAGGTTCGCCACCGCTTGCTGGGGCGCCATCACCGCGAACACGCCACAGGCCTCCTCCGGCTTATCAGGCCGCTCAGCCTTCGCTTCGACGCCCCACTGTTCCTGAGTGGAAACGGGCGAGAACGGCTCGGCAGCGGGCGAACCGGACGAGTCGGGGTCGGAACTGGTCACGGAACTCGCCGGCACACCGAAGGGCCATCCTGCCGCATCATCTTTCGGGAGGAGGTGCCGCTTGGCCCAACCGGCGGGGAATGGCCCCCTCGAACCGCTCCTGCAGCAAAGCCAGGGGCTGCTCCAGCAGAACCACGCCGGCCTGCGCCACCGTGAGGGTGGGCTCCGCTTTGACCACCCCCAGGCGCGTAGCCGGAACGGCGGAACCAGCCGCAGCCAGCCGCTCCTGCCAGGCCGCATCGGCGGCAGGCGACACACTCACCAACACCCGGGCACCGCCCTCAGCGAAGAGAAGCCGATCGAGGCGGGCCGCGCCGGCCGGCAGCTCCAGGAGAGCCCCCAAACCAGAAGCGATGCAGGCCTCCGCCGCCGCCACCGCCAGACCGCCATCGGAAAGATCATGGGCGGAGGCCACCAAACCAGCGGCGATTGTTTCGCGCACCAAGGCCTGTACCGCCACCTCCAGGTCGAGATCCACCAGCGGAGGCCGGCCCGTGAGCGCGGCGTGGATCACCTGCAGATAGCTGCTGGCGGCCAGACCGACCCGCCCATCGGCCGGTGAGCCTCCAGCCTCCGGCGGAACACCGAGCAGCCAGATCGCATCGCCCGCTTGCCGCCAGGCCAACCCGGTGACATGGGCCAGGTCATGAACCAGGCCCACCATGCCCACCACCGGGGTGGGATGGATGGGCTGCATCGTTCCATCCGGCAGGCGGGTCTCGTTGTAGAGGGAGACATTGCCGCCGGTGACCGGGGTAGCGAGGGCCAGGCAGGCGGCCGAAAGGCCGCGGCAAGCCATGGCCAGCTGCCAGTAGCCCGTATCGGTATCGGGCGAGGGGAAGTTGAGGTTGTCGGTCACGGCCAGGGGCTCGGCGCCGACGCAGCTGAGATTGCGGGCGGCTTCGGCCACCGCCGCCATACCACCCCGCTCGGGATCGAGGGCCACCCAGCGGTTGGGGCAATCCACCACCGCCGCCACCCCGCGCCTCGAGGAAACCAGCGATCCTTCCCCCTGCTGGGGGCGCAGCCGCACCACCGCCGCATCGGCGCCGCCCGGGGGCACCACCGTATTCGCCTGAACCTGGTGGTCGTACTGGCGCCACACCCAGCGCTTGCTGGCGATCGTGGGGTCATCGAGGAGCCGCAGCAGCACCTCCCCCCAGCCGAGCCTTCCCTGGGGGAGCTGGATCCCGGTGGGATCGGCATGGGGCAGATCCGCCTCACGCCAGCGCCAGTGGGCTTGGATCGCTGCGGGCGGCTCGGCGAGGAGGGTGTGATGATTGATCGGCGTGTCCTCAGCCCGGGCGCTGGCGGGTACCTCGGCGGCCAGCTGGCCGTGCTGCAGCACCCGCACCACGTTCTCCTCCAGCACCCTGCCCACCACGGCAGCCTGGAGGCCCCAGCGGCGGAAACGGGCCATCAAGGCCTCCTCACGCCCCGGTTTCACCACGAAGAGCATGCGCTCCTGGGATTCGCTCAGCAGAAACTCGTAAGGCGTCATGCCCTCCTCCCGAGCCGGGACGCGATCGAGGTCGAGCTCGATGCCTAACCCCCCCTTGGCGGCCATCTCCGAGCAGCTGCAGGTGAGACCGGCGGCGCCCATGTCCTGGGCGGCCACCACATCACCGCTCTGGAAGGCCTCCAGACAGGCCTCGATCAGCCCCTTCTCCAAAAACGGATCCCCCACCTGCACGGCGGGCCGGTCATCGAGGGAGGCCTCGGTGAGTTCGGCGCTGGCGAAGCTCGCGCCCCCCATGCCATCCCGGCCGGTGGTGCTGCCCACATAAACCACCGGATGACCAACGCCCCGGGCGCCGGCGCAGACGATCTCCTCCGTCTCCATCAGCCCCAGGGCCATGGCATTCACAAGCGGATTGCCGCTGTAACTGGGATCAAAGGCCACCTCACCGCCCACGGTGGGAACCCCCACGCAGTTGCCGTAGTGGGCAATGCCCGCCACCACCCCCTCCATCAAGGAGACGTTGCGGGACTCTTCGAGGGGCCCGAAGCGCAGGGCGTTGAGGAGGGCGATCGGGCGGGCGCCCATGGTGAAGATATCCCGGAGGATGCCGCCCACCCCGGTGGCGGCCCCCTGAAACGGCTCGACGGCCGACGGATGGTTGTGGCTCTCGATCTTGAAGGCCAGCCGCTGACCCTCGCCGAGGTCCACCACGCCGGCGTTCTCGCCGGGGCCCACCAAGATGCGGGGGCCGCTGGTGGGGAACTGGCTGAGCAGGGGGCGAGAGTTGCGGTAGCAACAGTGCTCCGACCACATCACGCCGAACATGCCGAGCTCAGCCCGGTTCGGAGATCGCCCCAGCCTCCGCACGATCTCGTCGTAATCCGCCTGGCTGAGCCCTTCCTTGCGCAACGCTTCGGGCACCGAATAGGCAGGGGAGGAGACCACCAGCGCGGGCATGCAGGATGGCTCCAGTATCCGACTCTGGGGTTCAGGGGCGGAAGTGGCGCCAGACCTGGCTAGACCCAGGGATCGTCGTCGGGACGGCCGCGGTAGCGATCGGAGCCGGATCGCTCTGGGGCCCTGCGGGCCGGTGGCCGCCGCGAGCGGGCCTCCAGAGGCTGATCCATCCCATTGGCATCATTCTGATCCGCTTCCCGTGACCAACGGGCCGATGACGAGCCTGGTGGGTCTCCCTCGGAAAGCCCATCCCAAGGCTCGGCCGCCGGGTCTTCATCGGAGTCCTCCTCCTCCCAGTCCTCCAGGGGGTCCCAGGCCTGTCCCTCCGCAGGGTCGGCAGGGAATGGTCTTTCGTCCGGGGGGCGCCCCGGATCCCGCTCATCGAGGAAGCCCTCCCACGGGGGTTCCTCCAGCCAGCCCTCCAACCGCTCCTCGACCCGATCGCCAACCTGAGAGAACTGGTCACGCAGGCGGCTGGTTTCCTCGCCCACTTGCTCCCGCCAACGCCTGGAGCGACGCAGAAACTCCTGGCGGACGCTGGAGCGGGCCACAGGGAGATCGTCGAGGCCCTGCAGGGCCGTGATCACGCGGCCGCTCTGCTGATCCACGATCCGCTCGGGGCTGAGGCGCCAGCGGCTGCTGCCCGGCAGACGGGGATCGCTGCGGGCCACCAGGTAGTGGAGGATCCGACCGGTTCCCAGCTCCACAGCGGCATCGGCCACGGTGCCAAGCGGTGCCTGATCGGCACCAAACAGGGTGGTGCCGATCAGGGTGGGCAGCTGCTCCAGCACACCGGGCTCCGTGTCGGCGCCCTCACCTTTCACGAAGGCCTCGCCCTCGGAAAGCCCCCGGAGCTGATTGAGCCGCCACACGCGACGGGTGGAGCGGAACGTGGAGGGCCGGCTGACCCAACCGAGCAGGCGGTGGACCGGAGGATGCATCCACCCCAGCACCCCGGGCCCATGGTCAAGGCCCTGGTCACAGCGGACCCGCAACCGGAGCAGATCGCTCAGCAGCAGCTGCTCGGGAAGGGCCACGGGCTCGGATCGGAGATCTGGGGGCGACTCAGCTGCTGATCTGAACCGGCATCACCAGATAGGTGAAGGCACCATCCTCCCCTACAGGCACCAGCACCGCCGGGGTGGTGGGGCCGTTGCACTGGAGCACCACCTGCTCCGATCCGATCGCCTTGAGGCCATCAAGGAGGTAGCGCACGTTGAAGGCGATCTCGATGGCATCCCCCTCAATCGTGGCGGCCACCGCCTCCGAGCCACTGCCCACATCCTGAGCGTCGGCACGGATCTGCACCTGGCCGGCCACCGGATCACTACTGATCTTCACCACGTTGTTGTGCTGATCCGCCAGCACGGCCACCCGTTCAAGAGAGGCGGTGAAGGCACGCCGATCAACCCGGAGGGAACGGCTGAAGGTTTCCGGCAGTAGCTGGCGATAGTTGGGGTAGGTGCCATCGAGGCTGCGGCTGGTCAGCACCTGATCGGCCCAGAGCACCACCACCTGCCCCCGCTCACAGAACAGGCTCAGGGGCTCATCGGAGGGGCGGCCGGACAGGAGGCGCTCCAGTTCCCGCAGGGAGCGGGACGGCACCGTGACCGCGAAGGGCTCCCCACCCTCGGAAAGCGGCGCTTCGCCACCGGGGGCGACTGCATTCTCAAGGCGCTGCACGGCCAGGCGGTGGCCATCGGTGGCGGCGCACTCCAGGCTGTGTTCCGCCAGCCGCAGGTGCACACCGGTGAGCAACTGCTTGGCCTCGTCAGAGGAACTGGCAAACAGGGTGGCGCGTAGCCCCTTCACCAGGGATTCAGCATTCAGGCGGATCGGCGTGCCGCTCTGGGCTAAGGGGAGATCGGGGAAATCCTCGGCGGGCATGCCGCGCATGCGGTAGGAGCCTGAGAGGCTGGTGAGCTCCACCTGCTCCTCGCCCTCGGTGCAGCTCAAGGTGAGGGGGCTGTCGGCTGAGAGGCGGCTCACGATCTCGCCGAACAGGCGGGCCGGCAGCGTGATGGCGCCACTGCTCTCCACCGCGGCGGGCAGGCTGGTCTGGATGCCGAGGCTGAGGTCGAAGCCGGTGAGGCTCAGGCGCCCGGTGGCTGCATCGGCGGTCAGCAGCACATTGGCCAGCACCGGGTGGGTGGGCCGTGCTGCCACGGCCCGGCTGATGAGCTGAAGGCTGGAACTGAGTTCAGCCTGGGAACAGACCAGCTTCATGGGGGCCAGGGCGGAAGCGGAGGGACCGTTGTCGGCCCACGGTTTCACACGGTGGGTCAAAGCGCAACGGGCGCAACTTGGGTGGGACCGGTCGCCCTGCCGCAATTCCCGCAACGGTCAATGGATGAATTTAAAAAAAGAAGAATCCAATCCGTCGTCGTAGAGGGGGTGGAAACGGGGGAAATCGATGAATGCCCCTGTGTCCATCGCCGTTTTCCAAGGAAACAGCCTGGGGACGGTAGCCACCCATTTGTTGAAAGCGGGTCGTTTTCCCCCGTTTCCCGAGCCTGGGGAAAAGAGATGGCGGCGATTGGCCGGTTCCAGCCTCCGGTTTTCCCCCTCTAATCCCAGCCTTGCGCCCGCTTTTCCTGGGCCGCCTCTCCGATTGGCTCGTGGCTCAGAACCCCATCACCCGGGCCACGGTCGCCATGTCCGGATCGATGCCGGTATGGAAGTGGGAGTCGTTGTGTTCGATCGCCGTGGTGGGGTCCTTCAGGCCGTTGCCGGTGAGCACGCACACCACGGTGGCTCCCGCCGGCACTTCGTCGCGTCGTTTGAGCAGGCCCGCCACGGAGGCGGCACTGGCGGGCTCGCAGAACACACCCTCACCACTGCCCAGCAACTTGTAGGCGTCGATGATCTCGGCGTCCGTCACGGCCATGAAGTCACCGTTGCTTTCGGCCTTTGCCTTCAGGGCGTTTTCTCTGTTCACCGGATTGCCGATCCGGATGGCCGTGGCGATGGTGTCCGGTTGCTCCACGGTGTGACCCAGCACCAGCGGCGCGGCCCCGGCGGCCTGAAAGCCCATCATGCGCGGCAAGGTGCGGCTATGGCCGGCGTCCCGGTATTCGTTGAAGCCCATCCAGTAGGCGCTGATGTTGCCGGCGTTGCCCACCGGGATGCAGAGCCAGTCGGGGGCGTCGCCGAGGGCGTCGACCACTTCGAAGGCCGCCGTTTTCTGGCCCTGCAGCCGGTAGGGGTTGAGGGAATTCACCAGGGTGACCGGGTAGGTGTCGGCCACCTCCCGCACGATCGCCAGGGCCCGGTCGAAGTTGCCCTTCACCGCCAGCACCTCGGCGCCATAGAGCAGGGCCTGGGCCAGCTTTCCCTGGGCCACGTAGCCATCGGGGATCAGCACGAAGGCCCGCATGCCGCCGCGGCGGGCATAGGCGGCCGCGGCGGCGGAGGTGTTGCCGGTGCTGGCGCAGATCACCGCCTCCGAGCCGGCCTCCTTGGCCTTGGAGATGGCCATGGTCATGCCCCGGTCCTTGAACGAGCCGGTGTGGTTGAGCCCGTCGTACTTGAGGAACACCTTCACGCCCCTGCCGACCCGTTCGCTGATCACCGGCGCCGGGATCAGGGGGGTGGCGCCTTCCCGCAGGGTGATCACCGGTGTGGCCGCGCTAACCGGCAGCCAGCGGCGATAGGCCTCGATCAGGCCGGGCCAGTCCTGCAGGGTGGACGCCGGGGAGACTGCCTGCCCCAGCCGCCGCAGAGCTTGGAGCAGGGCCACGGACGCACCAGGGAAGCTGAAAGGAAATCTACCCCTCGGTTCTCCACACGGTTCTCAACAGCCTTTTCTCCAGGTTTGCCCGGCCTGACTCCGCTCGACTCGGCGCCTGTTGCGTCCGGTTCCGATCGGTCGGGGTTCAGCGGCTGCCTGAGTCCTTGCCCTGCAGACCATCGAGCGGCGATTCTGAGAAGAAGCGCACCAGGTCGGAAATCGAATTGGCCTTTTGCAACAGGGCCAGCAGGGCCGGCAGGTTCACCTCCATTTCACGGTTGGGGTAAGCCCGCAGGAAGGACACGGGCGAGAGGTTGCCGTCGCCTTCTGCGATCCCGATCACCAGGGCGGAACGCAGCGCCGGCACGCCAGCCCCGGGAGTTTTGAGCGGATAAACGATGTTGGCGAGGCGATCCAGCAGTGCCTCCCCGATGCGCGTGTTGAGCAGTCGGCTTACCAGCACCAGGGGCAGGGGGATGGATTGGCTAAGCAGTTTTCCCACTTCCACCGGGTTCTGGTTGCTGAACCTGAGCAGGTCGGCCAGGAGCCCCTGGGCCTGGCCTTTCTTGGCCAAGAGTTCCATGTCGGCCACGGGGATGGAGCGGCGGAAGGCCCCACTCACCAGCACGATGTTCTCTGCTGCCGGAGCGGCCGGGGTGGAGCACAGCAACCCGAATCCCAGAAGGGCGCCAAGCAGCCGATGACGACGACGTCGGCGCGGCTTCAAGCGCTTCGCTGCTGCGGAAGCCTCCGCATCAGCCGAGGGATGGCCCTGTGGAAAGCCCTGCTGAAAACCGGTCGTAAGGCTGGCCAAAGATTGCATCACTTCTGTGCAGGAATCTAGGTGCCGCCATCGCGCACGCTGCTGCTCAGGCGGGGCTCACCAAGACATCGCGCAACAGCCGCACCACACCCCGCTCGGCCAGTCCCCGGGCCATCTCGAAACCCATCTGCCGCAGGTCGGGTTCGCTGAGTACTCGGGGCAGGCGCTTCAACAGGAGCTGGGGTTCAAAGCCGGGCAGATCCTGCAGGATCGCCGCCAGTTGCCGCAGTGGTTCGAGGTCGAGCAACGGTTCGCCCCTGCGGTCAGCCTCCGGCAGCCGCTGGCGCAGGCCGGGCGGCAGCAGGTTGGCGGGCAGTCGGCGACCCAGCCGCAGGGTGGTGCGCCAGGCCAGCGCGTCCACCCGCTGCACGGCCGCCTCCACCAATTGGCGGCGCAGTAGGCCGCCGTTGGGGGAGAACAGGAACTCGATCACCTGATCCAGCAGCCCTTCTAGGTCCAGTTGGGCCTGCAGGGAGGCACTGTTGACAAGGCTTTCGAGTCGCTGCCAGCGAAACTCATCGCCGTCGTAGAGCATTTCTCGCAGGCTGCGGCGCAGCTGGGGATCGGGATCCTCCATCAGGCGGCGGGCAAAGTAGGGATAGGCGGCGCCGAGAATCTTGAAGTCGGGGTCCACGCTCAGGGCGATGCCCTCCAGGGTCACCAGGGAGCGAATGATCAGGGCGTAATAGGGGGGAACTTGGAAGGGGAAGCGATACATCACGCCGGAGAGATCGTTAGTGACCGCCTTGAAATCCATGCGGCTCACTCCCATCTCCAAGGCCTGGCCGAACACGCTTTCAAAGGCGGGAACGATCGGCTCGAGATTCACCTCCTCCCCGAGGAAACCGAGGGCCACAAAATCCTTGGAGAGGGCTCCGAAATTGCGGTTCACAAGGTGAACAACCGCCTGAATCAGGCCCGTGCGTGATTCGCGGCTCACCGTGCTCATCATGCCGAAATCCAGATAGGCCAATCGACCGTCAGGCAGGGCGAGTAAATTGCCAGGATGGGGATCAGCGTGGAAGAAGCCGTGTTCCAGCAACTGTTGCAGGCTGCAGTTCACCCCCACGTCCACCATGTCGTCGGGGTCCACACCGATGCCTCGCACGGCATCGAGGTTCGTGAGTTTCACCCCATCGATCCACTCCATCGTGAGCACGCGCCGGCTGGTGGCTTCATGGAAGATGCGCGGTACCGCGATGCGAGGGTTGTGGATGTGAAGAGCAGCGAATTTTTCTGCATTTGCCGCCTCATTGAGGTAGTCCATTTCCTCGAACACCCGCTGACCCAGTTCATCGATCAGCGCCACCAAATCACTGCGGATCAGACCCACGTTGCGATTGAGCCAAGCGGCGATGTTGCGAACGATGTAGAGGTCGAGCGTGATCTGTTCGCGCAGGCCCGGCCGCTGCACCTTCACGGCCACCTTCTGGCCGCCCTTGAGCACGCCCCGGTGCACCTGGCCCAGGGAGGCTGCCGAGATCGGTTCGCGCTCCAGGTGTTCGTAGATCGTGTCTACCGGAGCCCCGAGGTCCTCTTCGATGCAGGCCATCGCCAGGCTGGAATCGAAGCCCGGCAACTGGTCCTGGAGCTGGGCCAGCTCCTCCAGCAGCACCGGCGCAATGATGTCCGGCCGGGTCGAGAGGGCCTGGCCAGCCTTGATAAAGGCGGGTCCCAGGGAGGCCACCAGCGTGGCGGCTTCGCGAGAGCGTTCCCGCACCCGTTCACCCCGCAGACGCCCCAGCAACCAGTCGCTGCCCACACCAATCAGGAACAGAGCCATCGGCACTAGGGTTTGCCAAAGGCGGCGGACCAGGCGCTGGGGATGGCCGGCGTAGATGCGGCTGATGGCGGCCGGGTCGTAACGCAGCAGACCGCTGATCTCGATGAAGTCGCTGAGTTCGGTGGGGTCCGCGTTTGGACTGGCGCTCACCGGCGCGCCAGGGTCGGTTGGTGCCTGGATCATGGGCTCGATCGGCGGCTCTGGGGCTATGGGGTCGGCGTTGAGCACGGTCGCCCGCATCGCCGCCAGGGCCTGTTCCGCGGCCGTGATGCCCCCGCTGGAGTCTTGCTCCCTTCGGGGGTCGCCGGCCGTGGCGGGATTGGCGGTGGTGGCGGCGGCAGGGGATGGCATCGAGGCTGACGTCTGGGCCGGCAGTTGGGGTTTGATTCTGTCGGGCCGAGGTGGGGTGGCGGGGCTGTCGTGATCACCGCCTGGTTCCGGCGCGTGCGTGCTGCAGCCGGGGGGGCCTATTCCAACGCGCTGGCTGCCGCTACGGTCGGGTACTGAACGCACACGCTCGCTGGAGGCCGTGGTGCTCACGGGTCTGCGCCTCGAGAACATTGCCCTGATCGAGCGGCTGGAGTTGGCCTTTGCTGAAGGCTTCACCGTGCTCACCGGCGAAACCGGCGCTGGAAAATCGATCCTGCTCGACGCTCTCGACGCCCTCCTGGGCGGAGCCCAGGGGGCGCAGGGGGCGCGGCTGCTGCGCCAAGGTAGTGAGCGCGGTCGGATCGAGGCGAGTTTCGGGCTCACGCCACTGGTGCACGCCTGGCTTGAGCAGCAGCAACTGGAGGCCGAGGAGGGCGAGCTGCTGCTCAGCCGCGACTGGCGCCTGCAGGAGGGACGGCCGGTCAGTCGGCACCGACTCAATGGCGTGGCGATCGGTCGGAGCCAGGTGTTGGAGCTCCGCCCCCTGCTGCTGGATCTCACCGTTCAGGGTCAGACCCAGCAGCTGGCCCGTCCCGGCCAGCAGCGCCGTTGGCTCGACCGCTTCGCCGGGGCCGATCAGGTGCCGCTGCTGGAGGCCGCGGCGGTGGCCTGGCGCGCCTGGCGGGAGGCCACCGCCGCCCTGACCGCCGCCCGTGCCGACCAGGCTCGACTCGATCAGGAACGCCAGCGCCAGGAGCAGCTGCTGGAGGATCTTGAGGCGGCGGCCCTGGAGGATCCCCAGGAGCGCCAATGCCTTCAGATCGACCAGGACCGTCTGGCCCACGGGGTGCGGCTGCAGGAGGGCGTGATGGCCCTGCTCGGCCGGCTGGTGGAAGGAGCGGAGGGGGCGCCTTCGGTGCTGGATCACCTGGCGGCCTGTGAGCAGGAACTGCAGCAGATGGCCGGCCTCGATCCTTCCGTGGCCGATCTGGCCGCCGCCTGCTGCGATGGCCTGGCTTCCCTGGAGGATTTGGCCCGTGATCTTGACCGCTACGGCGCTTCCCTCGAGAGCGATCCGGCTTCCCTGGCGGAGCTGCAGGAGCGAATGGCCCAGCTCAAGGCCTTGGAGCGCCGTCACGGCCTTGAGCTTCCTGAGTTGATCGCTCGGCGCGATCGCCTGCGGGAGCAGCTGGCCCCCGGCGGTTTCGAGGCTTCCCTCGCCGCTCTCGAGCAGGCCGAGGCCAACGCCCGTCGCCGCCGGGATGGGGCCAACGCCGCCCTGAGCGCTGCGCGCACCCAGGCCGCACGCGGCCTGGAAGGCCAGCTGATGGAGGCGCTGCGGCCGATGGGTCTGGCCCAGGTGCGCTTCGCCGTGGCGATCGAGCCCGCCGATGCCGGTGAGGAGGGAGCCGATGCGGTGCGATTCCTGTTCACGGCCAACCCCGGCCAACCCCTGGCACCCCTGGCGGAGGTGGCCTCCGGAGGTGAGATGAGCCGCTTTCTGCTGGCCCTGAAAACCTGCCTGGCCGCTGCCGATCCCCATGTCACCCTGCTCTTCGATGAGATCGATGCCGGTGTCAGCGGCCGGGTGAGCGGCGCCATGGCGGCCCTGCTCAAACGCCTGTCCGCCAGCCGTCAGGTGTTCTGCATCACCCACCAACCGCTGGTGGCCGCTGCCGCCGACCACCACTTCCGGGTCAGCAAGGTGGTGGAGGCTGGTCTCACCCACACCCGGGTGTCCCACCTGCAGGACACTCAGCAGCGTCAGGCCGAACTGGCCGAACTGGCTGGCGGCGAATCCGGTGAGGCTTTCAGTTATGCCGCCAGCCTGCTGGAGCCGCTGCCAGGCTCCCGGCCCCGCGGCGGCCAATCGGCGGCCTGAGCCGGCACGATCACCACCTGCATCGAGCGCACGGGGCCTGGAACCGCTTCGGCCCCCACGGGGAGCGGGGCCGCCATGACCGCAAAACAAGATGGGCCTGGTCAGGCGGTGGGGATCGACCTAGCTTGTGGCCACTGTTGTGAGAGCGGCATGCTTGCTCGTCTTGTTGTGTCTGCCGCCAGCCTTGTGGCGCTGCTCACCGTTGGCGTGGCCCAGGCCACGGCCTGTGAGAAACATCTGAACGGCCACCAGAACAGCTCCGAAACCAACAGCGAAGTTCAAGGCCGTTGACCACAATCCCATTTTTTTGGGTTCGGTTATGTCGCCCAAATTACAGAAGCTGCCTTGCAGGGCGGCTTTTCTTTATTCGCTCACCGCAAGCGGCTTATTCTTTTTTTTGGGTGATGATCAACCCATCGAAGCCATTCCGATTCATGGCCCGCAACGATCAGCCCGCCTTTCTAGGTAGCCCTGCCTTCTGGAACTTTGTGGCCGACCAGCAGGCTGATCCGGTCGTTCGGCGTCTGCACGAACAGGTGGGCTCCGAGCTGCAAAGCGAGCCCCTTGAATCCCATGACGGCAGCACGACCTTCCAGACGGCTTGACCAGCCTTCATGCACTCGGGGGGAGTCTCTCCAGACGGCTCCGTTTGGCCTCCTAGAGGTCCGACCCTTCTAGACTCAGTGGCTGCCAGAGCTTCCCATGCCCCGCGCCAGCGCCGGCTCCAGGTCTACCCAGGCGGCGGTGACCGTCCCCCCTCCTGAGTCTCCGCTGGCCACCGCCGGTCTCCTCAAGGCCCGGACGTCAGAATCTGTGCAACATCTGCTCAGCGGCGGCAGCCTTGAGGATGTGATCCGCGTGCGGGGTGCTCGCCAGCACAACCTCAAGAACGTCGATCTCACGATCCCCCGCAATCGCCTGGTGGTGTTCACCGGCGTGAGCGGCAGCGGCAAAAGTTCGCTCGCATTTGACACGATTTTTGCCGAGGGCCAGCGTCGCTACGTGGAGAGTCTCTCCGCCTACGCGCGCCAGTTCCTCGGCCAGGTGGACAAGCCCGATGTGGATGCGATCGAGGGGCTCTCGCCGGCCATCTCGATCGATCAGAAGTCCACGAGCCACAATCCGCGATCGACGGTGGGCACGGTCACGGAGATTCAGGACTACCTGCGGCTGCTGTTTGGCCGTGCGGGAGAACCCCACTGCCCCCAATGCGACCGCTCGATCCGGCCCCAGACTATCGATGAGATGGTGGACCAGATCCTCACCCTCCCTGAGGGCACCCGCTATCAGCTGCTGGCGCCGGTGGTGCGGGGCAAGAAGGGCACTCACGTGAAGCTGCTCAGCGGTCTGGTGGCTGAGGGTTTCGCCCGGGTGCGGATCAACGGCGAGGTGCGCGAGCTGGCCGACAACATCGAGCTCGACAAGAACCACGCCCACAACATCGAGGTGGTGGTGGATCGTCTCGTGGCCCGCGAGGGGGTGCAGGAACGGCTCACCGACTCCCTGCGCACCTCCCTCAAGCGCGGCGAGGGGCTGGCCTTGGTGGAGGTGGTGCCCAAAACCGGCGAGGAGTTGCCGGAGGAGGTGGAGCGAGAGCGTCTCTATTCCGAAAATTTTGCCTGCCCCGCCCATGGCGCCGTGATGGAGGAGCTTTCACCGCGGCTGTTCTCCTTCAACAGTCCCTATGGCGCCTGCGTCGACTGCCACGGGATCGGCCATCTGCGCCGGTTCACCACCGAGCGGGTGGTGCCCGATCCCGCCCAGCCCGTGTATGCCGCCGTCGCTCCCTGGAGCGATAAGGACAACAGCTATTACTTCTCCCTGCTCTATTCGGTGGGTGAGGCCTTCGGCTTCGAACTCAAGACCCCCTGGAACCAGCTCACGGAGGAGCAGCGGGAGGTGTTGCTGCATGGCAGCAAGGAGCCGATCTCGATCCAGGCTGACAGCCGCTATCGGAAGGGTCAGGCCTACGTGCGCCCCTTCGAGGGGATCCTGCCGATCCTGGAGCGCCAGCTGCGCGATGCCAGCGGTGAGGCGATCCGCCAGAAGCTGGAGAAGTATCTGGAACTGGTGCCCTGCTCCACCTGCCGGGGTCTGCGGCTCAAGCCCGAAGCCCTGGCGGTGCGGGTGGGCCCCTATGCCATCCATGAGCTCACCGCCGTGAGCGTGGCCGAAACCCTCGCCCGCATCGAGGCGCTGATGGGGGTGGGAGCCAGTGCGGGTGCCGAGCCCCTGCTCACCCCTCGCCAGATTCAGATCGGCGATCTGGTGCTGCGGGAGATCCGCATGCGGCTGAAGTTCCTGCTGGATGTGGGCCTCGATTACCTCAGCCTTGATCGACCGGCGATGACGCTCAGCGGCGGAGAGGCCCAGCGGATCCGATTGGCCACCCAGATCGGCGCCGGCCTCACCGGAGTGCTCTATGTACTGGATGAACCGAGCATCGGCCTGCACCAGCGCGACAACGACCGCCTACTGGCCACCTTGATCAAGCTGCGCGACCTCGGCAACACCCTGATCGTGGTGGAGCATGACGAGGACACGATTCGCGCTGCCGACCATCTGGTGGACATCGGTCCGGGGGCAGGTGTGCATGGTGGCCACATCGTGGCGGAGGGGTCGCTGCAGGATCTGCTCGAGGCGGAAGATTCGCTCACCGGCGCCTATCTGAGCGGCCGCCGCTCCATCCCCACCCCGGCTCAGCGCCGCGATGCCGGCAGCCGCCGCCTCACCCTGGTGAACTGCAGCCGCAACAACCTCACCGGCGTCGATGTGGAGATCCCCCTGGGCCGGTTGGTTTGTGTCACGGGGGTGAGCGGCAGCGGCAAGAGCACCCTCGTGAATGAACTGCTGCACCCGGCCCTGGAGCACAAGCTGGGCCTGAAGGTGCCCTTCCCGGCGGGCCTGGAGGAGCTGCGCGGCATCAAGGCGATCGACAAGGTGATCGTGATCGACCAGAGCCCGATCGGGCGCACCCCCCGTTCCAACCCCGCCACCTACACCGGCGCCTTCGATCCGATCCGCCAAGTGTTTGCCGCCACGGTGGAGGCCAAGGCCCGCGGCTACCAAGTGGGTCAGTTCAGCTTCAATGTCAAGGGCGGGCGCTGTGAGGCCTGCGGGGGCCAGGGGGTGAACGTGATCGAGATGAATTTCTTGCCCGACGTCTATGTGCAATGCGATGTGTGTAAGGGGGCCAGGTATAATCGCGAAACCCTGCAGGTCACGTATCGGGGTCACACGATCGCTGATGTTCTGGAAATGACGGTGGAGCAGGCCGCTGGCGAATTCAGTGCCATTCCCCAGGCCGCCGATCGGCTGCGCACCCTGGTGGATGTGGGCCTGGGTTATATCAAGCTCGGCCAGAGTGCCCCCACCCTCTCGGGCGGTGAGGCCCAGCGGGTGAAACTGGCCACCGAGCTCTCCAAGCGTGCCACCGGCAAAACGCTCTATCTGATCGACGAACCCACCACCGGCCTCAGCTTCTACGACGTGCACAAGTTGATGGAGGTGATGCAGCGGCTGGTGGACAAGGGCAACTCGATTCTGGTGATCGAACACAACCTTGATGTGATCCGCTGTGCGGATTGGATCATCGATCTGGGCCCCGATGGCGGCGACAAGGGCGGCGAGATCGTGGTGGTGGGCACCCCTGAAACGGTGGCAGAGCATCCCACCAGTCACACCGGTCGCTATCTCGGGCAGGTGCTGGAGCAGCATCCCCCCGAGCCGCTCAGCGACTGAGGCAGAGCGGCCGCAGTTGGGCTACAGATCCGCCGCCATTGCTTCGCTGCCGCCAACGCCAACCGCTGATCCCGCTATCGCAGAGAGTGAATCACGGGTTATGGCGACCATGGGGTTGGTGGTGCTCCATCTCCATCTGCATGGCCTGCTGCGGGGTCACGATCCCGAACTGGGCCGCGATTCCGATACCGGTGGCCAGACGATCTATGTGCTCGATCTGGTCCGGGCTTTAGCCCAGCGGCCGGAGGTGGAGCGGGTGGAGGTGGTGACCCGCCGTCTGCACGATTCCTGCGTTGGCCCCGATTACGCCGAGCCCGAGGAGCGGCTGGGTCCGCGGCTGTCG
This sequence comes from Cyanobacteriota bacterium, assembly GCA_026389265.1. Classification (GTDB taxonomy): domain Bacteria; phylum Cyanobacteriota; class Cyanobacteriia; order PCC-6307; family Cyanobiaceae; genus Cyanobium. The sequence goes on along the minus strand of JAPLIE010000001.1, from coordinate 1,321 downwards.
ATCCGCCGCATCCCGTTTGGGCCCCACGCCTACCTGCCCAAGGAGCAGCTCTGGCCCTACCTCGATGAACTGGTGAGCAGTCTGGCCACGTCGTTGCTGGCGGCTCCGCGTTTGCCCGACTGGATTCATGCCCACTATGCCGATGCCGGTTACGTGGGGGCCCGGCTCCACCAGCGCCTGGGGGTGCCCCTGCTATTCACCGCCCACTCCTTGGGCCGGGAGAAGCGGCGGCGGTTGCTCGGCTCAGGTTTGGATCCCTCCGCCATTGAGGCCCGCTATGCCCTGGGCCGGCGCATTGAGGCTGAGGAATTCGCCCTCTCCCAGGCTGCGTTGGTGGTCACCAGCACCCTTCAGGAACTGGAGGAGCAGTACGCCCACTACTCCTGCTTCCGGCCGGAGCGGGCCCGGGTGATTCCGCCGGGGGTCGATGCGAGCTGCTTCTATCCGCCTCGGCCTGGGGTGCGGGAGCAGGGCCCCGGCTCTGGACTGCAGGCCCGGCTCGACGCCCTTCTCCAGGAACCCCACCGCCAGCCCTTGCTGGCGATCTGCCGCCCGGACCGTCGCAAGAACATTCCTGCTCTGCTGGAGGCCTTTAGCCGCTCCCCCATCCTCCATGGCCACCACAATCTGGTGCTGGTGATGGGCGACCCGGCCGTCGGGGTCACCCGGGGAGGCGAGAGTAAGGAGGTGCTCGATCAGGTGGAGGGCTGGCTGCGCCATCCAGCCCTCCACGGCCGGGTGGCCCTGCCCCGCCAGGTGCGCAGGGAGCAGATACCCCCCCTCTACCGCTGGGCCGCCCGCCTAGGCGGCGTGTTCGTGAATCCAGCCCTCTCCGAACCCTTCGGGCTCACCCTGCTGGAGGCGGCCGCCTCCGGTTTGCCGGTGGTCTCCACCGACGACGGTGGCCCCCGGGACATCTTGCGTCATTGCCGCAACGGTCTTCTGGTGGATGTCAGCAGACCGGATGCCCTGCGGCTGGCCTTGGAGCGGAGCCTGGCCGATTCGGTGCGCTGGCGGCAGTGGAGCCGCAATGGCCTTGAGGCTGTTGGGAGGTTGTATCGCTGGCGGGCCCATGGGGCCACTTACATCAAGGAGGCGAGGGCGGTGATCCTGAGCCAGCGGCAAGGGCTCGGTGTTTCCGACTCAGTTGGGGGGCACATCGCCATGTCCGCTGGGATGCTGCGTGTTCGAGGCGGGCATCCAGTAGCTGAGCTCGTTCTCCCAGTACTCCCGGCCCGCAAGCCGCCCGGTGCTCAGTTTGGTGTTGGCCATGGCGGACATCAGCTGGGTGAGTTCCAGGGGGGAGAGGTCGGTGTGGATG
>JAPLIE010000190.1 GCA_026389265.1 Cyanobacteriota bacterium | reverse complement strand
GGATTGAAGCTCAGATCGAGCGGATGGCCCAGGGCCGGCCCCACCAGCACCAGCACCGGCACCACCAGCAACGCAACCAGCAGGGTGGAGCCGAGCGCCACCGAAACCGCCAGATCCATCTTGTTGCGGCGCGCCATCGAGACGGCCGTGATGTATTCCGCCACCCCGCCCAGCAGCGGCAGGAGCACCACCCCGGTGAACATGGCCGAGAGGCCTACGCCCTCACTCACCGTTTCCACCACCCCAACGAACAGCTCGGATTCGTAGGCGATGCCCAAGGTGGCGGCCAGCAGCACGAGCAGCCAGGGCAGCAGGGGCGGACGGTGTTCCAGCTCCCCCTCCCCGGCGGCGTCCATCGCCACTCCACCGGCCTCGGCCCCCTCGGCGCCCAGCTCAACCTGGGCCACATCATAAAGGGAACGGTGAGTTCGCAGCGAGAAGACCAGCGTGAGCCCGTACACCAACAGCAGCAGCCAGGCCACGAAGCGGGAGAAGGCCTCATTGCCGGCGGTGCTCTGGAGTGGATCGAGGCTGGTGAGACTGGGGATCAGGATCGCCAGCACCGCCAGGGTCATCGCCGAACCGTTCACCCGCGCCACCACCGGCTGGAAGGTCTGCTCTTTGCGTCCGATGCCTCCCACCAGCATCGAAAGGCCGAGGGCCAGCAGCAGGTTGGCCATCACCGTGCCCGTGATGCTGGCCTTCACGATCACCACCAGGCCAGCCTTCAGGGCGGTGAGCGCAATGATCAGCTCGGTGGCGTTGCCGAACAGGGCATTGAGCAGGGCGCCGATGTTGGGGCCCAGGGCCAGCGAGAGCTCCTCGGTGGCGGTGCTCAGCCAAACCGCCAGGGGCAGGATCGCCAGCACCGCCAACACGAACACAGCGCCATCACCCCAGTGGAGGCGCTCCGCCAGCGCGGAGAGGGGCACGAACAACAGCAGGAGCAGGGCGACGATTTGGCGCAGCTTCATCCCACCGACCCAGCCCCGAAGAGCCCATGCATCACCCCATTGTGAACACGGCAGGCCCCGCTTGCCCGTCCTGCCAGCAAAGCCAAGACGGGAAGCAATGGAAGCGTCCTTCCTCCACACTGCCTCCCGACGTGATCAGGCAGGTTTGGCCAGCGGCAGCAGGCACTTGTCGGAGTCGCAGCCGGCCGGCCCCGCCTCCTGCAGCTCACCGCTGTCGTAGCGCCGCAGGGCCTCGAAGAAATCGGTGCTGCTGCGCCGCCCTTCCACCTCAGCCGAGAGGCGTTGGTAGGTGGCCGCATCGATCGGCTCGAAGGGCAGCCGCGGGAAGGTGGCATTGGCATCGAAGCGGGCCAGCAGGGCGGCGGAGATGTAGCCGTCGCCGTTGTCGATCGCCCGGTGAATCGCATCGGCCAAGGCCTCGACCTCGTGCACGCGGAACTCCACCGTGGCCGAGGTGTTGTGAGCCGTGTAGTGCTTCTGCACTTGCATGTAGAAGTCGAACTGGGCCAAGGCCGAGAAGGTGTTGATCTCCACCGCATCAGCACCGGGGATGTTGGCCCAGCTCACTTCGGTGGGGATCTCCACCAGCCATTCGCTGCAGCGGGGATCGAAGGGATCATCGAGCAGGCGGCCCTGTTCATCCTTGTCGGATTGGCTGGGCACGATCGTGTAGCCGAAGTCCATGCAGGCCAGGGCCACCGGATCGTTCTTGCGGAAGGTGATGCGGCGGATGAAGCGCTGGGCCTTGGGCGGATGCCAGCCCGGTGAGGCGCCGGTGAGCAGGCTCTTGGTACCGGCGGGCTGCACGGTGGTGCAGCGGTTGGGCCGGCGGATGCCGTGGCGGTCGCAGTACTCCCACACCGCCTGGTTCACGATCTCCTTCCAGCGGCTCAGATAGCGCGCCTCCTCAGCCCGGAAGGCGCGACCCTCCTCGGAATCCGGACGGCCCGCCTCCCACCACTGCAGCCAGGGGGTGCCAAAGGCGTCAGGCAGGCCACGGCGATGCCACCGGCCTTGAAGGCATCCTCCTGAGCCTGGTGGTCGGCCGGATCGATCTGGTTGAGGTGGACCTCGGCCAGGTTGCAGTGGAAATCGGCGCCGAGGATCTCGCCGCAGGGGTTGAGGCCATAGCGGCCAAGACGATGCTCCAACTCGGCGGCATCGATGCCGGCATGGTGCAACTGCAGCCAGCGGCCCGCCTCCTCGCGGCCCTGGTCGCAATAGATGCCCACGAATTCCTCCCGCAGTTCGCAGGTGGTGAGCAGGTCGGCGTTGGAGCGGGCGATCGCCTCGGGCGCGAACTGGATGGCTCCCTCGCCACTCTGGAACTGCTTGTTGACCGCCTCCAGCACCGTGGCCCGACTAGGCCGGGTGTGGAACACGCGGGTGTGGTTTGCCATCCGCAGGGAGTCCCGTTCCGGATCGATGCGCCAGTTGCCCTCGCTGTCCTGCTGCCACAGGTTGTCCTTGGCGGTGGAGGCGGCGAGATCGTCGGCGGCGAACTGGCGCATGCCGGCGCTGCGGCGGATGTTGCCGGCCACGATCGTGACCGCCGCCTCGTCGATCAGTAGGCAGCACTCCACCGAGCTGAGGCGCCGGCCGATCGCCTTGCCAAGGATCTGGGCCACACGCCCATAGAGATCACCGAGCTTCACTGGGTTGGCCATGCCGCCGAAACCCTTGAGGCTCTCGCCCACCGGCCGCACATCGGAGAGGTCAACACTGATCTGGATCGGGCCTTCGAAGCCTTCGGCACTGCTGAGCTGCAGCAGCAGCCGATAGCTCTCCACCCAGCCGGCGCGGGTATCGCCCACCTTGATCGCCACCCGGTTGCCCTCGATCGCGTGGGTGGTGGTCTGCTGGCGGGAGCCGGCCGGGGTGATGCCGATCGGGCTTACGCCATCGATCACCAAGGCGTTGCGCACCACCGGCAAGCGCTCGATCAGATGGGGCTCGATGATGGCGCCGGTGCCGCAGCCCATCATCGCCAGGTCCATCATCAGGGCGAAGGCCTCCCA
>JAPLIE010000067.1 GCA_026389265.1 Cyanobacteriota bacterium | reverse complement strand
GAGGGGTGCGGCGTTGATCAGATCGGCAGCCAAGACATGGGACATCAGTTGGCAACCCCGGGCAGGGGCGCTGGCTGAAAGCGCCGCAGCCGCAGGGCATTGCTCACCACCGACACCGAACTGAAGGCCATCGCCCCGCCGGCGATCATCGGGCTCAACAGCCAGCCGGTGAGGGGGAACAGCAGGCCGGCGGCGAGCGGGATGCCGGCCACGTTGTAGGCGAACGCGAAGAACAGGTTCTGGCGGATGTTGGCCATCGCGGCGCGGCTGAGTTCGATCGCCGCCGGCACCCCGGACAGGTTGCCGGAGATCAGGGTGATGTCGCTGGCGGCGATCGCCACATCGGTGCCGGTGCCCATGGCGATGCCCACATCCGCCTGGGCCAGGGCGGGGGCGTCGTTGATGCCATCCCCCACCATCGCCACCGGGCCCTCTCCCTGCTCCTGCAGCTTGCGAATCACCGAGGACTTGTCGGCGGGACGCACTTCGGCGATCACCCGCTCGATCCCAACCTGGGCGGCCACCACCTCGGCGGTGCGTCGGGCGTCGCCGCTGAGCATCACCACCTGCAGGCCCAGACGCCGCAGGGCGGCCACGGCGGCTTCTGAACTGGTTTTGAGGGGATCAGCCACACCGAAGCAGGCCTCGATCCGCCCGTCCACCACCACGGCCGCCACGCTGCAGGCGGCGGCCTCAAGACGCTCCACCAGGGGCTTGAGGGCGGCAGTGTCGATGCCGAGCTCCTCGAACCAGCGGGGGGTCCCGACCCGCACCTGCTGGCCGCCGATCGATCCCTGAACCCCTCGTCCTGCCACAGCCTCGAAGCCCTCCACCGCAGGGAGTTCGCTCTCCTTCAACTGGCTGCGGGCATAGGTCACGATCGCTTCGGCCAGGGGATGCTCTGAGCGGGATTCCAGCGCGGCGGTGAGCGCCAGCAGGGTGCCGGCCGGAAGTCCACCCCCGCTCAGCCGTTCGAAATCGGTCACCTCCGGTTGGCCGCGAGTGAGGGTGCCTGTCTTGTCGAGCACGATCGTGCGTAGCTTGCCGGCCGTCTCCAGGGCCTCGGCGCTGCGAAAGATCAGCCCGTTTTCGGCCCCCTTGCCGGAGGCCACCATGATTGAGGTGGGCGTGGCCAGCCCGAGGGCGCAGGGGCAGGCGATCACCAGCACGCTGACCAGAAACAGCATCGCCAGCACGGCGTTGCCGCTGATCAGGAACCAGACCACGAAGGCGGCGATGGCCAGGGCGATCACCACCGGAACAAACCAGCCCACCACCTGATCGGCCAGGCGCTGCACCTGGGTGCGGGAACTCTGGGCCTGGCGCACCAGCTCCACGATCTGGGCGAGCACCGTGTCGCCTCCCACCCGGCTGACGCGAAAGGTGAAGCTGCCACTGCGGTTCATCGAGGCGCCGATCACGGCATCACCGGCGGCTTTGGCGACGGGGGTCGGTTCACCGGTGAGCATCGATTCCTCCACCCAGGAACTGCCTTCGCTCACCTCCCCATCCACCGGGATCTTTTCGCCGGGACGCACCTGCACCAGGTCCCCCACCACAACCATCGACACCGGAACGTCAACCGGTTGTCCATTCCGCAGGACCCGGGCGGTAGGGGGCTGCAGCTGCAGCAGCCGCCGGATGGCTTCTGAGGTCTGCCCGCGGGCCCGGGCCTCCAGCAGGCGGCCCAGCAGCACCAGGGTGAGGATCACCGCGGCGGTTTCGAAGTAGACGTCGGTCGGCAGACCTTCAGCGATCAGCACCTGCGGGAACAGGGTGGTGAACAGCGAGGTGAGATAGGCGATGCCGGTGCCGGCCGCCACCAGGGTGTTCATGTCGGCGGAGTGCTGGCGGAAAGCCGAGACGGCGCCGGTGAAGAAGTCACGACCGCACCAGAACAGCACCGGAGTGGTGAGGATCAGCTGGGTCCAGGGGCTGGTGAACCAGAGCGGCAGGAAGGAATGATGCCCAGTGCCGAGCATGTGGGGCAGGCTGGAGACCACCACCAGGACGGTGAGCACAGCCGCCACGCTGACCTTGCGGCGCAGCAGGGTGCGCTCTCGGGCCAGCTCCCGCTCCATGCCGTCCGCCGATCCGGCTGGACCCTCGGCATGGCAGCAGGGCGGGCCGGGGGGAGGGGCGCTCATTGGGCGTTTGACATCAGGGGCCTGGCGTTGGCGCGGGGCTATCCCTTCAAGCTAGTGGTGTCCAGTTAAATGGAGAGTTATGTCCCGTGATTTTCGTATCCTGGTTCTTGATCTTTTGCCTTTGAGCTCAGTGATGTTGCTCCCTTTCGGGGGCCGCCGAGCAGCAGTCCGACGCCGGAGATGGCAATGATCAAGGTGAGAATTCCGATGATCGCCGAGTAATAGGGCTGCAGGTTGAGCACCCCGAAGTTGCCCGTGTGGACCTTGAGCAGCCAGAAGGCATCGATGTTGTTCGCCAGCATCAGTCCATAGATCGAGCCCGACAGCGCGGTGATGATCAGGGGGATCGCTGCGATCGGCACCAGGGCTCGATGGATGCGGCGGCGCAGGTGGCGGCGGCTCATGGGGATCCCCGGCGGCGCTTGGGGTCAGTTGTTCTGCAGGGCCTTGTGGAGCGCCTGCTCATTGGCACAGGGCATCCACAGCGAGCCCATGGCAAAGGCGCCCTTGCACTTGAGCTCGACGGCGCGTTGCTCCGCCTCCTGCTTGGTCTTGAACATGCCCTTCATGTGGGCCGCAGCGGGTGCAGTGGTGAGGAGCGGGGCGAAGGCCACCGCTGAGAGGGCAGCCAGCAGGGCCCATCGGCGGCCTAGCAGACGTGGGCTGGAGTGGCGCTGGTTCATCGGGTGATCGCTGGGAAGGTCAAAGAAACGGGGGCGGTGGGGTCACTTCTCCTTGGAGACGGCCTTCTCATAGACATCGAAGTTCTTGCAGGGCATCCATTCCTTGCCCATCGCGAAGGCACCGCTGCACTTGAGTTCTTTGGCTCGCTTTTCCGCAGCGGCCTGGCTGGGAAACATGTCGTTGGCCTGGGCCCGAACGACGCCGGGGCTCGACAAAGCGCCAGCCGACAGCAGAAAAGCCAGAGCGATGCGGTTCACGGAGTGATGGAGGAGCAGGCCTGGGTCAGTTTAGAGTCTCCCCACGGGAGGAGAGTCAAGCCCATGACAGCCGTTGGCATGAAGATCGGGGCCCTCGCCGGCCGCAGTGGTCTGCCGATCAAGACCCTCCGCTACTACGAAGATCTCGGCCTGCTGCCGGCGGTGGGCCGCAGCGAAGGCGGTTACCGCCTCTTCGGCGAGGAGAGCCTGCGGCGCCTGGAATTCATCCGGCGGCTCAAGAGCCTCGGTCTGACTCTTGATGACATTCATGAGTGTCTGGCGGTGCACGATGCCGGGGAGCTCCCCTGCGGCGACATCCAGCGGCAGCTCCAACGGCAGATCGATCTGGTGGACGAAAGGCTGCGGGAGCTGCGTCTGTTCAGGAGGGAACTGCAAAGCCTGCTGCAAAACTGGCAAAGCGATCCAGCGCCGAACACGGCCGTGATCTGCCCGAATCTCAACGTCTGAGCAGCCCCCGGCCGGCGGAGGTCGCGTGAACATTCGGCTGGATTGTCAATCCACTCGCGAGCCCGTGGCCACCTTGGAGATGGACAGTTCGCGAGCGGCGTCGAAAGGATGGCCAACATCGATCCACGCCGAAGAATCTTCGGACGGCCAGCCCTGCTGCTGCTGGCCACGGGAGGCATCATCACGGTCTCCCTTTGGGCTGGCACCCGGTGCCTGTCCCAGGGTATGGGCGGTGCAGGCATGCCCGGCTACGGGGGCGGTGCCGGCATGCCCGGGTATCGAGGAGGCGTGGGTGGCCCGGGCCAGATGGGGATGGGCCACTCGGATCAGCAGTTCATCGTGATGATGATCCCCCACCACGATGGGGCGATCGCGATGGCCGATCTCGCCCTCACCCGCGCCAAGCGGCCCGAGATCAAGGAGTTGGCCAAGAGCATCAAGGCCAGTCAGACCAGCGAGAACGCCCAGATGCGCGCCTGGTACCGGCAGTGGTTTGGCAAAGATGTGCCCAGCTGGGGTCCGGGCACAGGCTGGGGTTGGCAGAACGGCATGGGCATGGGTGGAGGAATGGGCATGGGCGGGGGCATGGGCATGGGCATGGGACAGATGGGTGGTGGCACGAACCTCTCTGCCCTGAGCGCAGCCCCTGACTTCGACCGTGCCTTCATTGAGCAGATGATTCCCCACCACCAGATGGGCGTGATGATGGCCTCGATGGCCCAGACCAATTCGCAGCACCCGGAGCTTCGTCAGTTGCAGCAGGCCATGGTGCGGGTGCAGAGCGATGAAATCCAGCAGATGTCCCAGTGGTATCGCAGTTGGTACGGCACACCCTGAGGCCACCGATGGATCCGTTCTTCATCATCGACACGCCGAAATCCTTCGAGGAGGCGAGCGCCGCCCTGCAGAAGGCGGTGGAGGAGCATGGCTTCGGCGTGCTGGCCGTGCATGATCTGGGCCACACGCTGCGCAGCAAGGGTCTGCCGTTCCCGGAGCAGTGCCGCATCTTCGAGGTGTGCAACCCCCAGCAGGCCGCCGCAGTGCTCAGCACCACGATGGCGCTCAACATGGCTCTGCCCTGCAGGATCTCCGTCTACACCGAAGCCGGCACGACCCGCATCGGCATGATCCGCCCCGAGGCGATGCTTGCCAGCCTCTCGGCCGATCCCTCCCTGGGGGAGGTTGCCCGAGCGGTGGAAGCCTCCACAACGGCGATCATCAAGGCCGCTGCGGCCTGACTGCGGCGTGCCATCAGGCTCTTCCAGCTGACTCCAATTGATCCGGAACACCTGATCCGGCTGTCTTCCGATGGAGCACCGAGGCTGGATCGGCTTGCCGTACTGAGAAGCAGGCAGGCGGATCTACTAATGAATCAGAGGCCACGACCAGGGCAGCGCGAGCCCAAGCCCTGCAACCGGCCCTAGCCCTTGGGGAACACCTCACCCGCCGCTGCCAGGGTTGGACCGACGACATGACGCTCCAGCGGGGCTGGTGTTCGGAGGTGGGATAGGCCGCTGACGGAAAGCGGTGGGGGAGCAGGCCGGGGGGGACGCAAACAGAGCCACGATCTTGGATCGAACCAATCCATCTGGAGTCTGTTTGGGTACTTAAAGCATTCGCCCTTGCTACCGCGATGCCATTCCCCCTCGCCGCTCTGCTCCTCGCACTCGGTGCACCTCAGCCCTTCAACGTGTCTGGATCCGTTCAGGCCGACACCACACCAGCAGCCATCGGCGCAAGCCAATGGGTCGCCCAACGACAGGGCGCAGCCCTCGCCCCATCCCTGCAGGGCAAACCCGTTGTGGTCGACATCTATGCCAGCTGGTGCCCGGCCTGCCGCACGATCGAGCCGACCCTGAGTTCACTCAAACAGCAGAAGGCCGGGAAGGTCACCTTCGTGACGTTCGATGTTTCCGATGCCGTCCAATTGAAGAAGTCGCGCGAACGGGCCGCTGGCCTCGGCCTTGGCGCCTTCCTGGAGGCCAACCGCAGCCAGACCTCGCTGGTGGCCGTGATTGACCCTGCCACCGGCACCGCGGTGCAGACCTTCCGGGCCAGCACCGACGAGGGCGCCTACAGCGCGGCGATCAAAAAGGTTCAGTCGATGCTCAAGCCTTGATCAGCTCAGCCGTGCGCAGGAAAGGACTGGCCTTTCTGGTGCTCCTGGGAGTGCTGGCACTGCTGGCGGTGCTGGTGGTGCAGTGGCTGCCGGGAATCAGCGCTCAGCTGGATCTGGCGATCCTGTCAGCATCACAGGCGTACGCCGAGCGATTCGAGGCCAGTCCCGCAGGACCGACACTTCTGCTTCCGTTCGTCGCGTTCGGTGGTGGGGTGCTCGCGAGCGTTTCGCCCTGCGTGCTGGCGATGCTGCCCTTGAACCTCAGTTACATCGGCACCCTCGGGCCGCTCAGCCGGCTCCAGGCCATCGTCAGGGTGGGGGGCTTTGTGGCCGGCACCGTCGTGGTGTTGAGCCTGTTCGGCCTGATCGCCTCGTTCGCTTCCGCCATCGTGGTGGATCACCGCGGCCCGGTCCATCTGGCTGTGGGACTGCTCATCCTGGTGATGGGCCTGAATTTGGGGGGATGGCTCCCTCTGACCTTGCCCCGTCTGCCCGAATTGCCGCCTGCCGGTGGCCCATTCCTGGTGGGGATGGGCTTCGCTCTGGTCAGTTCCCCCTGCGCCAGTCCGGTGTTGTTTTCGGTGCTCGCCGCCGCGGCCAGTACCGGCTCCACCCTGTTGTCCGTGATCACGATGGTGAGCTATGCCCTGGGTTACACCGTTGTGATTGCCGCCACCAGCCTTTGGGTCGGCCTGATGAGCGCCACAAGGCAACTGTTGAGAAGGGGCGAAACGCTGACCCGTCTCAGCGCTTTGGTTCTGCTGGCGGCTGGGCTCTACTACGTCTTTCAGGGTCTGATCTGGTACTGGCAGAACTGAGCCAAGCAACGATCAGCCCTATGAAGTGAAAGGCTTGGTGGCGCCCGACACGGGGCGCCTCTGGCTTCTGCTGAGCGGTATGCGATTCCCCTGTGATCGAGCCAGGAGTCCGTGCTGCCCTGGGCGAGCCACTGCCTGGGCTCCTTGTGATCAGAGCCAATGCAGCGGGTAGGGCATCGCTCCCGGCACCCAGCGGCTGAAGGCCCAGGCCAGGAGCACCAGCAGCAGCGAACCGCTGAGCACCGGGAACAGCAGAAAATGCCAGGACATTCCGAGAAGAGCCGCCAGAAACGCCATGCCTCCGGCGGGGGGATGCAGGCAGCGCAGCTGCTGGCCCAGCAGGATCGTGAGCGCCACGGCCAGCGCCAGCACCAGGGGGCCCTGGCCGAGCAGGCTGACCAGAGCGATCCCGATGCTTGCTCCCAAGGCGTTTCCGAGCACCACATTGCGAGGCTGGGCCAGGGGGCTGCGCGGGTAGCCGAAGAGCAGCACACAGGAGGCTCCCAGCGGCGCCACGATCAGCACCTGGCCGCTCCAGGCCGTGAGCATGGCCATCAGGCCTACGGCCGTGAGACCACCGAGGGAGGTCACGCCGATCTGGCTCAGATGGAAGCGCGGCTGAATGCGTCGCCCCCGGCGGCGTTCACGGCGTTGGAGCACCACAAGCCGCCTCAGCCGTCCGGTGCCCAGCGGCAGTCGGCCACCGCTCATGTCGATGACTCCCATCGTCCTGGCCGCAATGACAGCAGGTGATCAGAAGCAGCAGAAATGAACCAAGCCCGCGGAACACGTCTGCGGGCCGCATGGGCGAGAAACGGCCCGAGCTGCTGTTGCTCCACCTTGTCAGCGCTCGTCAAGCCAGGAGCCCGTTCAGTCGGATGGTTCAGCCAGTCTGGCTTAGCCGGTGTTGATGGCCTGCCTCCGGAGCCGGAGTTCGTCCGGGAGCGGGCTTCGGAGCACCAGGCGCGGGGATGTACCGGCGGTGATGTCATCAGGCGTAGAGATCTGGACCGCAACGGTGACAGGAATCCTGCGAAAGCCTCAGGGGAAGGGACGGACACCCGCACCTTCTTGCTCTGGCCACCAACAGCCTGATCGTTAGGGCCCAGCTGATTGATGCTTCATCACCATGGCCCTCATCGGATCTGACCTGCTCGCCAAAGTCAAGGAGCTGGGTGATGTCTCAAAGTCCGATCTTGTGCGAGCCGCCGGCTATGTGAGCACCAAGAAGGACGGCAACGAACGCCTGAATTTCACGGCGTTCTATGAGGCACTGCTGGAAGCCTAGCCGCAGGCTTCTGCGAAGCAGTAGGGCGTCAGCCTGGGTGATGGCAACGGCAAAACCAAAGGGAAGGCTGGTCGCAGCTTGAGCTACGTGGCCACCGTCCAGGGCAACGGCAACCTCCTGATCGGTAAGGCCTATACCGCCCTGCTCGATCTCAAGCCCGGTGATGAGTTTGAGATCAAGCTGGGTCGCAAGCAGATCCGCCTGGTGCCAGCTGGCTCAACGGAAGAGGAGGAGTGAGCCTTCAAGCTGTTGGCCCTTCGAGTTGTCTTCAGCTCAGCTGCTCACACGACAGCAGAAAGCCGGTGACGTTGTCCGGCCACTTGGCCAGCACCAGCAGTTCCCTGGGGTCACGGGCAAAGCCTTTCTGGGAGAGGGCCGCGAATTCGGCCAGGTTGTCGTGGGTGACCAGCGCCCCACTGGCTTTGCTGGCCTCGATCGCAGCGAAGAACTCCTGACCTTGTTCCGCAAGGCAGCGTTGATAGGCCTCCTCGAAGCTCACCCCTTGCTCCTGCAGCCTCACGAAGGCATCCAGCTCCGGTGGGAGGTGATCCAGCCATAGGGGAAGGCTCCTCACCGGACCGAACGTGATGCCCTGGTTCTGGGTGTGGATCAACGCCACCGTGGCCTCCAACGACCAGCTGGGCTGGGCGAGCAGCTTGCCGGCGGCGATCTGCAAATGCCAGCGGTAGTCCTCAGCGAGGGCCTGGTGGGTCCGGGCGAGGTCAGGCATGGCAAGGGTGAGCACGACAAAGCCCGGTGACGAGGCCACCGGGCTCTGAAGGATTCTGGTTGGTGGGGCGGAGTGGCTGACGCTGGCACCTGGGGCCAGGTTTCCAGTGGGACTTCCCGTTGGGTCCGGGGCACCTGAGACGAGGCCGTTAACGGTGCAATGGACGGCGGCGGAGCACACACACAGCAGCGTCACACGCCAGGGAAGTCAGAGATCCGATGAGAGTGTTGGAGCAGGGGCCGGATCGTCAGCGCGCTCCTGACGCCTGACCCGGGGGAGTGTTATCCATCGTTGGGCCTCCGAAACCGATACCAGAACCATCGGATGGCGTACCGGCCAGGGCAATAGGGGTTTATGCCTGAGGGGGCGGAGGGAGCGGCAAATCCGCAGCCTTCAGCCAGCTCCGGGCATTCACCAGCCATGCCGCTTCCTGGGCTGCCTCGACGCAACGATGGGCCCGACGTTTGACGTCGTCCTGGCTTTGGGCCCGCATCAGGTAGCCCTCCATCGCCTCTGGTGTTTCGATCACGGCCAGCAGGCCCTGGGTCCGGTTGCCGATCGAGGGATCGGCGAGCAGGCGAGTGACCAGGTTCAGCTCCCAGAGCAGCTGGCCTTGTGAGCCGGGCGCAAACAGCTGCTCCTGAAGCACGCCCAGGCACCCCTGTTTGAAGGCATCGAGTTGGCCGGGCCGGAAGTGGCGGCTGTTGGGCAGCCCCTCCGCCGGGCCAGCGGGGAGGCGCTCTGCCGCTGGTCGATCTGCCTCGGGACTGTGCTCGACGCTCCAGCTCAGACCCGTGCCAGGTAGTCCCACCGTGGTGCGGGGGGCGCCTGAGCGACTAATTGGGATGTTGAACGACGCACCGCGACCACCCAGGGAAATCGAACTGAGTCCGCTCTTGCCGAAGTTGAAACGCAAGGGGCCCAGGCGGGTGGAACGGCGGAAGCGAAAACCCATGGCGATCAGCGGCTGATGACGCAGGTGTTGCCAGAACTGAATCATTCCAGCGTCATCCGCCTGCCAGGTCAGCAACCAGGGTGCCTTCCTGATGTGGTTGAGCGCAAATTCACGCACGCAACGCTTAGAAATGGCGGCGATAGGGGTCACCCGCGAGTCCCTGCGCGCACTGGGTTCCAGGGGGTACGGGAACAGACACTCCAGTAGCCCGCCGCCGCAGATGCCGGATCAGGGCCAGGCCCCGGTCAACTGTGCAGACCGCCGGCAACAGTCAGGTCTCGGAATCATCCACTGCAGGCGGAAGCTGCCTCTCCACCTGAAGAAAGACCAACCAGGCCAGAGAGGCACTGATGCCACCGTTCCAGTCGCTGCGCAGCAACTCCACGATCGCGATAGTGCTGGCGCCAATGCGAAGCCCCCGGAGCAAAAAGCGGCCCAGTTTCTCCAGTTTGAACGGCATGGGGAGGGGGTGGGGAATCGCTTCGGGGCGAGTCAGGCCGCTGGAGGTATCTTCGCGATCGCCTGGTGCGACCACAGCTTTAAGCCCACCAGCAGGTCTTGGCTGAGCGAGGCGGAGAACTTGGCCACGGCCGTGGCCTTGGGCGATCAGTTCATGCGGGAGTTGCTCAGAGGCTGAGCCCTGGTCTGCCGGAAGGAGATCGGCCACAGCGAGGCCGCTCGGTTGTTCCATGCTGGAGGCCGCTTCGATGCGCTACCTCCATGCCACGCCATCGTTACCGACAGGACCCGTTGCCCTTGGGGCCTGAGGCTCCAAAGCTTGACCTGTTCGGGCCTGAGCAGCCCAATCCACCGGGACTGCAGGTGGCGGAGCAGGGTCAACTGGATGTGGTTTCGCTGGGACCTCTGTTCGAAGTGCAGAGAACGCGACCGATAAACAAAAAGCCTGAGCGCACCAATTTTTGATATCACGATCGGCACCTAGGTGATCTGGCCTGTTCCATACGCTAGGCCCCTTGTGGAGGCAATCATCCAGGCCAACCGAGAATGGGCGATTATGTAGGCTAGAGCACCTTTTCAGGCGGCTGGTGCTCAATCAAAAATGACAGTGTAACTAGGGATCGCCGTTTCCTCCGGCCGTCTCAAACTTGATCATTAATCGTAGCACGAGGCAAAAGTATGTTCAGGTCTCCGTGTCTACTTTCCCAATCCCTTACGAGCCTTTCAAGGAGGGGCCAAATTCTGTCGCAGTGCTCGACCAAGGTCGCGTATTTGGGCTTCGGCTTTTGCAGCAAGCCTACGATGCAGGTCAGGGCAAAGTTCAAACTCCTGCCAGCATTCTCTGCCCTAAAAGCAACGAATCTCCAGTCTACGCCAATATTAAGCTCATCATAGAGCACTGGGGCACTAAAATCTGCTGGAGGATGCACCGACCATCCACGCCACTTAAACAGCTGAATAAGGCCACCGCGTAGAGTTCTGAGATTCTTCTTCTCAATCAAAAAAGCTCGTCTAAGAACTTCGAAGATTTGCTTAGCCTGTGACAGTCTGTTCTTGCGCCAAGTTTCCCTCAATTCTTTTGGAATCTTGATATGGCCGCGGGTCAAGGAGTCAAGGGAATCGATAGCGATTGCTGCAGCGCTAATACACTGCATTCCAGAGGTGAGCTCTCGTATCAACCATTTGCTTCCATCATCAGTTTTATCGCCATCAAAGGCCTTGACAGCCTCTTCATGTGCCTTGTTTGATTCGGCAAGATGTTCCATGGCGATCTGCAGCCAGTAGAACCAAATTTCAGGCAGCGTGCTTGGATCGCCCCCGGATTGCTCAAGTAGATTGCCTGCGCCATCAAACGTGAATGAAATCTCGCTGATTCGTAGGGACACACCTTCGCAGATATGAATACCACGAAACTGCCGTGAAGAGCCGAAGTCACTCATTGGTTATTCCATCATGGTGATGAACCCACTTTTGCCTTGAGTTGGCTTGTGAAGCCAGCCCAGCAAAACCTTGGGGATCGGCCTCATGAGTTCGTGGAACTTCTGGAAGACGGTGGCGGTCATCTCGATCGATGGCTTGGCTGATTCTGTTCCTGCAGGGTCCAGACCTGAGCCTCTGATCGGGCGAGAAGATAGCTAGATACCACCTCCTGCTGTACCCAATCGGGCATCAACGGCTGAAATTTGGTCAGCCTGTAGTTCGGTAGTGACTCAGCGACATCTCTCCACAGCTTGTCGTCATCCCAGATTTCTGGTCCCTGGAGCCGATCTAAGGCATCACTGAACCGCTCTTCTGTGATGCCTTCCCCTTTGGCTTTCACTAGAAAGTTGTCGGTGGTGATCTTCCAGTCCCCGCCGACAGCCTCGAGGCCATAGCGGAGGGTGGCGTTGATCTTCCCCCCCGCGAAGGTCCACCAGCGCAGCTCACCATCCTTCACCTCGATGCCGGCGTGCCGTTTGGAGAACAGCGGTCGCATCGCTTCCCGGCGCTCAACCAGGGCCTCGGCAGCAATGGCATCGAGGTAGGGGAACGCCTGGCCCTCCAGCAGCACTTCCCGCATCTTCTGGCACACCTCCTTCCCGAGGAACTGGGGGATGTAACCACCCCAGGTCGGTTGCTTGCCCCGGGGGGCAGGTTCGACGAACACGCGGCGATCGTCGTGCTGGATCCGCATCACGACCCAACCGCGGCCCCCGAGCAGGAAGCTGCTCACCCCATCCACCAGCCGGTCGACAAATTCCTGGTTCAGGGAACCCAGGGGTTGACCAGTTGTGGTGGCCACCGTGTAGCTGGTGGGGCTTGTAAACACCGCAAAGAGCTCCATGAAGTTCTTGCGGCCAAAGCGTTTCTCGGCCTTGGGGCCCAACACCAACTGACCCGAGGCCAGCCGTAGCCCGCCGTCGCTGAGCAACCAGCGGATCAGCCGATCGAACTCCTCGCGATTGATGCCTCGGAAGTCGGGCACCCGGCTGAGGTGGGTCCAGGCGTCCTCGGCTGTGATCCCACCTGCAGCCAGGGCCATGGTGAGCAGCTGGTGGATCAGGACCGACCAGCAGCGCTCCTGAATCGGTACCGATTCCACCCAGCCGGCCTTGGCCAGCTCGATCAGGGCGATGGCCTGCAGCACGCTTTCGGTGGACTCACAGAAGAAGGAGGTGTTGGCCGCCTGCCCTTCTCGGCGGCCGGTGCGGCCCATGCGTTGCAGGAAGGAGCTAACGGTGTCGGGGGCATCGGCTTGGAGAACCCGGTCCAGATCGCCCACGTCGATACCGAGCTCGAGGGTGGAGGTGCAGACAATGCAAGCCCCGCCACCATCGGCCGTTCCCCGGTTGAAGGTTTCCTCGGCCAGCAGCCGTTCCTCACGGGAGACGGCGCTGTGGTGCACAAACACTGTCGTGCCTGCGCGCCGCATGGTCTCCGCCACCTTTTCGGTGGTGGCCCGGGACTGGCAGAAAAACAGACTCTTCTGGCCCTCAGCCATCCGTGCTGCATCGCGTGCGAGCAGCTGCAGTTCGGGACGGTGAACCACCAGCAGTTGCTTACGGCTCTCCGGCTTGGGGGGATCGACGACCTGACCAGGGCGCTTCGAGCTGCCTTGCAGCCATTGGAGAATCGCCTCAGGGTTCCCCACCGTGGCGCTGAGTCCTACCCGTTGGATGTCGTGGCGGGAAACGCGGGCGATGCGCTCCAAGACGCTCATCAGATGGGCGCCCCGGTCGGAGCCGGCGATGGCATGCACTTCGTCGATCACCACGATGCGCAGATCCCCGAACAGCTTGGCTTCGTCCACCCGCTGGGAGACGAGCATCACCTCCAGCGATTCGGGGGTGGTCATCAGCAACTCGGCCGGTTCCTTCAGGAAGCGTTTGCGGGCTGCGTCGTCGGTGTCGCCGTGCCAGACGAAGCGCCGGAGTCCCACCATCTCGGTGTAGAGGCCCAGGCGATCGGCTTGGTTGTTGAGCAGGGCCTTGATCGGAGCGATGTAGAGGGCGCCAACGCCATCGGGAGGGTGTTCCACCATTTGCGAGAGGGTGGGGAACATGGAGGCTTCGGTCTTGCCTCCAGCTGTGGGTGCCAGCACCACGGCATTGGCGCCGGCGAGGAGCGCAACACCTGCTTGCTCCTGAACAGGGCGAAGACTGGACCAGCCCAGTCGAGCCACGATCGCTTCCTGGAGCCGCGGCGCGAAGCTGGAAAAGACGCTCACCGGCTGTCTCTCCTCACCACACATCTTCCGTGGGGATCAGCTCGGCTGCATCACCTTCCTCCTCCATGCCAAGGTCAGCGGTCGATCCCCCTAGGTACTGCTGTTCCTGGGGGGTGAGATCGGCCCTGCTGAGCCGCCCCGGGTCAAAGCCGTAGTTGTCCATCGGGATGTAGTCCTCGTTCTCCTCCACCAGATCAAGCTGGGTCACAAACTCCCGCAGGAACTGACGCGGAACGACTCCTACGTCTCCTCGAAACCCCTTGGTGACTTCAGCGACGAGACGATCGATGAAGGCGTCGCTGACCCGCTCTTCCACAAGCCCGCGGGTGGTGCACGGATAGAGCTCGCGCAGCCGTAGGGCAACGGAGCGGAGGCGCTCGGCATCAAAGGGCACCAGCTCCAGCTGGGCCTGGCGGAGGCTTGCATAGGCCCCCTGCTTGAGGAAACGGATCCGGTCATGAAGGGGCGTGAGCCCCGCCACGCCATGGCGCGTGTCAAAGAACTCTGGGGTACCTGTGAACAGCCAGAGCATGCCGGGGTAGGAGCCGGCCGCGTCAGCGATCTGGCGGATGCCGTTGAGCGACTTGTGGCGCGAATCCGAGCGCATGCGCAGGATCGTTTCCGCCTCGTCGATCACGATCAGCAGGCCCTTGTAGCCCGCAGCCTTCACGATCTCCAGTACGCCACGCAGGTAGTCGAGGGCATCGCGGCTGCCGATGTCGCCCTTGATCCCGGCCACCTTCTTGGAGGACGCGGCCACATTGCCGCTGCCACAGAGCCAGGAGATCAGGGCCCCTGCTTCCGCTGCTTCTCCTGCCTGCTTGAGGCGGAAGATTGTCTGAATGACGCGGATGAAGTCCTGCGGGGCCTGGCCACCGGTGAGGGAGGCCAGGTCTGCCTCCAGCCGCTGCTGCACTTTCTCGTCGAAGTCGGCTGCGGCCTCGTCCTCCCCCACTGCGATCAGACCGTCCTCCACCCGGCCAATCCAGCGATCAAGAATGTCGCTCAGCGCCCCGCGGGGGCAGGAGACGGTACCCAACTCGGTCATCACCTTGCGGTAGACGTCGTCAAAGCGCTGGAACTTGAGGTCGTTGTCGGAGACGACCACGAAGCTGGTGGCGAAGCCCTGGGCCTGGGCATCCAGCAGGGCCAGCCGGGCCATGAAGGTCTTGCCGCAGCCGTAGCCGCCTCGGAGGAACTTGATCGTGCCTTCGCCGGAGGTGGCCAACTCCAGCTGACGATGCAGCTCAGCGCGCTGCTTCTCGATGCCCACGGCGAAGGTGTCGATGCCGCGTTCCGGCACCAGGCCTTTGCGAAGGGATTCGAAGACGTGCTCGATGTCCTTGGCGGTGAGGGTTCCCATCAGCCTTGCTCCCTCACATAGCGCTTCACGCCGCCCACCACGTCGATCCTGATGTCAAAGGGAGCCTTCTGGGCCAGGGCGTCGAATTGGCCGGCAAAACGGCGTACCGCTCGAGGTCCGCCGAGCATGGCAGCAGCTTCTGTCTCGGTGATGGCCCCGTGGGCAGCGAGATGGGCGAACAGCCTGCGGATGCCGTCGTTGTCGGAGAGGTCCGAGAGCCAGGGGAGATCGCTGCCGACGGCAGGAGAGTGTCGGGTGGCGGCAACGGCTGCGGCCGTCACTGCGCTCACAGCAAAGCGTCCAATAGGAATGCAGGGGCTGACGTCGGCAAGGGCGCTGGGGTGGAACACCTCCACGCGAACCCGCTCATCCACCGCACCGGAGAGGCGGAAGAACAGTTCAAAGGATTCGCCAACGGTTGCTTGGATCGTTCCACCGCTGTGGCTGGCCGCTCCACGAACCTGGCAGATCTCCACCTGGAGATCAGGATGATCAGGGGCGTGGAGCGCCAGCTCGAGCCGGCGGGTGCTGCTGAACTCAAGGGCCAGCTGGGCATCGGCGGTGGCCTGGATCCCCAGACAGTGCATGTCGCCAACATCATCCAGAGCGGTGACCTGCAGGGTGAAGTGCTGTGTGCTGCTCCCCGCCAGGGCCTGGTGCACGAGGGTGAGCACCGGGATAACCCGTTCCTGCAGGCTGTTGCCGCCGTGCACGAACCGCATCGATTTCTGCCCCGTGTCGAAAACAGCCGTCGTCTCGGGAAGCATCAACTGGGCATCGACACCCTGATAGCCAAGGTCGACCAGCGGGACCCGCACTTCACCGTTGTGGTCTGCGGCGACCGAACTGAAGACATGACGGCGATGCGGGTCGATCTTGCGGCCGTGGCTCAGGGCAGCCGGTGCCGGCCCTTCATTGAGTAGAAAGCCGTGATCGGCGGTAATCACGAAGCGTTTCACTCCGGCTTCACGGAGCAGGTGCCAGGCGGCGCGAAGACCCTGCAGCACTTGATCAAAGACATGGAGGCCCACCCCTTTTTCGCCGGCATCATCGATCTCCTGGCTGTGGACAATCACCAACTTGGCCTGGGCGATCGAGCGCTTCAGGGAGCTGCTGCTGCTGTTGGTCACCTCCGCCAGGGTCAGCTTGGGGCAGGTGGCGCCACCGACGCGTTCCTGCATGGCCCGCTGGCGGGTCTTGGGATCAAAGACGCGGTACTCACCTGTACCAAAGCCCTGGATGATCCCCCCATCCGGCGATGACAGAGCGGGGCTGAGCTTGCCGTGGCTGCACACAGGCGCCAACACGTTCATCCCCACTTCGGTGACAGTGGGGAGTTCGGCCAACCGCGCCTTGAGTTGCACCGTAGAGGCCGGTGTTGATGCGAGTTCATCGAAGAGCTGGGCGGCCATTTCGTAGCGCAGGGCATCCACCATGAACAGAGCCGTTGTGCCCCGTTCGGTTGTGAAGGGCCGAACCACCTCATCGAAAAGGTTGCGTTGCTGGAGGCCTGGCCCCGGCAGGAAGCCGTGCGACCGGCATAGGCGGTTGAAAGCGACGGCCCATTCATCCGCCCACTGCCGCCAGAGCAAACGCAAGCCATCCAGCTGCCGGCGCAGACGGTCGAATTGGGGCAGGGATGGGTAGAGGAGGACAAGGCGCCTCTGTTCCAGCTGGCGGTGGGCCTGATCTACTCGGGCACCTCGCTCCTGATAGGCCGCCGTTGCCTCCTCCAGGCTGTGGGCGGCCGAGAGGGACCCTACGGCCTGCAGCGCTTGGCCGAGGTGAGCGGCAGCGGCGATCAGCTGCCAGGTGGACTCCCGGGAGGGATCACGCTCCAGCCAGAAGGTGTTTCTCGCTGTGATTGCTTTGCCATTTCCGCGGGGCAGTCGCTGCGCCGCCCACGTGGCCGCCTGATCGAACTGCTGCGCTCCCAGGGCCTCCAGGGCCGCCTGAAGAACCTTGTCCTCCTCGAAGCGGAAGGTGTCGATCTTGCCGAGGTCTTCCGCCCGGGCGGCTTGCACCTCATCGCCCATCAGTGCTTCGGTGGAATCGGCGGTGCGTTCGTAAAAGGCGGTGTGTCGCTCACGCAGATGGGTGGCCAGCTGACGGCAGGTTTCGATCACGCCGGCTGGGAGACCGGGAGCGTTCTGCAGCATCGAGCTGACTGGTGGCCGTTTGAGGTCATGGACGTACTCGACACACAGCACCCAGCTGGTGATGAGGAAGCTGAGGTCGTCGCTGCTCTGGCTTGGGGAAGACGGGTCAAGGGTGTGCTGCTGCCATCCCGCTGGTAGTCCGCAGGCGGCAGCCATCACGCCAAGGAGTTTTGCGGAGTCGGCGGACGTTTTGATCTGAGCAGTAATCGGCCCACCCGTGAGCAAATCGTCCAGCAGTGCCGCTGGCGCCATGGCAGCAAGGAGGGTTTCCAGATCGTCCTTGCTGCCTGAAAGCTGACTGCTCAGCCATTGATCCGCGGCTTCCAGGCTGAGATCGCCTGCCTCCAGGAATGCCTGGATCCGGTCGGGTGGCACATGGCCAGCAGAGGCCTCGGTGATGAGCGTGTCGAGCCCCTTCCGGAACCGAATGCCTGCCTTGTAGAAGGAAAAGATGGGAGTGGATTTCACGGACTCTTCGGTGAAACCCGGCAGATGAATCAGCAACGGCGGTGCATCTGCACCGGCGGCCATTCCATCCAGCTCCAACAGCAGGGCAAGGTGACTGCCCCGAAACGCCCGGACTGCATAAGGAAGCAGGCCTTCAGAAGATAAATCTTTGAGCTGATCCACAAACTCGGAATAGGTGCTGTCCCGATCCAGCCAGACAACGACCCCGTGCTGACGCACCCTCTGGCGCACTTCCGCTTCCAGAGCGGCAGAGATGGGGGGCAGAGTGGTCATTGATCAAGATCACCCAGCCAATCCCAATCCTTCAGTCGCTCGTCTTCCTTCAACTCCTTGGCCATTGAACCGAGCAGGAGGTAGACCGAGGTAGAAGGGTTGGAGAAGAGTGCTTCACCGTCTTGAAGCGCCATGTCATCGATTCGTTTCGCACGTACAGCCGCGACATTCAATCCCTCCAAATACTTGCTGAAATCAATGGTCTTGTCGTAACCTGGCAATTTCTTGGCAAGCATCTCCTTGATTCTGTCTCGATGCTGCGGTCCAGGATTGTCCTGAAAATGTAATAGAAGCCAAAGTTCAAAACTTGGATTGGATACAGCCAGGCTAATCAGATTGTCCCTTGCCATTTGACAGGCTGCATCAAATCGCTCATGGTCATCACGATCAAATACGCACCATACTTCATCGAAACGCAAGTTGTCATCTCCACTTCGCCGAGCATCCTTAACGGAATCACTGTTGAACTCTTTTGCGACTTCGACCAATTTCTTGGGATCACCACGCTCTGGGGGGATCTCGATACTCAGGGTTGCATCACGTAAAAATCGCTCAAGCCCTCTGATGTATTGAGGTTCAGTATTCTCACCTTCGCAGACTACAAGCAGGCGCCGCTTCGGAGAGCGAAACGGCTTACGTCTAGCTTCTTGCTTCATACGGCCACGACGATTGCTGGGCATAAGGTTGGACCTATATCACCTCGTTCCAATTGGCAGCAGCTAGCTCGCCAAGAAAGGGAATTGCCCCGTATCGTCCCATCAGATAGCCTCGCTCAAGGTTTTCCGCCTTGCGTGGCTTGTAGTCAGTTAATGGCAGGATCTGTGTGGCACCATCCACGTTTTTCTCGGTCAGCCAAATCTGATCACGTCGCAATGGCGCTTCAGATGCAAGGCCATTTAACAGGTTGGTGTCATGGGTTGAGAAGAGCAGCTGAGCATTATTCGAATTGGCACGAGGATCGTTGAATAATTCAACCAGTCGCAAAGCAAGAAGTGGATGAAGACTGGCCTCTAATTCGTCGACAATGATTAGCCCACCCGATTGAAGAGCATCAAGAAGAAGTGGTGCTCGCCAGAAAAGAACTTTTGTCCCATCCGACTCCTCTGAAAATGGCAGCCATTCATCTTCTGCTGAAATCCGATGTTGAACAAGAAGCTTGTTGGAATCAGAAGGATCAGGCTTCATACTCAAGATGCCGACATCGGCGGCCTGAAGTAGATGAAAAAGTGATTGAAGCTGGGATTGGCCCTGCTTGTCTTCTTCGGCAGTTGATCCTTGCGCTCGGAAGGCCGCCGAAAGCCAGCGATCACCCGTGGGATGGGAAATGAAATGCTTTTTTGATTTAAGGTTGATTGTGCGCAAGTCCCAGAACCATTCATAGATCCGGGTCAGCTGAGCATTGTTGTGCTGGGTGGCAACAGATAGGAAGAGTGCATTTGGGCGTGTGACCTCTTCGATCAGTCGCTTGTCGCCTTTAAGGCCATCGCCAAACTTATACTGATGCAAATCGCCATCAAGTTCTCGTTCAAACCAGACTGATTTGTATCCCTTGGGCCAAGCATACAGCCATTCCTCCAGAACTTGCGTGTCATCCACAACAAAGCCATACTCGTAGCGGATGGCGTCAATAATAAAAGTCAGCTCAAAGGATGAAGGCTGGGTTCTATATCCATCCCAAGTAAAGGGATAACGAGGTACTCCACCTTCCGGTTCCCACACTCGATGGGAGTGCAGGACCGCAATCTGCATGTAACCCAACGCATCAAGTAGGTTGCTCTTTCCGCTGGCATTCGCTCCGTATACAGCAGCCACGGGCAGTAAGGGCTCGCGGTATCCATCCACGCTTCGAGGGCGGGGGTCGTCGGCTGTGCCGACTCGACCCGCCTCCATGGTGAGCACCTGCTCCTCCCGGATGGAGCGGTGGTTTTCGACGCGGAACTCAACAAGCACGGCTGCTCGCAGCGCAATCTGCCCTCCAGCATGGCCGATTTTCGGTCATTAACGCAGGTATTGAGCGGAAAATGGCTCAAAGCAGGGCCGGAGGGTGGGAGCTGGCGGGTTTCTCGATCGCTGCTCACTCAATTTCGTCCAGCTCCTCCTGACTTTCCTCGTCTTCCAGGACCACCACCAATTCCCCTTGGGGAGCGAAGCCCTGCAGGAAGGCCCGTCGATCGGCGGCCAGGTGGGGGTGGGCCGCGAGCAATTGCTCACGTGCCGCGGCTTCATCGGGGGCGATCAGGCGGAACTCAGAGCCCTGGCGTTCAGCAAGCCGGAGTTCCATGTCCCACACCTGCCTTGGCAGGGCACTCCAGAGGCCAGGCTCCAGGATCGTCATCTCGGCCACGAGCTTGCGGGAGTTGCCACGGCCCATCCGGCGGATGGCTTCTTTTTCCACAGCTGCAAGTGCTTCCTCTGGGTGATCGGCGAGCCAGACAACACGGTGTGGGCCATCGCCGGCATCGCCGAGATCACGGCCTCCGGGTCGATAGGGCGCCTCCTCGATTCTGAAATCAGGGCTGATCTCGTCCTGCAGACGCAGCTCCCAGGCCCAGGCACGAGCCGGGTGGTTGCGCCAAAAGCAGCCATGGGCCACACCGAGGGAAGGGTCGTTCTGGCATTTCTGATCCACACGGGTGGGCCAGTAGCGCATGGCGAGATGGGCCCAGTCGTAGTCCTTACGGCCAGCGGCAATGGCCAGCTCCTTCCACCACTTCTTGGGATCCTTCCACTGGGGCTCCAGCAGCGGCCACAGGGCGGCGGAATTGATCATCACGCCGTCATCGAGGTCGGGGTCGTAGGCCGCATCCACTTCGCGCTGGGTGCACCTGGCATCGGGCGGTGGGGGGCCCTGTTCGGCGCATTGCTGTACTTGGTCGATGAAGGCGACCAGCTCTTCGCGCCACTGGATGAGCTTGCCTATGCGGACCTCGGCCTGCCGGGCAGCCTTTCTATCGGCACCCTCGCGAGCTGCTCTTAAGTCTTTGAGTTCCCCGTCAATGCGCTTGAGACTTCCATCGTTGAGGTGATCCGCGAGAAGCAAGGTCAGGGTCTTGCTATCCATGCGGTGGATGTTCACCCAGGCCACGAAGGTTTTGGAGGCTGACGACAACGGCCAATGGATGGGCCGGTTCTCATACATGCCCTTGTGCACATCCTTGAAGAAGTCGAGCCGCAACCAGTCGCGCAGGTTGCGGTTGGTGGCAATGGCGGGGCCGTAGCTGGCCCAGGCCTTGTGCAGCGGCTGCGAGGCCGGGTAGCCGAGGCCGTCGCGGTTGTCGGCCTCAGCAAGTGAGCCATCGAGGAACAGGATGCCTGCAGGGAGGGCGTGGGAAAGATCGGATGTGGTGGGATCAAGGATCCCAGCGGGGTTGCTGGTGGTGGCTTGTCCGTACTCATCCACCGGGGCGAAGCGGCCGAGGGCGACGCCAAGAGCAAAGCTTACGTGATCAGTGGGAGGCTCGGGATCGAGTTCTTCGATGTAATCGGGAAGGGGGGATTCTCCCGGGCGATCGACGGCATGCTGCGCCCAACGCTGAGCTTGTGACCAAGAAGAACTCCCAGGCTTCCTAAACTCCAAGGAAGGCTCACGGTGTGATTCGTGTCTCGTAAAACTGGTAGCTACTTTCTGGAATATCTGATCCGACTTGCTTATCGTGAAAAGTGGAAGTCGGTTTACGTCCCCGGCCTGAAAGTTAACAGTAGGATTTAGTGAGGCAAGAATTTCTCTACTCATCATGCTATTCATGGCGCAAACAGCATTTTCCAGATTCGCTGGAAAGACTGAGCTGCCTGCCGACTCGAATACACTTTTAATTCTGTGTACTCTTGCGGAAAAGGTTGAGCCAATGGCATTGAATGCGATGCCAATTTCCGCAAGGTAATAGTCCTCGTTTGCGAGCCCACATGTGTCAACTCCTGATTGATTGCATTTATAGGCTTTAATAGGTAATCCGTGAGGGCCCCAATGCACGACGTAGGCAACCGGGTCTATCCATTCGGCCCCGGCTGCGCCCTTTACCAATGGACACCACTTGCTTTTAGAATGAGAATTGAGAATTGATTTCTGTCTAGAAATCTCCCAAATGCAACGCGTGAATCTTGTGTTATCTCCAGTGGACTGGGCAGCCTTGCAAGGCGCAATTTTCCCAAACACAGAAGCACTCTGATATGCAGCTAAAAGCCTGTTGTCCCACCAATAAACTATCGGCCACTCTGGCACCACCTTCAGGTCAACTGCGTTAAAGTTATAGAAGCCTTCTTGGGCGAGGGTGGCTGCTCGCTTGCGATGTGTTTCTCCAGTCGATGTTACAGTTTCGTCGTCGAAAACCTTGAGGGCAATCGCAGGCGACAGTATATCTGCTAAGCGAATAAATATGCTCGCTGCGACAGAGACGATAACCTGGGCCGCGGAGATCTCTTCAAAAGCTCCCGAGGACAGATCAAGAATTGAATTAAGAGCAAAGCTGTTCAGCAAGTCCTCTCTCAACTCAGCATACTGCCTGAGAAACATCCAGCTTCTCATCGTCAACATTGCAGACAACCCACTCGGCTTTACCAGCTCAAGTCCGCGCAGCATAAACGCTGCATAAAGGTTGGCCTTTCCAAGGGTGTAGTTGCGCTCAACATAACTGGTTAGAGTCATTTTGCCGCTATCTTGGTATGGTGGATTTGCGACTATTAAGTCGTATTCTCCCTCCTTCAACATCCGCACGAAACGAACACCAGCCGCCAGCTGCTCGCCATGAAGCCGTAGGCCAAGGTCGTTGGCGCTTGAGTGACGGGTCAGGAATTGTTCCAGTAACTCCTGCAGATCGGCGCGTGCATCGACTGCTGAGAAATCCATCTCCTCCTGCACCGGTGGCGCACCCCCGAAAAGATCCGGTTGGATCTGAAGCGCTTTGGTTCTGAGTTCTTTGAGTCGCCGTTCCTGCTGCGCGATGGCGCCCTCCACGGCTGCGTCGATTTTCAGCAAGCTGCCGAGGTAATCGGCTCCGCGCAGGGCTTGTAGGATCTGCCTGGTGAAGTCCTTAGAGATTCCCGTCTCTGCTTGAATATCGTCCTGGAGCTCTACCAGGGCAGGGTCATACTGCGGCAGGTCAGCCAGCCGAAGGTTGGGGGCCACCAGATTCAGCTGTGCCGGTTGTACCTCGGGCGAGATTATCTTGGCCTTCAACCACAGCGAGGCGGCTGCTATCTGTACTGCCCGAGGATCAATATCGATGCCGTGGAGAGTGTGGGCAAGGATGTGCTCCACGATCGCTTGATCGCTCCACATGGGATCGTGTTGTTCGCAACGATGTCTGGCCTCCTCCTGAAACAACGCCAGCAAGAGTCCCAAAGCCACCACCAGGAAGTGACCGGAGCCCACTGCCGGATCCAGGATCTTCCACTCCCGGATCGAACCGGGGGCTAGATCCACTGCCTCATCCGGGATCACCTGATCCGGGAGGAAGTACGCCCAGCGCTTTTCCTCTTCCGTTTCCAGCGGCATCAACGCCGTGAGGCTCACTTCTCCAGAGGCACGTTTGGCTCGCCACTCCACCCTTCGTTGTTCCAGCCGTTGCAGGGTGCCGTTGGACTGCATCTCCGGGATCCAGCCCTGCTTCTTGCAAAGCGTGAACCACATCAGCCCCAGGCTGTTTTGCAGTATCCAGTCCACCATGTAGCGCTCGGTGAACATCTGCGTTTTGCTAGCAATCTCATACGGCTCGATCTTTCCACCGTCATTGATTTTGTCGTCGAGCCGTTCGCGCTCTGGGTCATTCCAGTACTGATACACCCAGCCCAGGGTCATGTCGTCGCTCCAGCAGCTCTCCAGCTCAGGCTTGGCGAGAGCCTCGATCGCATAGCGCAGCGTTGAGGGCGGAATCGGGATCAGGTCGGCAATGCCGGCAGAGCCAAAAAGGCCGGGTAAATCCGTGGCCAGCTCCTCGAAAACCAGTTGCAGCAGAAAGGCATACCCTTCTGTGGCATCGCCCCTCACCAGAGCCGGTGCCAGTTCGCGCAGATCCTTGTAGGCCCGGCTTTCCCAGGCGCTGCTCACCACTTCGCTCGTTCGGATTGGTGTTCCTTGATCCCCTGTTGCTTCCATCAGGCGCAGAATCACGAGCCGGTTCAGCAACGTGTAGGCGGCCTGTTGCTCGGCCTCCCGCCGGAAGTCCTCCTTGCTGCGTCTTCCAGATACCCCTCCCTCGGCGCGCCACTGCTCATCGATCCAGGCCTCCAGACGCTTGCGCTTGCGCAGGCCCGCCTCATCCAGACCTGAATCCTGGGCGCGCTTCACAGACAGCCGGTAGGTCGATTCGGTGGCGTCGTGCAGGTCAGCCAGCAGTCGCTGGCGCAGGCCCTGGTTCTCAGAGCCTGAAGGCGTGCCTTTCGGCCCACGGATGGTCTTCGAGAGGGCCTGCTTGGCCTCGGGCGTCATTGGCATGGCATTGGATCCTCCCTAGATCAGCCGGATCTGAGCGCCGTCTTCGATCTGCTGGAGCAGTCGCTGCTCGATCTCGGCCACCAGGGCCTGCACGTCTTCCCTGGTGCGCAGCTCGCGGTTCTGGAGTTTGAGATCCACCTGGCGGATCACCGGGCCTCCCTGCTCACTCAGGATTCCATCCAGGGCATCAATGGCCTGTTTCTCGGCCCGTTGCAGTTGGATCACGAAGGGATCCTTCAGGTCCACCAGCGTCGGGGCCACAGCATCCTGATCCGTTGCGGTCGCGCAGTTCGTCAGGGGCTTCAACACCTTGTGGGCCTGATCGTTCGTGAGGGTGCTGTAGCCAGAGCACCCCCTCACTTTCTGCCGGCAGGCTTCTACCTGCAGCTCCTGTGCCTCGATCAGCCGCTGGCGCTCGATGCGGTAGGCGTTGCTGATCTCCGTCAGGTCGTCGTCGAGGGTGGAGAGCGCCTGCCAGGGCTCCTGCCCAGCGAGATGCTCCCGCACCCGAGTCGCCGCCGCCTCCACATTCGACGCTGAGACGCCCAGAGCCTCGACCTGCGCCGCCTGATAAGTCACCACCTCATGGGCATGGCGCAGTGCGGCGATGGTGGTGTCCTGCAGGTCGGAGTGGTAACGCTGCATCAACAGCACCCCATCTCGCAGAACATCCAGTTGCCGTTTCACGGCCAGCACCGTGGGTTTGGTCCGGCGGGTGTTCGCGGTGCACCGCTCCAGGGCCTCCCCCAGCTTGGTGAGGGCTTCAGGCTCCTTGTAGTCGATCGGCAGCCGATCAAGGCTGGTTTGCACCTCCCGAAGCGTCTTGGCCACCTTGGGGAACAGGTCGGCCACAGCGTCAGCGATTGCGCCGTCTTCCCGTTCCAGAGGCTTGCGCAAGACGTCATCGAAGAACTTGCAGATGCGTGCTCTGGCCTGGGGGCCCACGTCATCCCCATCCGCTTTCAGGAGCCGGGCGCGCTTGAAGGCCCGTACGAGCTCGAACAGATCCTGGACACCGGCATCACGGACAGCGGTGATCTCGCCGCCGGTTTCCGGTTGGATGCGCACCTTTCCACCACGCAGCAGACCTGCCACGCATGCCATCACCAGGTCGGGTGCATAGCCGTAGGGCGGAGACCCCAACTGCCGGAGCAGCTCAGCACCCGACAAGCCGCTGTCGTTCTCGATGGCACTGAGCACCCGCTGAGGGATCAGGCCGGAGCAGGCCGGCACGTAGCGGCTGCCATCGAGCTCAAGGATGCCGATCCCATCCCCATTCGCCATGAACTTAGGGGAGGGACCGCTCAGCTCGGGCTGCAGGAGTTGCTTCAGCTCGGCGGGCTGCACCCGGGAGGGATCGAAATGCTGATACAGCTGCGGCAGGGCCAAGGTGCCTGCTGCGAGAAGGGCGGCTGTGAACGTCGTGCCCTGGTCCCGCGGCTTGAGCGGTCGCCCTTGAAAGAACAGGCTGCCGTCTAGCCAGGCCTCGGCAATGGCGGAACGTAGAGCTCGCTGCAGGTCGTCGACTCGTCCCTGCTCATCGAGCAGCAATCGCTGCCGTGCGGCATTGAGCGATTCGCGGCGCGGAATGTACTTGCCGACCATCACCTCCGAGTGGTGGAGGTTGCGGGCCACTTCCTCAAGGGATTCGTTGTTGCCGGCGATCCAGATCAAGCGTTGCCGCAAGGCAGGGTCATCGCCGCTGCGCCGCACCCACACCGCCTCCACCCGCTCTTCTTGGGTGAGGAAGCGGAAATCGATCGTGATCGAGGCATCCTCGCGAGGATCGAGCAAGGAAGCGTCATCCACCTGCCGTCCATCAGAAAAGCGTGCGGCCCAACGGAAGTCCCGCCCCTTGAGACGGGGGAGCTTCGCCTCGGCCATCAGCGCCTTGAGGCCTTCCTGTATTTGCCGGCTGATCTCGGAGCGGGGGGTGTGAATCTCATCGCGCTCCCTGCTCCACTCTTCTCCAGCGGTCGACTGGATCTTGTAGCCCTGCTTCTCCGAATAGCCCAGCAAGTTGCTGCGCCGCAAGGTCTCCAATGCCTCACTCACAGCAGGCAGTTGGTTGCCTGCATCGATGCGGTTGGCCAGGCATCGCGCCACCAAGGTGTCATCGGTGGGGATCGTGTCCTGGATCAGCTCCAGCAGCGCCACTGCCTTGGCCGCCCGCAGCATCAGCGCACTGTTCTCCCCGGTGCAATGGGCCAGGATCCGGGCCATCGATTGCTGGGTGTCCGCATCGAGCGCTGTGTTCTGGACCTCGTAGATCATGTCCAGGCTCACCAGGGTGCCGATCGGCTGCTCGGCCAGGTTCTGGCTGCGGAACAGTTCCCCCAGCAGTTGAAGGAGGCCTCGAATCGCCTGGTCATCACCCTGAGCGCGACTGGAGCGTGTGCGCAACACCGTGGTGATCTGCAGGATCAGTTCGATCTGTCCTGGCAGCAAGGGATAGACATCCACGAACTCC
The DNA here is from genome assembly GCA_026389265.1 of Cyanobacteriota bacterium. Taxonomy (GTDB): domain Bacteria; phylum Cyanobacteriota; class Cyanobacteriia; order PCC-6307; family Cyanobiaceae; genus Cyanobium. Next base: position 33,927 of record JAPLIE010000067.1, on the reverse strand, counting down.
TCTTCCGTGGTCTCCTCGCAGCCGTAGGCATAGAGCTTGAGGTCGGCGCGGTAGCGGGCGAACAGCTCACGTAGCTGGGCAGCGCCATCGGGCGTCTTTTCCAGAAGCCGCCGGTGCACCACATCGCGGATGTTGGTGGGGGCGAGGTGAACGCGCAGCTGGGGCGGAAAGCGATCCTTTGCCCACGAGAGAAAGGTGTCGCCCGCCGCTTCATCGAGCTTCTGCTGCCCCAGAGCAAGCAGCCAGGCCTTGCCACGCAACGAAGCCCCCAGTGCCGACGCGAAGGCACGCAGCCGGTCGGTTCGGTCGCGATTGTTCAAGACGTACTGCGAGACCTCGTCCACCACAAGGAACAGGGTGGCGTTTGGTTGGCGGTGCTTGATCATGTCGCCCATCGCCTTGACCGCCTCTTCCGGTGATTCGGCGCGTTGATGGGTTCCAGCCCGGCTGGTGATCCAGGCCATCGGGTCGTTATAGTGCTCGGGGAACAGCCCTGAGAGCACCAGGGAAAAGTCTTCTTCGGCGAACTGCCGGTCCTTGAGTTGCCTCCAGGGTTTACCTAGCAGTTCTTCGGCTTTCTGCTCGAATGCCTTCCACATCCCATCGCGTTCGAGCTTCAGTTCGAAGTCGGCCACCAGGGGTTCGGTGGAGCAGTAGCCGAGACGCTTCTGAACTTCCCGCAGGGCCGTTGCATGCAGATGCTCGTTGTCGCGAGCCACGCTGCCGATGTCGAAGACCACCGCGATCGGCTCGATCTTCTGTCTCAGTACCGCCCAGGCCGCCTTCAGCTCTGGAGCCTTGGGTGAGCTGTCGCGGCTCAGCCAGGCCTCAGCCAGGGATTTCCCGCTTGGGAGCTCAAGGCCATCCAACGCCAACCCGAGCAACTTGGCAAAGCTGGATTTGCCCGATCCGTAGAAGCCTGAAATCCAGCTCGTCGGGAGTTCGGGACCTTCTTTCTTCTCCAGCTCACGCAGGATGCCATGCAGCAGGTGAACGTATTGCTCGTGAATGCCGTTGGGAACCCGTTGATGCCTCGGATCGTCATCTGGCCATCCACCGGTGACGATGTACTCGGAGACCTCCTTCTCCACCTTCTCCGGGCTCTGCTCGTGGAAATACACCACCGGGGAGATATCCCGGGTGACAACGGAGCGAAAAAGGCTTTGGAGGGTTGCGTCGCTCATGGGTAGATCCTCGGGCGGTAATCGCTGTCGGAGTTCAGAACGCCCATGAACGACAGCGATGTACTGCCCTGTCTGGAGCCTGGGTACAGCAGAACCACAGGGACATTGCCAGTCTGGCCATCGAGGTGTCTCAGCAAAGCGGAGGAGCGGAAGAAGGGATAGAGCCCCCCAGCCCTGCCGATCAGCACCAGGGTCCTGTCCGCCTGGTCGGGATTCTTTTCGGTGAAGTCCTTGATCAGGCGGCGGCAGTCAGCGGCAAGGCCTTTTGGTCCTTCCACGAGCGGCAGCAGCTTGTCGGTGAGGTAGTTCAGGCCACGGTCGAGCTGGATGCGGCCCATGCGCTCTTCCATCTGGATTACGCGGTCCACCCACTCCGCTCCCTGGGCCTTGATCCGATCGATCAACAGTTTCTGGAGATCGATCGTGAGCACCACCCATCCGTTTGCCGTCAATTCGGCCACCAAGCTCTGAGCCTTGGCTCGCATTTCGAACTCATCGCTCGGGTCGTACTGAACGATGGCAAAGCGGTAATTGCGCATCGTGCTGATGCGCGGGCCATCCTTGTGGTCGATCAGGTCGTGACGCAGAGCATCGATCGCCGTGTTGACCTTGCTGAACAGGGGCAGCGTGCTGGTCATGAGGCCACTGCCTCCTCAACCGGCGATAGAGACACACCGTTCTTGTCAGCCCAGGTGGTGAGATCGCTATGGCGCCAACCCATATCCACCAGTTCACCCTGACGGCCGAAGGCGAGGCCGGGTAATCCCCGCAACCGGTCGTCGAGGAAGTCTCCCACCAATCCCACTGAGACCAGATAAGGGTTGTCGAGCAGGGTGCCGCTGATTTCCACCTCACGCAGGAGATACAGCAGGTAGCTCAGGGCTTCCTCAGGCACCCGTGGGAAGGTGATTGGCCTCGGGTCCCTGCGTGAGCCGATCAAGCCAGCGGCGAAGGCGGAAGACAAGAGTTTGCTGGCGATCTGCAGGCGGGTGCTTATCGCCCAGCGCTCGCCCGTCTGTTCCCAGAGCCAGCGCACCACCTGCTGCTTGGAGAGTGTCCGGTGGCCGTGGTTGAGCTGATCAAACCGGTAGGAACCGGTGAAGTGGCGGTAGAGGGGGTCCGCCAGCTGTAGGTGCCAGTGGCAGATCAGTCGCTGGGTGTCGGGCGCCATTTCCTTCCAGCCATGCAGAACCTGCAGGGCGCTGGGGAAGGCATCAAAACGGACACGCAGATCACCCAGCAACTCCCGTAGGCGGCTCAGGCTGCGATGGCCGAACCAGCCCTCCTCGAAGGCCTGCTCCGCTGTCAGGGCAACTCCACTCCCCGCCAGCCCCCAGTAGATCCTGGAGTTCTCAAGCTCCAGCGTGCATTTGAGCAGCCGGGTATGGAGACGCGTCTCCTCGTGGGGACGGCTCATGATTCCCCCCGGAAGTGCGGCAAGGGATAGCCCTCCCCAAAGGGAGCCAACGCCGCCACAAGCCGGTGGACCTTTTGATCAAGGCTCACGGGCAGTGGTCCCTTGATCAGCCGTCCGGATGGGGTGGTGGTCACCTCTGCAGTGCCATGGCCTTCAACCCACTGGAGGAAAGCCTCCTGGCTCCAATGCCCCCCCTGCTCCCCGCCCATGCCATGGAACAGATCAGGCAGGGCCTCATGGGGTTTGCGGCCGCTGCGCTTATGTGCCTGAAGCTGCTCCTCGATCCGCTCGTCCAACTCGAAACCGAAGCGATAGAGAGAGACCAGGCGGTCGGCATCACTGGACTGCCGCCGCAGCTCCTCATCCTTTCGGCGCGCTGCCTCGCGCACGGCCTGCAGCAGTGCCCATTCCCAGGTCTGAGGCAGGAGTCGACGAAACAGGTCCTCCCCGCCGAACTCGGAAATCAGATCGGTGCGCCACCAGGCCAGCCGGGGCTCCTCTCCACCCTCTCCAGCCCAGGCGACCACGATCTGGGCCGTCAGTGCCTGATCCAGGGCCGAGTTTGGGGTCGCGGAAGCGACTGTGGAACGCCCGGTTTCTTGATCAACCGGGTTGTCCAGCTCTAGGAAGCTCACTACGGACGGGCTGAGGTGGCGAGCTGGCCCTGATTCTGCTGCCTCCGCTCCTCAGCTGCCGTCACCTGAAATGCCTTGGTGCAGGGTTCACAAACCCACCAGCGGCGGGCACGACGGGGCGGCACCCTCGCCAGGATTGGTCCACTGCAGTTCTCCCATGTTGCTGCTGAGCCCCTTCTGCCCTCTCACGGCCGCCAAGATCGCCGGGCTGCAGGCCACGGTGCTGCTGCTACTCACCTGCCTGATAAAGGCCAGGATCCAGATCAAGGCCGCCTCAGCGTTGGGATTGTTCCTGCTGGCCCTGCAGACGCTGGTGTTCCTGGCCGTCAGTGGCGCCCTGGGCCTGGCGGCCCTCGGTGGCGTGGCCTTTGCCCTGAACCGCCGCCAAGCGCAGGCGGCATGACGACGCTGCTCGAGACCCCTCAGGTGGCGAGCCCATCACCCTGGGGCTCCAGCTGCCCCGGCCTCTCCGGACAGATCAAATCCGCCGCCTGCCGGGCTTCGCTGAGCACCTGGAACAGCACCTTGGGCGATTCCTTGAGCAGCTCGATCCAGTGGCCGAGATAGGCAGCATGGCTTTCGATCTCGCTGCCGATCTCCAGCCGATCACCCAGCAGCACCGCGCCTAATTCAGCGACCAGCTCTTCGCGGGCATAGCGCGGCTTCCCGAAGGCACCGCCCAGATCACGCTTGAGCCTGAATTCATGGCCGGTGGAGTGGATCTGCTCATGGGCCCAGGTGGCGCAGAACGCGGCGGGTGAGTGGAAGCTGGCACGATCGGGCAGCTGGATCCGATCGATGGCTGGGAGATAGCAGGCCCGATCCCCTCCGAAGCTGACCGGCACCGGCCAGGCACCCAGCACGGCTTCCGCCGCCTCCAAGCGCTCGGGCTCCGGCTTGGCCTCCACGCTTTCGGCCGCCTTGCGGGCTTCGATCAGAGCGGGAAGTGCCTCACCCTCGAGATCGGCGGCATTGAAGACCGCCACCGGCCGGTAGCTGGCCCAGCTGCGCAGGGTGACTTCACCGCCATCGCCGGACTCCTCGCGGCTGTGCAGCTGGGGCCGCAGGATGTGAACCGCCTTGCTGCCCTTGCGGGGGAAGATGCGGAGCTTCTTGGCCTCGGCAAAGCCGCACCAGAACGGCAGGGCTGAACCCCTGATGTGCATGCCCAGGGTGAGCAGGATCGGATTGGCACCGCGGTAGCGATGGCCTGAGAGCAGATTGACGTGGTGGCCGCCACCGGTGCCATCCCAGGGCCGCCGCCAGGGGGCTGATCCGGCCTCCATCAGCTCGATCAACGAGGCGACGATCTTCTCCTCAGCCGTAGGGCCTTCATAGGTTTTGCGTGAGCGGGACTGGGACGCGGCCATGAACGGCAAAGCGCGGGACGCCCGAGTGGTGCCCCGCGAAGGCAAGGGCGGCGACGGCGCCTGCCGCCGAGCGGCTTGCGTCAGCCCTTGCCCGTGGGGCGACCATGAGGAATCCCGCGCGACCCATCCCCAGGGGAGTCAGTCCCGCAGCAGATCCCCGCTGGTCCAGCCACCGGTGCGCTGCACCCGTGACGATCGGTAGAGCGTGGTCTTGGTCATCTGCCGATCGAAGCTGCCCCGCGAGGGGGCCATGGCGACGGTGAAGGCAACGCCTGGTGCGCCGACGACCTGCTGTGGCCAGATGCCGGTGCGGGGCTTGGCGTGAACCCGGGCGATCTGAGCCGGGGCCTTCATCGATCTGGCGCTGATCATGGTGGCGGGCATGGCTGTGCTCCTTGCGTTCAGGCTCCATTGCCAGGCCAGGGCCTGCGCTGGCAAGGGATGTTGACGTCTTGGGGCTGCGCTGATGCCTCCTGCCATCCGTGGCTCTGCCAACGGCTCGGCGTTGGGTGAGAAGCCCATGCCGTCAGACCCAGCAGGCTCCTGGCGCGTGACGGCCAGGATCAGTGGCGGCCTGCTGCAGATCAGCAACCAGCGCGAGTCGCGGGTGATCCGCAAAGCGGAAGTGGAGGCCTACCTGGACAAGGGCAAGCCCTGGTGACAGGCGGGGCCTGAGGGGGCCAAGCCCCGAGGGGCAGAGCCCCAAAGGGGCCGGCGCTGACCGGCTCCAGACGAGCTCAGGCCGCAGCCAGTGGCTCTGTTGCCCTGGCGGATTGGACCCGCTCGATCTCCGCTTCATGGGCGGCCTCCAGCGCAGCATCGATCTCTTGGATGCGGGCCAGGAACTGCTCCATCGCGGGGATCAACTCTTCCTCCAGCAGGGTGATCTCCTCTTCTCCATAAGGGTGATCGATCCAGAGACGGCGGATCGGCTTGCCCCGGTGGCTGCGCAGCAGCCGGGTGAGCGCCAGGTAGCTGGAGTGGACGAGGGCGATGGGATCCTGGCGGGTGAGGGAATCGAGCCAGAGGGACATGGGACCTGGCGCCGTGGCGCAGCGATGGGACGCCAGCAGCACCGCCGGTTCTGGCAAGGGCGGCGAGGCACGAGCCGCTTGCGCAGCCCTTGCCCCGGCGGATGATGCGCGATCCCACCGCCAGCCCCCAAGGGGCAGCCACGCTGTTGGGCCCTCAGGCCAGCTCGGCCCTGAGGGCGGCCAGGCCTGCCTGCCGGCGCCGATGCACCGACATGGCACTGATGCCCAGCTTCTGACCGATCTGGCGGAGACTCTGGCCCTCCAGCACCGAGAGGCGGATGATGGCCGCCTGGGCCGCCGGGAGCCGATCGAGCAGGGCCTCGATGCCCTCGCCACCGGGCTGGCCCGGCTGCTCGGGTGCCTCCAGCTGATCGATCCAGAGATCACCGCTGGGCATCGGGGCATGCAGGCTCTGGTGGCTCCAGGGGTGACCGCCTTTCTCGTGCTCCCGCCTCGAGACGCGGACCAGGCGGCCGTGATCGCGGAGGTGGTGGAGCAGGGCGCCCTGGATGCAGCGCCGCAAGTAGGCCGGGGCTGATGTGGGCTCATCGACCTGGTGACAGGAGAGCCACAGCTGCATCTGGGCCACTTGCCGGGCATCCTCCAGCTCGATCACACGGCTGCTGGACGCCAGGCTGCGGGCAATGGATTCAGCAAGGGGCAGGAACTGCTGGAAGAGGGCATCGGCCTGGGATGGGGTGCGGGCCATGGCCTGATCGCGTAGGACGCGCGACCCCAGGCCTCGACGGAGGAGAAGGCCAAGCTGAGCAAGGCCAAGCAGCAGGCCAGCCGCCTCCCGATCGGACCGATGCCGGTCAGTCGTGGCAACAGGGAGCAGGGGCATTGCCCGCCCTTCGTGCCGCCCCTCTGATGGCTTCTGCTCCTGCGAGCAACACAGCGCCGATCCTTGCCCTGGTCGGTGCCGAGATCCTGGCCTTGGGCGCCTTCGTTGCCGCCTGCGAGGTCCGCACGTCTGACGTTCAGCTCTGTGAGCACCGCTGGGCGCTGGCCTTGCCCGCCATCGCGTTGGCCGGCCAGTCGGCAGCGACGTACTTCATGGACAGCCGTGCTGGCAGCCCTGCCCCTGGCCGCATGCCGGTGCCGCCGGTGCGGAACAGCCGTGGGCAGTTCACCCGGCCACACCAGGAGGGAGACGATGCGCTGGTCGATTGATCTGCCGGCCGGATCGCTGGGTCCTTCTCAGCGTCCGTTCTGGGTCAGTGCCGCCCCGCCCAGTAGGGCGATGAGCAGTTTCAACGTGGCATCAAAGGCTGAGGTCACCTGATCCAGCACGCGGGGGCAAACCTCGACCACCTTCTGGCGCTGGGAGTAGGCCACGTTTCCGCAGACTCCGGTCGCCACGGTGTACAAGCTGAGCTGCGTGATGATCACGACCGCCAGCAACTTGAAGATGAACCGCTCCCGATCGAAGGGCGGTTTCGAACCGCGCTTCCTCGCAGAGGCTGGTCGCTGACCCGAGCCACTGCCGGCACCGCTCGGGTCGTTGCCTGGCACGGCTCACGAGAACAACCAGGCCCAGCCCGAGGCGGCACCCTCCGGCAGCCAGCGGGGGTTGGTGTTCTTGAACGAGTAGTGCAGGCCCTTCCCAGCCCCGCCGCCTTCTTTGGCCCAGGTGCCGCGGATCAGATCGAGATCACCGTAGGGGTCATGCACCAGCCAGCCGTTGCTGTCGTAGCCCCGCACCGCGATGTAATGCCCGCCGCCGCTGGGTGCTGACACCGGACCCTTGTGCAGGATGCCGATCGCCAGGCCGTAGCCCTTGTCGATCTCGGCCTTGGCCCGCTCCACCGTGCAGTTGGTACTGAAACGCCCCGGTGCGTTCAGCTCGGCGAGGGCCTTGGCGTGTGCCGCCTGGCTGGTGGTGTCGCCGTAGCGCTCCACGACCCGCAGGTAGTCGAGGTCGTCGCGGATGCCGGGAACCTGCAGGAAGGCGAGGTTCATGGCAATGCTGGAGCTCTGGCAATGGCGCCAGCCCTCGGGGCCGTCGTTGGTCTGATCGAAGAACGGCAACGCCAGCGGATTGCCCCTCGCCGGCGGCGGCAGCGCTGCTGGCTTCTCGCTGAACTTGAGCGCCCAGCTCGCATGCTCATCGAGGATGTCGCCACTGCCTTCCAGTTCGGCGATCGAGCGGTAAAGCCCCCAGATGCCGGACACCTGCTGGGGTTCACCCTTGAACGCTTCCCAGCGGTCCTGGAACCGCTCCGGGGTCATCGGCGTGGCCATGGCGGCAAGGGGGTCTCGGATCCAACCCATTGCCAGGACCGCCAGCGGTACGCTTTGACGTACGTGCCTGACGCACTGCCGCGATGGCCAGCATTTCCGCGACAGAAGCCCGCAAGCGCCTGTATGCCCTGATCGACGAGGTCGGCGACTCGCACGAGCCGGTGCAGATCACCGGAAAACGCGGCAATGCCGTGCTGCTTTCGGAGGCCGACTGGAACGCCATCCAGGAGACCCTGCACCTGGTTTCGATCCCGGGGATGCGTGAGTCGATCCTCGATGGGTTGGCCACACCGGTGGCGGACTTGCATGGGCAGCCGGCCTGGTGAGCTGGAGCGCCAGAACCGCCATCCCCCTTAAGCTGTAGGACGAATCGTTAAACAGCTGGGGATCATGGCGATCGGGGTGCGGGTGGAGCCGGAACTCGAGCGGCAGCTCGATCAGCTCGCCCGGCAGCTCGGCAAGAGCCGCAGCGCCTGCGTGCGCGACGCCATCACCCAATACCTGCTGCGCCATGGCGATGGCGAGGAAGCTCGCCGTCAGTCGCTACTGCTGGCCGAGCTGGAACCGCAACAGCACTGGAGCGAACAGCTGCCCGACTGGGGCGACTGGACCGCATGAGCCTGGCTGAGCTCCGCCGCGGCACTGTGGTGACTGTGGCCAGCCCGGGTGTTTACTCCGGCAAACCCAGACCAGCGGTGGTGGTGCAGGCCGATCGCTGGTTGCAGGCCCATCCCAGCGTCACCCTTTGTCCGCTCACCAGCACCCTGGTGGAGGCGCCCCTGGTCCGGCTTCCCGTGCAGCCAACGCAACGCAATGGCCTGCAGAAGCCGTCCCAGTTGATGGTCGACAAGCTGTTCACGGTGCCGACCAACTCCCTCGGCAAGGTGGTGGGGCAACTGGAGCCCCAGTTGCTGATCGAGCTGGATCTGGCCCTGCGGGGGTGGCTGGAACTCCCTTGATGGCCGCCGCTTGAACCCATCGATGCCGATGTTGGTGTCCGGCAGACAACGCCTCTTCGCCGGATCAGAACGACTCGCGTTCGCCCTGCTGCTGGGACGCCCGCTCCCCCAGGCAGTCGTCGGGCACTGTGGGACCACCCTGGAAGAAGCTGTCCCAGCTGTGGCCGAGCGGAGCGATGATCCGCTTCTGACCGCAGGCACGGACCTCCACCTTCTGGACGGAGTCGGGAAACCGCAGTTGGGCCGGAATCCGCACGGCCTGGCTGCGGTGGCTCAGAAACAGCTTGGCGACCGCGCGCATCGAATCGGTTTGATTTACGGCAAGTCTGTCTCTGGATGGTTTGTCCCGGCATCGTCCTCAAAAAGCCCGGCCGTAGCCGGGCTTGAGCTGCGCTCAATAGGGCAGCAGCGCCAGGATCTTTGGATCAAGAGCCCGCTCCGGCAACGCCTCTTGACGCTCCGTGAGGATCTGATCGGCCAGCTCTGCAAGCCGTGAGAGCGGCACCCAGGCCGAGTGGCAGATGGTGCTGATGCGATCGAGCGACTCAGAGCTGTGGCGCTCCAGTGCAGCGCGGCGGAAGGCGGAAGCCATGGGGAGCTGGAGAAGGACCCCAAAGCCGGGCGGGGTGGGGTCAAGGGCGGCATCGCCGCTTGCGTCAGCCCTTGAGGCCACCCCGCACCATGACGGGGCCTGACCAGCCCCCCCAACCCTTTCTGTGGCTGGCAATAGATGGGTGACGTTGCTGGGTACACCCGGAGCAAGCATGGGCCTCTCCCTGATCGAGGCTGCCAAACACGAGACGCGGGTTGAGCGCCTGGCCGTGATCAAGACCTTCACCGAGGGTCAACTGATCAGCCGCCTGCCCTTCCGCAACCTGCTTGGCGGTGCTCTCAAGTTCGCTGTCGAGAAGAAAATGCCCCGCGTCGGCTTCCGTGCCGTCAACGAGGGCTATCGGCGTGATTACGGCGCCGTCGAGAACGACACCGAGTTCGTCCACCTGTTTGGTGGTGATCTCGATGTGGACCGCTCGATCGTGGACCTCAACGGCCCGGAGGCCAGGGCCAGCCAGACCGAGCAGAAGGTGCGCTCGATGCGGCTCACCCTCGAGGCGGCCGTGATCAACGGCGATGCCGCCTTCGACCCGCGTGCCTTCAATGGCCTCAGCAAGCGGCTCACCCCCGGTGGTCCCCAGACCGTCGACAACACCTCCGGCAGCGTCAAGCTGACCCGGCTGGAGGCCCTGGTGGACTCCGTCAATGCCTATGGCAGCGAGAAGGTGCTGCTCACCAGCAAGGCGGGTCGGCGTCAGATCAGCTCCGCCTGCCGCGCCGCTGGGGGTGACCTCTATCAGGTGATCGACGGCCGCCACTGGTTCGAGGACACCGAGATCCTCTGCCTGGAGGAGGACGCCAACGGCAACGAGGTGCTCGGCTTCGGGGAAGCGGGCGGCACCACCTCGATCTACTGCTGCGCCTTTGGCGATGAGCAGATGACCGGCCTGCAGGGACCGTTCGAGGGGCGCTACGGCATCTCGGTGCGGGACTTCGGGGAAGTGCAGGACGCCCCTGTGTTCCGCACCCGCGTCGATTGGTACGTGGGCTTTGCCGTCTGCGATCAGAAGGCGATCGGGCGGCTTTACAACATCGGCCCCGCTCTGACCTGAGGCCCTGAAGGCCACACCGCTCGATCTGATTCCCCTGAGGACACGACCATGACCGCTTCTGGCAACAAGCTCATCGATGCCGTCACCACGCTGGTGGGCTGGATCAACTACAGCGCCACCGACCCGTTTGAGCGCACCCGCGTCAGCGCTGAGATCGTGCGCCTGAGCGTTCCGCTCGACACCGTCGAGCACTTCACCCTGCTGTTCTCCCATCCCGGTGCCGCTGCTGCGGTGACGGCGGTGTTGCAGGTGGCGCCGCTGCTCAAGGACGGCACCACCGGCACCTGGGTGACGGCCGCCACCGTGGCGGTTCCCGCCGCTGGCGGCCAGATCGAGGCGACGATCAGCGGCGATGCCTTGGTGCCCGCCGCCGGTGATCTGGCCAACGTGGTCGATCCCTGCTTCTTCTTTGCGCGGGCGACCCTGACGCCATCGACGCCGGCGGGTGCCCACGTCAGCCTCACCCACGGTTGAGCCGATGAACGACCCCGTCCCCGGCGACCTCAATGGCTCCGTGATCGAAGCGACGGCGCTCGCCAATCCCGTCGTGCGCCCCACGGTGCCCGGCTCCCCCTGGGCGCCGCCTCAACCACTGACGCAGGGCTCGGATCCGACGGTGCCGACGGCGCCGCCGCTTGATCCGTTGCCCGATGAACCCTCTGATCGCGTCCGCCCCTCTGATCCGACGATGTCGATGCCACTCACCGATGCGATGCCGAGGCTGGATGTCCCCCCCGAGGGGATGATCCGGATCACCCGTGGCAGTGAGACCCGCTACTGCTTCCCCTGTCACATGGACGGTTGGCAGGCCCTGGGCTGGCAGGCGCACGCTCCCAGCCTTCCGGGTGCCGATGGGGAGGACGGTGAACCACCGATTGATCCCAGCGAGGGGCTGGGTGTGATCACGGCGGTGAAAGGTGGTCCCTACACGATCGGAGTGGAGGCACCGGGTCAGGAGGTGCAACTGGTTGGCTCGAACTTTGAGCCCGGGAGCACGGTGGTGGTTCAGCCTCCCTCGCTCGCCACGGCTTCTGCGGTCAAGGTGTCCAGCCTGACGGAGCTGGTGTTCTCCCTGACCACCGGCAAGGTCCTGGCCGCTGAGGACTGCTTGATCGCCGTGGCCAACTCGGTGGGGACGGGACCTTGGTTCCCGATCATGCTCCACGAGAGGCCTGCGCCGTCCAGTCCTGAGTCGACCCTGGCGGCGACTGCTGAGAACCTGCCCGATTACGCCGCAATGACCAAGGCGCAGATCATCGCCGAGGTGGAGCGTCACTACGGCGTGGCGCTGGATCCGGGAATGACCAAGGCGGAGCTGGTGGCCGAGGCCGAGCTGCTGGAAGCCAAGGGTCCGGTGAGCGCGGCCCCGATCGCTGAGCTTGATGAGCCTCTGGCAGATGACCAGGAGCCGGCCCTGCCGCTGGATCTGCTGCGCTGATCCCGCAGCACCCCCATGCCTTACCCGCTGCCCACTGGCTCTGATCCCACCAACGGGCGGGTGCGGATCATCCCGCCGGTGGGCTGCCCGGGCGGCGAGGAATGGGTGCTGGTCCATGAAGCACCGCGCTGGCTGGAGCTGAGCTTCCGGCTGGGGCCGGTGCCGGCCCTGCCGCTGGAGCTGTTCTGGATGCCGGCGCCGAGCCGCTGGAATGATCCGCTCGGTTCCGCGCCGATCGAGCTGGCGGTGAACCCGCTGGGGCTGCCGGCCCAGGATTTTCAGGTGGACTGGGGTGATGGCACAAGCGAAACCGTGCCCTGGACGCCCTACCGACCCGATGTGCCCAAGGTGCGGCACGTCTACGGGCAGCGGCTGGACCTGAGCGTGACGGTGACGATGGGGATGAACATCGCCACGTTGCCGGTGGCGCTGTTGGGCTGCCCCCTGCCGCCGAACATGATCCCGAGCTCCCCAACTGGTGGAGCGAGCAGCCTGGCCGGGGTGGAGCCGCTGGTGCCGAGCGACGGCCTCGATGGGCTGGCCTACAACGGCAGCCGCGCCGAGGTGTGGCGGCTGCGCCTGCACCCCCAGGGCGGCTTGGCGCTGCTGCCATCGCCGGTGGATGGCAAGCCGTCGCTGGTGGTGATGAACGGCTCTGGTGCGGCCAGCCGCGGCACCCGCTGGTATGCGGGCGATGGGCCACCACCGAGCGAGGGGCTCAACCCGCCGCCGGCACCGGGCGATCTGTACCTCAACCGGACGAACGGCCAGGTGTTCGAGCTGATCGTCTGAGGCCAAGCCCCGGCCAGCGCCGGTGGCAATAGCTGGGGTGAACCGCTGGGGAGTGGATGACGTCTTGGGGCGCCCTCGGGCTGTCGCTGCGGGGGCCGGAAGGACCAGCGGGAGCTGCTGGCCCGGCGGGTAGCCAGGGCCCAGCCGGCGTCCAGGGCCCCCAAGGCGTGCCCGGCACCGCCGGCAGCACCGGACCCGCTGGGCCCACCGGAGCAACGGGTCCGACGGGGGCGACAGGTCCAGTTGGAGCCACCGGTAGCCAGGGGCCAGCTGGCCCAGCCGGGCCGAGCGTGTGGGGTGGCATCACCGGCAGCTTGAGCACGCAAGCCGACCTGCAGGAAGCGCTCAACCTCAAGCTCAACGCCTCAAGGCTGACCGTGGGACCAACGGCACCGGCCAGCCCCCAGGTCAACGACCTCTGGGTGGACACGAACTGATGGCGATCACGAGCCGCGACCAGCTGATTGCAGCCCTGACGCTCTCGCGCAATGCGCTGATCGACAAGGCGAGCCTCACCAACGCCGTGGCCGGGCGCTTCTACTCGCTCTGGCGGGCGACGGGTCAGCCGGGCCAGGGCGCCGTTCCGACCACGGCGGCGGTCTGCAGCCGGGCCACGACCGGAGCGTTGCCGCTCACGAACCAGACACCGCCTGCGGCGAACTACCTGGCCTGGCTGGATCTGGTGACGGCCAACAGCGCCACCAACCTCAGCGTCCACGACCGGCTCTGCCACCAGGGCGGCCTCTCGGGCACCGTGGCCTCGCCGACGGTGCAGACCACCAACCTGCCCCTCACCCTCACCGGCGTTTCCGCCGATCGGATCGGGCCGGTGGATCTCTCTGAGCTCTGCTGGTGGCTCGAGTGGTACACGGACACCGGCGTCACGGGCGTGAACGCCACGGTGAACGTGACCTATGCCGATGACACCACAGGGGATGTGGTGATCGCCCTGGTTGCCACCAGCCGCGCCTCGGGTCTGTACCCGATCCTGCCTGCTGCGGGCAAGACGGGGATCAAGCAGGTCAACAGTGTCCTGCTGAGCGCCACCACCGGCACAGCCGGGGCTTTCGGGGTGACGGCCACTCGCTTTTTGACCGGCACCACGACGATGGTGGCCAACAAGAGCGAGATCCGTGATTGGGCTGGCCTGGGTCTGCCGGTGGTGCCTAATGACGCCTGCCTGGCGCTGCTGATGTTCTGCTCGACCACCACCACCGGCGCGGTGCGGGGCCTGCTCAAGCTGGCGGTGGGTTGAGCGATGCGCAGACGCCAGGACCCGATCGGGCCGTTCGACGGCGGCCAGGACAACTGGGACCAGGGACCGGCGGGGCGGATCGTCACCGAGGAGTTCTTCGGGGTGAGGACAGCCAGCCCCGGCGCCGTGATGACCTACCTCGGCATCGATCGGGGCTTCCAGCCGATCACCGCCAAGGTCTGGACCGGCAGCGCCTGGATCCTGAGGCCGATTCGCTTCTGGAGTGGCACTGCCTGGATGCTGGCCTGAGGGTCAGGGCCCCGATGTGGCAATAGGACGTGAGAACGGCCTGCTGAGTCGATGACCTTCTGGGCGAACACCGGCTCGATCCGTGGACCGCAGGGTGTGCCTGGACCCACAGGTCCTGCTGGCGGCACCGGACCGACCGGCCCACAAGGCAACAGCGGGCCGCAGGGCCCAGCCGGCCCGGCCGGCAGCCAGGGGCCAGCGGGAACCACCGGCCCAGCCGGCAGCACCGGGGCGGCAGGACCCCAGGGGCCGGCTGGACCCCAGGGCACCGCCGGCACCGGCATCAACCTCAAGGGCAGTGTTGCCACCTTCTCGGCGTTGCCCACCAGCAACCGCCAGCAGGGGGACGCCTACATCGTCCAGGACGAGAACGACAGCCTCTACAGCTGGAACGCAGCCGGCAGCAACTGGGTGAACGCCGGGCCGATCTCAGGCCCCGCGGGCCCTGCTGGACCGACCGGCGCCGTGGGCCCAGCTGGCCCCACCGGACCAACCGGACCGGCCGGCAGCACCGGCGCTGCCGGACCGCAGGGGATTCAAGGCCCGATTGGTGCCACCGGCGGTGCTGGAGCCCAGGGCGTGCGTGGCACGGGCTGGTTTGTGGGCAGCGGCCCACCGCCGGCCTCGATCCCCGGCCAGGTCACGGGGGACCTCTACCTCGATCAAAGCAACGGCGACGTCTACAAGCTGAACGTCGCGGCCAGCGGCACTCCTGTAGCCAGCCTGCCGGCGATCGGTGCCGCCTACGAGGGTGGCTATTACGGCGGGCTGATCTCCCAGAGCATGAACGGCGTGGCCACCCACGCCCTGATCATTTCCCCCAAGGCCAGCGGCCAGAGCAGCCGGGCCTGCAAGACCAGCAACACAGCAACGACCGGGGCATCGAGCACCTTCGATGGCTGGGCGAACAGCAACGCCGCCAACGACGCCGCCCACCCGGCGACGCAATGGGCGCGGGGGCTCTCGATCGCGACCTTCTCGGATTGGTACATCCCGGCGCTGTTCGAGCTGGAGATCCTCTACCGGCGCTTCAAGCCGGACGGCAGTGAGGGCAACGTGACCACCCACGGCGCCAACCCCTATGCGGTGCCGGCCAGCGCCAACTACACCTTCTCGTCTCCAGCTCAGACCGCCTTCCCGTTATTTGCGATCGGCGGTGCCCAGGAGTTCTTTGCAGGTGGGATGGGCACCTCCACCCAGGACTCGGCCACCACCCACCAGGTGCAGGACTGGTTCTATGGCAACTGGGAACCGCTGGGCAAGACGTTTCCCCAGACGGTGCGGGCGATCCGCAAGATCCAGGTGATCCCCTGATGCCCAGCTGGGTTCCGAGGATTGACACGCCCCGGCGGGCCCTTGAGCAGCAGACCACTGGCCCGCTGAATGGTCCGTCGGTGGTGGATCTGAGCTTTGCGGCCCTTGGTGTCGACGGCCTTTTTCTGGAGGTGAGCTGCTCGGTGGCGGCCTGGGTGAGCTTCTACGACTCCACGGCGGCGCGGGTAGCCGATGCGGCCAGGCCGATCGAGGAGGACCCACCGCTCTCGGCCGGTGTGTTGCTCGATCTGCGCTTCTCGGCTGAAACACCGCTGCTCAAACTTGCGCCCGGCAGCAGCTACAGCAACGGCGAGACCCCCTTACAGCAGCGGCTCTGGGCGCGGTTGCGCACCGAGGTGAGCGGCGCCCACACGGCCAGCTTGGGCGTGCTGGCCCTGGTGCTCAACGATTCGGTGGGGGGCTGATGGCGGCGACGATCACCGATCTCAGCCGCCGGGGGGACCAGGGCTTTGCGCTACCGGGCCTGTTTGGCGAGGTCGATGCCCTGCTGATGGCCTGGATCACGGCTGCCAACGGACAGAACCCGACCCAACTGCTGAGCCTGCTCACCGGCCCCGACGGGGCGCCGGGCTTTTGCGGCTGGACGATCAAGGCACGCCTGGCGGCGCTCAGCGGCGGCCAGCCGGTGGAGCTGATCAGCCAGTGGGTGGCAAATCTGACCACGGGCGCTGTGACCACCCACGCCGGCCTGGCAGCAGGCTTCTCGCCAGGCTCGGCCCTCGGTGGCCACGGCAGCCTCACCGGCGGGGTTGGCACCACGAGTTCCCTGATCACCCTTGGATCTCAACCGCTGCCGCTGGGGGCGGTGGTGGCCTCCTCCCTGGCGGCAGGCCAGGAGTTCTTCTGCTTTGCCTTCTCTCAGCACTCCTTCTCCAACCGTCAGGCGGTGGCGCTGCTGATCGCCAAGGACGTGGTCTCAGGCCAGTGGCACCTCTCGCTCACCGACATGGCCGGTGTGATCGCCACGGTGGCCTGGAACCAGGCGCGGCCCCAGGTGCTGCTCTCCACCGTCTTCCGCGCTGACTTCTTCTCATCAGCGACGCCACTGATGCTGGTGCGCCCGGCCCAATGGGTGCCGATCACACCGACGGTCTTCTACCAGCAGCCACTGCCGCCGGTGCAGTGGTGGGACCCGGTGGCGTTGCCGGCGGACCTGGCGCTCTACAACCGCACCTTCACGAGCTTTGGCTACATCAAGCCTGCCGATGGCAGCGAGTGGCTTCAGCTCGGCGGCGCCCGCCTGGTGGTGCAGCTCAAGGACCCAACCACCTGAACCGATGCCACTCACCTGCTCCGCCCTGCAATGGCCGCTCTGGAACTGGACCAGCAAGCTGCCCACTGATCCGGGCCTCAAGCTCGCGGAAGCCTTCACGGCCTTCTCGGCGGAGGTGAATGCCACACCGGCCAATGCCCTGGTGCCGCTGTCGCTCATCAAGGATCACAGCGCCGCGACAGGCTCCATCACCTACGGCTACGTCTGGCGGCTAGGCCATCCCCAGACGCCGGTGCTGCTCAGCTTCTCCAACAGCTCCAAGGTTCAGGGCTACAACTCCAGCAGCAGCTCCGCCCGCCTGCAACTGGGCCTCGAGAGCGCCTACACCAACGACAGCAGCAACGGCGGCTACGGCAGCTTCTCGGCGACCCTCTTCAGCGTCAATGCCGGCCTGTCGCATTACGCCTCCGATGGCACACCGTCCTGGGATCTGGCTGGCTTTCTGCTGATTCAGGCCGATACGACGCCGGGCCGTGAGTTCTTCTGCTACACGATTGCGCCGATCGGGACCGACATCAACACGCAGAATCACACCCTGCTGTTATTTCGCTCGCCGGCGGTGAGCGGTTGGAGTGTGGTTCTCAATCGCTCCAACTCCTACACCGGCATGTTTTATTCGCAGAACAGCTACACCTGGAGCAACAACACCCTGGTGGCGGCCTCAATCATTCCCCTGCCGCCCACTGGCAACGATCAGCAGCTGATCCGCGGTTGCGGGTTGTATGCGAACACCACCAGCGGTGTTTTCGCGCCGGGGATCCTCCAGCCACGCATCGCGCTGCCGGACTGCTTCTGGTTGGGCAGCAACCAGCTCTCGGACCCGCGCCGCCTGGGCCGGGTGAGCAACCCCGGTGGAGCCGGCACCTTCTACCAGCTGGCGGCGGCCTACAGCGGCGCCACTGACCTCTGGTACCTGAACCCACCAGGTACGCAGCCACGGGCGGGCTGGGACACGGTCGGCTCCTTGCCCTGGAGCACGATCCCGGATCGGCTGAGCTTCTGCCCGCTGTTCACCCCAGGCCCGGTGGCGATGGGACCAGCCGTCGGGCCGGATTTCCTGATCGACTGGTCAACGGCAGCACTCGGCGCTGCAGGCGTGCGGCAGCACCCCTTCTATGCCAAACAGCTCCAAGGGGGCGGGGGGAGTGGTGGCGGCAGCGGCCGGCCGAGCACCGGCGTGCTGTGGCCGAGGGGGGTGTGAGGGGCGGCCCTGCCCTCAGGACTCAGCCTTCTCCAGCAGCGTTCCTCTTCTGCCCGTCGCCCCTGCGGTCTGCCGCAGCCGCTTCGGCACCCGCTGTTTCTTGATTTCCCTTCTCCTGGGGTACGCCGCCAGGGCGGACTGGAGCCAGTACCGGTGCTCTCGCTGGAGAGTCAGCGGCGACTCGATCCGAACCCCGCCGCCCAGGGCATACAGCCAGCGACGCAGGTCCGAGTCACGCTCGAGCGTCCAGAGTGGTAGGTCGATCTCCACCGGGTAGGGGTGGCTGGAGCGGCTGCACGGATGCAGCGCTGCCTGCTCGCCCAGCGGGCTGAGCACTCCATCGCCGGGCAGGGGGCGCGACAGGCGCACCGCCGCCGCCGGGAAGCGCCGCACCTCCTCACGGAGCAGGGCAAAGGCGGTGGCATCACAGCTCAGCTGCAAGGTGCCCATCGCCTTGCTGCGCTGCTCCGATGGCGTCCCGCAAACCGCTTGCTGCGCCTGGAGGGCATCACCGAACTCAAGGCTGCCGCAGCAGTGCTGCAAGGTTTCGCCGCGCAGCAGCGCCGCCGCATGGGACGGCTGGCTGCGGCAGCTGCCGGTTTCGATTCGGCGCAGCCCCAGCTGATCGATCCGGCGGCAGGCCAGCAACCCCTCTGTCTGGCCGATGTGGTCGTGCTCAAACAGCAGATACCAGGCACTGGTGTGGAAGATCAACTGCAACGGCCACACCCGGATCTCCTCCAGTCCTGCATGGGAGGCGGCGATGGTGGTGAACACCACTCGCTGGTGCTGCTGAATGGCGCCGCGCAGCTGCTCGGCCTGCTCGGTGTTGAGCAGGGTGCCGCTTCTGCGCTGATCGCCCGCCAGCAAGGAACGGTTGAAGTAAGCCCGCACCGGCGGCACCGCCTCGATGACGATGCCACTGCGTTGCAACCGCCTTCCCAGCTCCCGGGCGATGGCCTGCACGCTGGGATCACCGAGTCGATCGGCATTGGCCTGCAGCAGCCCATGGATCTCCACCTGCAGCGGCAAGGGCAGCAGCGAGGCCCCGAGGGCGTAGCCGTGGCGGCCACTGCCTGCCGCATCACGAAAGCCATAGGGCGTGAGCACGGTGGTGATGCTCTGGTGCAACTGGCGGGGGGTCCAGCAGTGACGGCCGCCGCTGAGGGTCTTGAGCCTTGCGGCGAGGTGGTGGTCGATCGCCACCCCCTCCTGTCGATCAAAGGGGTGGTGAAGGATGTGGCGCAGCAGGGTGAGCGCACGGCAAAAGGCCTCGCGATCGCCCAGTGCTGACCAGCCGCCCGTGGAGAGAGGCTGTTTCGCCGGCCAGGGCGGCGGCTCCACCGCCCGCATCGGCGCGGGTTTCCCCTGCTCGGAGTTGACGCGCCAGGTCGTGGTGAACCCCTGTTGCCGCAACCAGTCCAGGTCGGCGGCGATCGCGCTCACATCCGCATAACAGGGCCCATGGGTCCGGGCAAGCAGGGCCGCGGCCCGCTCGGCCAGGCCTGCAGATTCCTCGGGGGAGGTCTGGACGTTGGTCGCGGTCAGTTCCGGCTGGCGGCTGAGCAGTTGGATCAGATGGAGCAGCCGCTCGCACTCCAGCAGGCGCGAGTAGCCATGGGGGATCAGCCGGGCGTCCCGGTTGCGGGCGGCGCTGATCCGTCGCTCCAACTTCCCCAGAACCACCTGCAGGTGGGGCTCCAGTTGCTCATGGTGATGGGGTTCGACGCAGACCACCGCCGCGAATCCTTCCGAGCGGCTGTGCGAGAAGGGGGCCTGAGCCAGCAGCGAGACATGGTTGTCGATTACCTGCTCGGGAACGCTGTGATCACGGCGCCGGTTCCATTGCTGGCAGAGCTCGCGCGGTGTGCGCAGCCACCAGCCGATCCACTCCACCGGCACCGGCAGTTCCAACCTTTGCGTAATCGCCAGCCGCCAGGCCCGGCGCGAGAAGGTGGCTTCCACGATCACCGGAGCGCCTGAGCCGACAGCCTCCTGGATGCGTTGGTGCATCACCGCAGCGATGTCATCCCAGGGGCCAAAGACACCGCGATCTCCAAAGATTTCGGCGCGAATGTCGCGGCTGCTGATGTAACAGGGGGGAGGCTCCTCAGTCCCGCTCAGCAGCGCTGCCAGCTGGCGGGCGAGGGTGGACTTGCCGCTGGCCGGCGGGCCGATCAGCAGGTGGCAGCGCAGCGGCCGAGCCGGCGGATCCGAGCTGCGGCGTCGTTGCGAGGCCGTCGTCGATGCGGTGGAGGGAGTCATGGGCGTTGGATCAAAGGGCACATCCCCAGCTCCATTGGGCAGCAAGTGGCGGTGCCATTCCTGCTACATTCATCACGATTCGGTAGCGCTCCTTGCCCTGCTGGTGGCGGTCAGTACCAAAGGCCGATTACGGCCGTGGTGGCAGGAGCATTCCGCCACCCGCCGACCAGCGCGAGATCCGCTGCCTGCTCCGATTCCACCTCCTCTCCGCCCTGCCACCGGCCTGCGTGTGTCCACTGGCCCGTTCCATCAGCACTTGCTCGATGCCCTCGCCCCTCCGGGGCCGACTCCGCTGCTGTGGCGGAGCCTGAGCCAGTGGGGTGAGCTGCTCCGTGCTGGCGAGCTGGAGGCGGTGCTGCTGGCGAGCGTCTGCCCGGCTCCGGTGGAGGGGATGGCCTGGCTGCCCCTGGGCCGCTGGGGGCTGCTCCTCGCCTGCCGGTTGAGCGGCCCCGATTCCGCCGCTGCGCCACCGCCCCGGAGCTTCCGGTTCCTGGCACCGCCATTGGCGGCTGCACCGGCGCTCCATCACGCCCTGCAGGAGCAGCAGCTGGCGGCCATCACCCCGCTTGATGCCGTTGCTGCCAGCGATTGGTTGGCGGCGTTGCTGCGGGGTGATGGGCTGCTGCCGGTGCCGCCGTCGCTGCTGCAGACCAGCCCCTGGCGGGAGGCGGCGCTGACGGCGGTGTGGCCATGGGAGCCGCTCGTGGAGCGCCTCTGGCTGCTGGTGCCCCAGGAGCTCGCCAGCCAAGCGGCTGTGCTGGCCATGGCCGCATGGCTGCGGGAGCGGATCGCAGCGGCCCCAGGCCTTGCGGGTGCCGGGACGGGCATTAGTGGGCCGCCATTACTGGACGAGGAGTGATCGGCTCAGCTGGCCACCGCTGCCGTCTGGTGCTGCACCAGGAACGCCTCGATCCAGTCGTGGTGTTGCTTCTGGCAAATCCGATCCGCGATGGAGGTGGCCTCCGCTGGCACCTGAAACCGCTTGCGGAAGGCCTTGGTGAACCCCTCCAGCTGGGGCTGGGGAAGGCTGCGGATGGTGGCGTGAATCCGGCGGATGGTGGTGCCATCGAGGGGCAGCAAGGCCGGATCTACTTGGGCCTCCTGGCGGCCATCAGCCGCTGCAGCGTCGGAGTGCTGGCCTGCGGGTGGGTGGCTGCTGGGACGGTGACCGTTGCCAGCCGGTGAGCGCCGCAGCGAGCCGTTTCCGGCGGCGGCATTGGGTGCGATCCCGTTGGGGGAGTGGGGCGGCATGTCGCCCCGAGAGGGGCGCTCGGTGATCTCCCCCCGTGAGGGGCCCCCGGTGACGCTTGAGGTGACCTCTCGCTGCTGCTTGTCATAGAGCGCCAGACCGAACGGGTTCCCGAAGGTCATCAGCGCCCGTTTCATGGCATCGGTCTCGGCCTCCTTGAGGGCGGATTCATGGGCCTGGCCCAGATCGACATCGATGCCGTGGCCGGCACCGCTGCCCTCGCGCACGATCCCGCTGACGACCACCCGCACCCGGGCTGTGTAGGTGACGCCCCAGCCGTCGCGTTGCGGTGGATCGGAGGGCTTGCTCGGCTCACGGCCGATACGACGTTCCGCCTGGGAGACGCACTGCAGAGCAACCGTCTCGCGCTGCCAGCCGTCGAACCCAAAGATCCGGTTGGCTTCTGCGATCACCTGCCAGCCCTCCAGGTAGCTCACCTTGGCGCGGCCCTGTTCGCGCTGCTTGACCTTGCCGCGATCGAGGGGGGCGGAGAGGGACTGGATCTGCTCGGCGGAGAACGTGCAGGTCATGGCATCGAGGGGATGGGTGGGAACAGGGTTCGGGATCAGTGGCCGGAGGTTTCAGGCGGCAGCAGCTCGATCAGCACCCAGCAGGGCGGTTCGCTGCAGTGGATGTGATCGGGCGAAGGCCGTCGGCCTGGTTTGCGGGTGATGGGCACCACCCAGCTGGCCAGGCGGGTGGACCAGATGTGGCCCCTGGGCCGTGGGCTGGTGGGTGTGGTGTTGGCGGTTGTGCTGCCGTAGGTGGAGAGATCCATGGCTTCTCGTGGTGGGTGGAGGTGATGGCCTGGGCCCGCCCCAGCAGCGGACCCCTATCGAGGGCGGCTCTGCACCCCTCAGGTGATGCGCCAGCTGCGGTGGGAGAGGAGCTGGACGCCGGGGATCTGGTGGCCGGCCTTGAGGGCCTGCTTGATGGCGGCCTTATCCGGCTGAGTGGTGGTTTTTACCGTCAGCCACTCGGGAGCTAGGGCCTGCTCGTCGTCGATCTCGACGGCCTGGGATCTGCGGCTTGTGAGCTCGTGATTGGGGAAGGAGAACCGTGTGGCCTGTGGCTGCAGCCGGGTGAGCACCAGAACGAGTGATTCCTCCAGGGCGTCGGCCCGGCCTGCATCGGACCGGGAGAGTTCCGTAAGGCGCTTGGCCTGCTGCTGGCGGTAGGCGGCCTGGCCGCGCAGATGCTCGATCACCCAGCAGGTGGCATCGGCCTTGGCGGCCAGGGCCGCCTTGTTGCCCTCCTCGGCCAGCAGGGCGGCCTCCAGCTCAGCGAGGGCGCTGCTGCGCTGCTCGGGCTCATCGGCCTCCAGCTGTTCGGCCAGCTGGCCGATGGCGGTGGTGAGCTCCTGGGCCTCGATGCCCAGCTGCCACAGGGAACCTGAGCGCTGCAGGGAGCAGGCCGGACCAGAGGACTCTGGAGCAGACGCTGCTGGGGCAATGGCGGGAGCGACGGCGATGGAGGTGAGAACAGGCATGACGGTGAGAAAGGAATGGGAACGGATGCGCCAACAGGCGCGGAAGGTTTCAGGGGCAAGAAGCAGCAGCGGGATCGGCCCAGCGAGCGGCGGATGGGCTGACCTCCACCACGGCGATTGGCACCGGGGAACGGGAGGACATGCGGCGGGCTTCTCTCACCAGCGAGGCCGTGCCGGACCCACCGGGGAAGGCCACCACCAGCACGGAGGTGGAGACACCAGGGGAGGTGTGGGCCTCGGCCCTGGCCACCGCCAGCTCGAGGAGCTCCCGGTTGCGGATCGGCCCGGCGGCCCGGCCATGGCGCCGCCATTCGGCGGGCATGACCAGCGCCGACCAGCCCAGCTGATGCGCCGCGCGGGCAATGGCGGCATCGGCTCCTCGGGCCCCGCCGTGGAGCAGCAGATGGACAAGCCGGCCGCCGCTGCGGGCCAGCAGCTCAGCGGCAACGCGCTGATGGGGCCAGGCCAGATCACGGCCGCCGCCGGCCGCGATCACAAGGGAACGACCGGCGCCAATAACGGGCCTGGATGATGTACAAACAGCCATGGAATCAGTTGCCGTGGGTGACAACTGATCGGGGCATCACGGTCGCTCAGACATAGGCGGCGGTGATGGCGAGATCAGGGGATAACGTTGCCGCAGGCGATGGGCTCGGGGCCTTTGGCGTGACCCTTATTTTAGCAGTACAAAAGCACTTCAGGCACTGCAGAGCCACTGCGATTGCTTGGATCTGAGGGGTTCTGGCTCATTCTCACAGGCCTGGATTCGGTGACAGCCAGCTGGCCATCTTTCCGACCGGCCTGGGGCTCAGGCCTGATGGACAGCCGCGCAGTCGCGCGAGGCAACCCCTAGCCATCGGCACCCCTGACTATCACCTGCCGACCGCGTAAGTGGCGGCACCGCAGCCGCGGGAGAATCACCGGGCCCTTGCCCCCACCACAACCCTCGCGGAGGGCGGCGGCGGCTGTCTGACGTCAGCCACGGCGCAGCCGTGGCAAGTTCAGGACGGCCGCTGCCGACCGCAGCTTCCGGAGGCGCCTGCTCAGCCCCAGGGCACATCCAGAAATTCGACCAGCTGCACGCCCCGGTGGCTGCCGTGCAGTTTCACCAGCCCCCGTGCCGCGGCAGCTTCCATCCCAACGCGCTCGCGCTGCAGCTGTTCCGGGGTGGCAAGGACCCGCACCCAGCCTCCAGTCATGAAGCCCTCGCTGCCTGTCTCGAATGGCTGCAGTCGGCGATGGCGATGGCTGTTGCGTTCGTAGTAGAGGCCCCCACCGGTTGGGTCGATGCCCTCTGCCCAAGCCTGATCGACCATCAGCTTGCCAATCGCCAGCGGATCCTGGGCCGCCTCATCGATTGCTTCTCCATCGAGCACAAGTGGGTTGCCCGGGTCCTCCCGGTTGTCGGAAACGATCAGGCGCTTGCTCATGGCACTACGAATGCTGGGGATGGCTGATGCATGGCTGGTGAATCGCTCCGTGTCTACGCGAACCGCAGCAACGCTTGAGACGGAAGGACTGCCACTTTCACTGTCCTTGCGCTGACTTCCACGGTCAAAGAAGCACCTGATGCCCGAGCTCGCTCAGCTCGCCTCTGCCCGCAAGATCGTGTTGGCCCGATCGAACGCCGCAATCGTCCCTGCCACACTGGCCCAGGGATAGGAGCGGCAGTGCACCTCAAGGCTGTGTCCCATGGCCTGGGCCATGCTGCCGGCATCGATTCCGCGTTGGTGCCCGCG
The DNA here is from genome assembly GCA_026389265.1 of Cyanobacteriota bacterium. Classification (GTDB taxonomy): domain Bacteria; phylum Cyanobacteriota; class Cyanobacteriia; order PCC-6307; family Cyanobiaceae; genus Cyanobium. The sequence goes on along the minus strand of JAPLIE010000067.1, from coordinate 9,135 downwards.
CAGGCTGTAGCTGTGCCTGAAGCTGTAGGGCACAGCGCGCTGGACGTTAGCAGCCATCGCTTCTCGTAGGGATCGCCAAGCCGGCTGTCGGTTCAGATAGGTCTTGATGCAATCAGCAGGACTGTTCCCACCGCTCAGTGGCGGCAGTTCGATCAACTTGGCCTGCCACTGTTTCAATAGGTTCCAATTGATGGCCTCACCATCTTCGGCAATCAGAGGTAGAGGGAATAGTCGGCGTGAATCTGTCGAACCTCCACCACTTCGCTTGCGGTAAGTGCACCACCAGTAGGGCTTTCGAGTGGATGAATCTGTTCGGATCGTCAGGTGCAGCAGTTCGATTGGCCTTAGTCCCAGCTCCGCCATCAGACGGATGGCATTGGCCCAGCGAAGTCCGGCTACATCCTGGGGTAGTGCTGCGATCAGGTTCAGGATCTGCTGGTCTGTGAAGGGATCACCCTTCTGACTGGCAGATGCTGCCTCTCTGGATTTGATGCCGACGTGCTGCCTGAGATTGGTCGGAGGGGCCCAGAGAACAGGCACCCCTGCGCGATGCACGCCATACCGCAGGAACTGAGCCAGCGACTGAGCACGGATCTGGCGCGTCCGGCTGCCAGGGGGCCAGGAGCGAATGCACTGATCCATCAGATCAGCTGGGTTCATCGGCGCCTTCCGGCTGGAGAGGAGCTCCACGGCTGCTGAGACAACAGGGAGGTAATGGGCTTCCCAGGTCTCTGGTTTCACGGTCGTGCCGTGCTGCAGCTTCTGCACCCGGAATCCCTCCGCAACGGCGGGCCAGTCGATCGGGGCCGCTGGCGCTTCTCCGGCGGCCAGGGTTGCCGCTGCTTTGAGGGTGTGACCGTCGCAGGCAAAGCGATAGATCGAGCGCACCCTTGCGACCGCGTCACCGGTCTGCCCCTTGACCCAGTCGAAGGGGAGGGCCACGGAGGTCATCCGTCCGTCGGGGGCCTTCACCTCAAGACGCATCCGGCCTCGGTGCTCGCGCACCCACCAACCCTCACTCGTACTTGTACGAACGGAGGCCCGAAAACCCTTCACCCAGGCCTGGTTATGGCTGACTCTTTCTGCCATAAAGCACCCGGCCCAGGATTCGTACAATTGTACGGAAAAATGGCTGTTTTGGTCCTGACAGGCCATGACAGCCTCTGACAAAGTCCCTTGCTGCAACGGGTCTCGCCAGTGGTGATCAGGATTTGTCTATTGGTTTGGGAGCACTAGGTCGCAGGTTCGAATCCTGTCGCCCCGATTGACTTTTCACCGATTGGCCGAGGGGCATGTGAGCAAATAGGTGAGCAAATCACCGGTTTGCTCGCCGACCTCCTGGACCATGGGGACGCGTCCATGAGCAGCCCTGGCTCAGGCCCAGCCCTCTGCTTGGTCTCCTTGAGAGGCTGCCAGGCAGTGGGCTAGCAGCAAGCGATTGGCCCAGGCGCCAGTCCCACAGAGGGATTCTGGGGCGTCGGGCATGGCAACAGCCGTCCCGGCTGGTTGGGGAGCGCCTCCGACCGGTGGGCCGGTATGAGGGCAAATCCCACGGGCCTAGAGATCGAGGCCGAGCAGGCAGAGCCTTCAGTCGCGACGCCACCCAAAGCAGAGCGCAGATCGGAAACCCAGGGGTTCTTTGCTCACTTGAGTGAGCAAAGAACCCCCTGCCGATACCCCCCTCTCCGTCATCCGCTCCCACGCCGATCCTACCGCCACCCGCTGGGGTTACACCTGGCAGCTCGGCCACCCGATCGAGCCCGCCCACCTCTGGTTTCACGTCGAGAGTCCCACCGCCAGCGGTGTCACCCTCCAGGGCGATACGCAGACCTACAGCTCTGGGCAGTTCGGCTCCGCCAAGGCCAGCACCTTCTCCAACAACACCAGCAACGGCGGCTACGGCGCCTACAGCAACTCCGTGGCCAACAGCGCCGGGCTTGCCTACATCGACAGCACGATCGCTGGCGCCACCTCGATCGGCGCGATCCTGCTGATCGCCCAGGACACCACACCCGGCCGAGAGTATATCTGCTGGGCCCGCAAGACCCCCGGCGGCAACGACGAGCTCCACCGCGACTGCTGCCATGCCCTCTACAAGAGCCCTGGCACCCCGGGTTGGTGCTCACTGGCCATCTTCCCCCGCACCAGCCGGCAGCCCTACGAGACAGTGGCGCTGCATGGCTACAGCGGCAATCGCTTTGGCAGCCTTCCCCCCTCCCTCAGCGCCAGCCTCCACAGCAACGGCCACCAGCTGCGCAGCGGCATCGCCATCGGTCACTACGACCTGGTGCTCGATCTCCAGGGGCTGCTCGATACCCCGCCGCCGCTGATCCAGCTGCCGGCGCCGTTGTTCATCGGCGCCACCACGATCCGCGGCGCCAGCACCCATTTCGGCAAGGTCACCCGCTCCGATGGGGTGATGCTGCAGCTGGGCCAGCGCTCCCTCGCCCACGACATCTGGCTCTGGTTGCCCAGCGGCACCAGCCACAGCCAGGTCAGCCCCTGGAGCTCACCCCTGGCCCTGAGCCACTGGCGGGATTGCAATGAGCTCCACTTCATCAGCGGCCTCCCGCCAGTGAGCTGCCAATTGATCACCGGCACGGCGGACTTCATCCGCCACTTCCCGCCGATGAGTGCCGCCTGTACCAAACAGCACCCACAGCAGGGGCCGTTGCTCAACAGCTCCAGCGGTGGTGGAGACGGGGGAGATGGCAGCGGCACCCCCGCCAGGCCCACCAAGGGACTGCTCTGGCCACGTGGGGTTTGAGGCGAGCGTTCTCCGCCTATGGGAATGCTGGTTGCAGTTGGAGTCAACCCAGATGGCACTGCAGACCAAGATCGTTGTGGCAGAGGCCTTCACGCACCTGCGCCAATGCCTGGCAGAGATCGAAACCGAGATGACCGCCAGGGCTCTGCGCTTGTCAAGCTTCCCCGAAGAGGCCAATGACGTGAAGGATGTGCTGGAGGAACTGTTCCAGGTGGTGCGAAGAACGCGTCATTAACCAGGTAGTTGATGTGGGTATGTGAGAAGGAGAGTTGATCGTTGGCAGGCGGGGTGTGCCAGGAAGACTCTGACACCCATTGCATCGGGGATCGCCCCAGGCCAATGGGCAGACTTGGACTACCTAACCTAAAGCACTGCGCAGATTGGAAACCAAAGCCTGTAGTAAAATAGTAGAATGCCGATATCGTTTTCGGACTGAATCAAAAGGAATCATCAATGGAGTGTGTCTACTTGATACAGGACAAGGGGTCAGGCCTTCATAAGATTGGCATGACAACCAACTGGGAGCGCCGAAAGAAGGAGTTAAAGGTTGGCTCAGTAACCACACAGATCAGTGTCGTTTCTTGCAAGAATGCTGCAAAATGGGAGCGAGCTCTACATGCAATGTTTGCGCACAAGCGAATGCCTCAGTCTGAATGGTTTCGCATTACTTCATCAGAAGCCATTCCCAAGATGGAGTGGCTGGCCAAGCAGACCACATCATCTAGATCAAATTTTATCATCGGCAACTGGAGGCAGGCACAGGATGGCCATTATTATCGAAGACGCAAAAGCAGTAATGGAAATTGGTACACAGAGCAAAAAAGCGCATTGGCCGTAAGACAGCAAATCGAGGCTCAGCTCGAATCGAGCATACAGACGGTTGTCAGAACTAAGACCGAAGAGGCAAGGAAGGAGCCAGGCTATTGGCCAAAACAAGATGATCAAACCCAAATCGAATGGGCTGATCGTGATCCCACTTATACCCCGAGCAGTGGTAAGGGATGCCTTGTAGCCTTAGCACTAGGGGTGGCACTTTTGGCTTTAGTCTCGGCCAATACCAAACAGCCCAATGCAGATGTCGGTTACTCGCCGACTCCGGATAATTATAGTGAGCCTACTTTGTCGCCACAAGTGGCAAAGCCTGCTGTTGAACCCAAAAAAGAAGTTGCCGAGCCCAAAGCAACATGTAGCGATACCAATGGTACGTGGTTAGTAGTAGGCCCAGGCACGGAAGATCTAAGGACAATCGTAACTCGTGACTTCTGCTCTGATGCATTTATCAATTCGAGTGGCAAACTTCAGGTCGCCAGGATTGCAGATGTTAATGATGCATCCAAGCTAACCTCTTTTCTTTCAAGCAAGACAAAAACTGAGTTTACGCTTGAGGCCGCGAAAAATGAACCACCCAAGAGCAGGAAGTTAGAACTCGATCTACCAGCAGAGCCTTCCATCCAGGATCCGGTTTCGGGCAGTGATAAGCCTCAGGCATTAGACAATCAACTGAAGGGCCTACCACCTTCAAAGCCGAGCCCTCCGGAAACGAGAAGCTGCGTGCTGGAGGAAGCATCTGATGCAAAAGCTGTTTCGATGGATTGCATACTTGCATCAAAAGAAAACCCTAATGGCATAACCACGTATGACGTGACATGGGCCGATGGCGACAGGAGTACTTATATCTTTTTGTCTAGCGGATCGGTCGAGATTCATCCAATATCACCCTCCGGCGATCGGATCAATGCCTCATTTAAAACAAAAGATAACGCGACTGTGATCGAGACTCCTCAAAGTATGAAAATAATCATCCCCTCTTTCGTCCCCCGTGAAAATTTTGTTTCACCAGGCAATCCAATTCTTCAAAAAACGAGAGACTTAGCTCGTTAAGTGAATCAAGCCCATGCGGGTGGTGTTTAGTCAATGTCATTAGAGGCAGTGCAGATTGAAGCGGTACGATTCTCATCCGGCCTCGACCAAGTTGGATATTTTCTCGGGATCCATGCCGCTCTGCTTCAGCATCGCCACCCCCCACCCCCAAGAGGCCAGGCAGACAGCCCGGGAGCTGCGATCGGCAAGGTGGCCAGACCATCGGCATCGCTTGGTGGGCAACGACGAGGACGCGGCGGCCTCCGGGGAATTAGTAAGGGCCCTTGCAGCCTTCGCCAGTTTCGCGGCGGCGGGTGGCGTCTGCTCCGCACCGAAGCTGCTGGAGCTCAGTAGCCGCCATGAGTCCTTGTGTGGTTAGGGGCCGCAGCCCCCGCCACCCTCAATAGGGCAGCATCTCCAAGACCTCGGGATCCAGCGGCAGCGGCGGCTGAACCAGCTGCCGCTCAAAGAGGATCTGATCCACCACCTCCCCCAGCCGAGGCAGGGAGCGGAAGCAGCAGCAATCGCTCAGATCGACCAGGACCTGAGAGCCAAGCGACTGGAGATAGGAGCGGCGGGACTGGTGCGAATGGGCCATGAAGGGGCGCAGCGCAGGACCCGAAAGCAGGGCGGGGCGGGGTCAAGGACCCGCGCAGCGGGCCTGGCCCGATCCTTGAGGCCGCCCCGCACCATGGAGAGGCCTGGGCGGAGCCTGTCCACGAGGGGCCGGTGGCAAGGTCGAGAGCAAGAGGGGGACGGCGTGCCCCCCTCGGCAAACCACTACCGGGCCCGCACCAACCTCCCCCGCACCTGCTCCCGCTCAGAGCGCCTGGCCGGCAGGGACGATCCGCGCAGGATGGCCTCGATGCGCTCCACCAAGTATTTCGGCACCATCCCGCCCGCTACCCGCTCGCGGGGAAGCAGGAAGCCACCAGCCAGCCGATTCCACTGGGCAGATTCCTGATGCAACAGCCGCCCGCCCTTGCCGCTTTTCTCAAAGCGCACCAGGGAGCCCTGATCGGGGCAGGCATGGAGGGTGACGCGCCAGCGGATCCCGCTCTGGAGCACATCGTGGAGAACCTGGACTTGGGCCATGGCCATAACGGCGGAGGACCCGACCCAGAGGCGGCGCCGCGCAAGGGCTGGCCAGGATCATTTGCAATCAGGTCCACCCGGCTACCGAACCCCTGTGGTGGCCAGCTCGTGGAACCCTTGCGCGAGTGCCGCAACATGGGAAGGGCCGGCGGCGGCGTCCTGAACGGCTACCAACAGACAGAGGCAACGATCTTGCGCCCACCTGCCTGGTGGACCTCCTCGTCATTCCTGTTGCGAACATGTCGGGCGGCTATTCGAGGGCTTGGTCAGCAGGGGCCTGTCGCAACCGTGGGAGACAGGATCCTGGGGGCTGACGACGCTCTCAAAAGGCGAACGATACGCCAACATTGAGCCGAAGACCAGAGGTCGCTGACACCTCTCAATCGCTCAAACTGCCTGGCTACCAATCAAAAATACCTACCGGTAAAGCAAGCCTTCCTTCGTGCACAGGATCTATCTCAATAGCAAGCAACGAAAGAACATGCAATAGCGCCCCCCGCGAATAAGGCAATTAATCTAATGAATGTGCTATGCTCAAAGTACAGTCAACCCAAAGGGCGGGGAGCAGCGGCAGATGGCGAGAGCATCAAAGGATGTTAACAGCTATCTTCTGCCCACCCTTGAGGGGTTTCGCAACAAACTTCTGGATCTGACATCCAGGAACAATCTTCTCAATCTTTCTCTCGCGAGCAAGAGAACGGCAAGGCTGATGCGCTTTGTTGCTAGTGACCCTCAGGCTATTCTTAACAACCTATGCTCCGGCTACACACTCGAACTCAAGCCGCTTCCCGATCCTCCCGAAGAGGAGGAGAAAAAGCTTGAAGGGGAAGAATTCAAAGCAGCTCTTGTTCGGGCTCGAGAACAGGATCCCCTCTATCAGCAGATTCATGCAGATAGTTCAGATGACAAGAAATTTAGTCCAGCCTTAGCCCAGGCGGAAGATCGGTTGCGCTCAAAGGTAAGAGAAGAGTTCGAGCAGAGAGGCAAAAGCAGCGCAACGAAAAACCTAGCAAAATGGGCGGAAACGCAAGGGATTAACCCCAGTTACGACTTATCCTTTTCAGACAAGAAGCCTCCTAGTAAAAATGGCACGTTGCAAGTGTTGCTTTTGGCACAACGCTTGGACCGCTTGGCAGAGAGCATGCGGAAGAGCGCACGCAGTTCAATTGAAGAAACAGGAAACAACATCCTCTACCTAGCATTTGGTTGTTTGGAGTGGTCCGAGAAGAACAAGACGTTCTATGCACCTTTAATCCTGTTACCCGTCGAGCTGATCAAATTCTCAACCCGTGGAGGAGCCAAGAGCTATTCCTTACGGGGAACAGAAGATGCTCCTGTGGGCAACGTCACCTTGAAGGAACGCTTGCGGCGTGACTTTTTGATTGATTTCCCACTACCGAACCTGACTGAAGACGGTGGAAACCTTAAGGCTTACTTTGATCAGGTCGCTGAAGCCGTTGCCGAGGTGGATGGCTGGGCAGTACGCCCCAACCTGAAACTTGCCCTACTGAATTTTAGTGGTCTAGGTCTCTATGAGGATCTTGATCCCCAGATCGTCCAGTCATCAGCGCTAGTTAAGAAATTAATGGCTGCTGAACTGTCGGATAATGAGCAAGGTAGTGAGTCAGGGATTGTGGCAGAGGACGTCCATGTGGATCAACCGTCAATTGCCGAAAAGGTTCCGATCTTGATAACCCAAGCGGATGCGAGCCAATTCGCAAGCATTGCCGATGTGATGAGTGGACGTTCTATGGTGATAGAGGGGCCTCCTGGTACTGGTAAAAGCCAGACCATTACAAACATCATTGCCAATGCCCTCTACGCCGGCAAAAGGGTGCTCTTTGTGGCCGAAAAGAAGGTTGCTCTCGATGTGGTCTACACCCGTCTGTCAGAGGCTGGGCTCAAACCCTATTGCCTAAGGATTGCTTCTGATAAGACCAATAAGCGAGAAGTCTATGACGAGTTGGGAGAAAGACTTCTGCTGCCTCGACCCCAGCCTCCTCGGCGGGATGCAGCTCTAGGTGAATTCAATCAGCTGCGTGACCAGCTGAATTCCTTTTCCCAGCTGCTCAACCAAAGCCATGGAGCCGAGGAGGAAAGTCACCAGGAACTGCTCTGGGCCGAGGTCAAGCTGAAGCAGGAGTTGCAGAAAGCTGGGCTTGAGTTGGCTGAATTCAAGGTTGACTTGCCGGCAGCTACGGCCTATACCCGTCCACAACAACCAGGATTACTCCTATGCCCAAAAGCTCATGGGCTACAGAGCAAACGAACGGGGCAAGTTGTCCGGGGATTTCGTTGCCGCAGGCGATGGGCTCGTGGCCTTTGGCGCAGTCTTTATTTTAGCAGTACAAACACACTATGGGGCGGCGGAATCGCTGCGGGGCAGGCGATCTGCCCAAACCGCAACCACCCCTGGCGGGCCAAGCAGCTTGATAGCCAATGCAGCGAGATTCGCTCCAAATCGATCGATACCCGCGCAGTCGCGCGAGGAAATCTTGGGCCTCACACCAGCACCCCGACGGCTGCCAGCCGCCCGGCCACCGCAGCCGCGGGAGAGTGGCTGAGCCCGCCACCCCAACACCGGCCCCGGAGCGGAGGGCGGCGGCGGCTGGCCGATGCACGCCACGGCACAGCCGTGGCACGCTGAAGGACGGCTGCTGCCGACCGGAGCCCTGCGGCGTCTGCTCAGCCCCAGGGAACGTCGAGGAACTCCACCAGCAGCACGCCCCGGTGGGTGCCGTGGATCTTCACCAGGCCTGCCTTGGCGGCCTGCTCCATGCCGGCCCGCTCCTTGCGCACCTGCTCGGCGCTGGCGAGCACCCGCACCCAGCCACCGGTCATGAAGTCCTCGCTGCCCGTCTCAAAGGCCTGCAGCCGTCGGTGCTGGTTGCTGTTCCGCTCGTAGTACAGGCCTCCACCGGTGGGATCGCCTCCCTCCGCCCAGGCCTGGTCGACCATCAGCTTGCCGATCGCCATTGGGTCCTGCGCTGCGGCATCGATGGCCTCACCGCCGAGCACCAGCGGGTTGCCCCGGGTCGTCACGGTTGTCGGAGACGATCAGACGGCTGGACACGGCCTCAGAGCCCTTGGAGGATCAGCACCTCCATCCTGGAGCCCGTAAGTCGATGGAGCTGTGTTGAGGACTCCAACCCGAGGGTAAAGGGGAGAGACCCTCTCCCACTTCGGGCGGGAGAGACCACCGGGCGAGGACGGGAGAGGGAATCTCTCCCCAAATCTCTCCCATCTCCCTAGGCCAATCCCTGAAAAGTCAATCGGGGCGACAGGATTCGAACCTGCGACCTAGTGCTCCCAAAACTCTCTTTTTAGGGTTTGAGGGATCGATTGCCAGGACTGGAGTCTGGGCCAAAAAGCACTGCTGTCACTGCTTTTTGCCGTGCAATGGGATGGCGGTC
>JAPLIE010000210.1 GCA_026389265.1 Cyanobacteriota bacterium | reverse complement strand
GAAACCGGCTGCGTGAGCTACCTGTTCGAGCAGCGCTCCGTGGTGCGCCTCGAAGCGGGCGACCTGCCGGAGGAGGCGCTGCTGGAGCGCCTGCTGGAGCTGGAGGAAGCCGGTGGCCCGGCGGTGGTGGGCTACAACCTCGATGGCGAAGGCGCCGATGTGCTGGCCGCCTACGCCGACCTCGAAGCCCTGCAGGACGGCCTGCGCGGTCTTGGGCTGCCGGTGGCCGGCTGGGAGCACCGCTGGATCGCCCCGCTGCCCTGCCGCCTGGACAGCGAAGACGCCCTGCGCCCCTGCCTGCGCATGCTCGATGCACTCGAAGAGCTCGACGACGTGCGCAGCGTGACCTCCAACCTTGAGGCTGATGAGGATCTCTTGATTGCGGTGATGGAGTGAGGGGACCTGCTAGCAAGGCCAGCGGATTCGGTAGGCGCTGTTGCGTCCGGCGCCGATCGGTGCGAGGGCTTGCTTGGCCACCAGGTCAGCCAGGTCGCGCCAGGCGGTGGCCCGGCTGGCGTGGGTAAGCCCGACGGCCTTGCGCAGGCTGAGGCCGCCGGTGAAGCCTTCGGGCTCGGCATCAAGCAGGCGGTTGAGAAGTTTCTGCTGGCGGGCATTGAAGCCGCTGTGGCGGTGGTGCCACCAGAAGGCGGCCTTGCGGCGCACGGCTTCGATCACGACTTGGTTGAGCTGGGCGGCGGCGATTAGCTGCTCCAGAAACCAGATCAGCCAGAGGGTGAGATCGAGATCGCCCCGCTGGCAATGCTCCAGCACGGCGTAGTAACCCTTCCGCTCGCGCAGGATCTGGGCCGAAAGACCCAGGGCGCGGCCCGTCAACACCTCACGGCTGGCAGGGCGAGTTGCCTGAGCCAGGAGACGGTCGCCGATCGCTCGGGCCAGGCGGCCATTGCCGTCGTCGTAGGGGTGGAGGGTGAGAAACCAGAAGTGGACCAGCCCGGCGCGCAACAGGCCATCAAGATCGGCGGGTGGGTGAGCGATCCAGGCCAGAAGCTCCTCAAGCTGGGTCTCCAGATCCGTTCGAGGAGGTGCCTCGAAGTGGAGCCGCTCGCGCCCGATCGGGCCCGACAGCACCTGCATTGGGTCGTTGCCGCGCAGCTCGCCGATGCGGATGGCCCGCAGCCCATCCGGCCCGTCGGCAAACAGGCGGCGGTGCCACTGGTGCAGGGTGGCCAGGGTGAGCGGTTGGTGGAGCTCGCCGGTGGCGGCCAGCAACACATCCAGCAATCCCTCCACCTGGGCGGAGGCCTGCGGCTGGCCATCGGCCAGAGGAAGGCCAAGGCGGCGTGCGATCGAGGAGCGCACCTGGCCAGGGTCGAGCTGTTCGCCTTCGATGGCGGCGGTGCCCAGGCTTTCGCGGCCCAGCAGGGCCGACACCGCTTCCTGGGCCAGGGGTGTTTCCAAGGCACGAATCCGCTCCAGCAATTGCTCACGGGCCTGGTGGGCCTGATCGAGCAGGGGCTGTAAGCGCTCGGCATCCCAGCGGAACTGGGGCCAGTCGGACTGCTGCCAGATCCAGGGAGGGGCCATGGCTTCAGGCTAATCGCTTCACAGGGTGAAGCGATTAGGGGGTGGTTTTCGCTTCACGGCGGTGGGCTCGAAGTTCACGACGGCGAGCAGGCCGGCTCCAGATCCCCGAGCATCTCCTCCATCTGCTCCAGCACGCTGCGCAGGTCTTCCGCGATTTCGGAGGCAATCACGTCCGGCTCCGGGAGGTTGTCGGAATCGAGCAGGCTGTCGTCTTTCAGCCAGAACAGATCGAGGCTGATCTTGTCGCGAGCCAGCAGATCTTCTAGCTCGTAGCTACGCCAGCGGCCATCAGGGGTTTGCTCGCTCCAGGTGGGCTGGCGCTGATCGATGGCACCGGGCTTATAGAGGCTCACAAACTCATCGAGATCGGCGCGCTGCAGCGGGTTGGTCTTGAGGGTGAAGTGCTTGTTGGTGCGCAGGTCGTAGACCCAGAGCCGCTTGGTGCTGGCCTGGGCACTGCCGGCGCGGCGATCAAAGAAGAGCACGTTCGCCTTCACCCCCTGGGCGTAGAAAATCCCCGTCGGGAGCCGCAGGAGCGTGTGGCAGTCGAACTGGCGGAGAAGGTTCCGCCGGATCGTCTCCCCTGCCCCCCCCTCGAAGAGGACGTTGTCGGGTACGACCACCGCACAGCGGCCGTTCACCTTGAGGAGCGTCTTGATGTGCTGAACGAAGTTGAGCTGCTTGTTTTTTGTCGCCGTCCAGAA
>JAPLIE010000007.1 GCA_026389265.1 Cyanobacteriota bacterium | reverse complement strand
GCCCCACCAGAGCTGGCCCAGGCCCGTGAGGATCACCGGCACGGTGGCCGCCACCAGCGCCAGGGCCACCCGGCGGCGGGCCGCGGCGGTGGCGAGGTAGGGCTGGAAGCCCCAGAAGGCCCAGAAGAACGGCAGCCAGTTACCCAGGCCCACCCAGGACAGCCAGCCGCTGTAGGCGCCGAAGCAGCCCAGCGCCATCAGGGCCGCCACCAGAAGCAGCAGGCGGTTCGTCCGGGCGGCCAGAAGCGGGCGTCGGCCCATGCTGCCGAGGATCAGGGCCACCAGCAGGAACAGGCCACCGAGAAAGGCACTGGCCGCCAAGAGGAACACCCCGATCTGGAAACAGCGCCAGCCGAGGGGGGCCGCGGCGGCCGGCCTATGGGCCAGCAGCCGACGATCAAGGGCTTGCAGAAAGGCGCTCAAGGAGGCAAAGCCAGCCATCCTGCAGGATCGCACCAGACGTTCCGCCTGGCCGAAGGCCACCGCCGCAGCCAAGCTCCGGCGGCAACCCATCAGGCGAACACCGCCGTCCGGCCCCGATAGACCATCACCTGGCGGCGCAGGACCAGGCGCACGGCCCGGGCCAGGGCCAAGCGCTCGGTGTCTCGGCCAAGGCGGATGAGATCCTCCACCTCATCGCGATGGCTCACGGTCATGGTGGCCTGCTCGATGATCGGCCCACCATCGAGTTCCTCGGTCACGAAATGGGCCGTAGCGCCGATCAGCTTCACCCCCCGCTCCCAGGCCCGGTGATAGGGCTGGGCGCCCTGGAAGGCGGGGAGGAAGGAGTGGTGGATGTTGATCACGGCGGGGAAGCGCTCCAGAAAGCCGGCACTGAGCACTTGCATGTATTTGGCCAGGATCACCAGCTCAATGCCGTTCTCCACCAGCAGCGCCAACTGGGCCTCCTCCGCCTCGGCGCGGTTGGCAGCTTTCACCGGTAGATGCACAAAGGGAATGGCGAACCCCTCTGCCACGCCGCCCAGGTCGGGATGGTTGCTCACCACCAGCGCCACCTCCATCGGCAGTTCACCGGAGCGGGTGCGCCAGAGGAGATCCACCAGGCAGTGATCCTGCCGGCTCACGAAGATGGCCACCTTGGGGATGGCATCGGAGAAGTGGAGCTGGCCCTCGCCACCGAGACGGGCCGCCAAGGCCGCCGTGGCGGGCACGATCGCCGCCCGGGGCAGGCCAAATCCCTCCAGACCCCACTCGATCCGACTGAGGAACAGGCCGGCCCCGGCATCGGTGTGGTGATCGGCATGGCGGATATTGCCACCGTTGGCCGCCACCCAGCCGGAGAGCTCACTCACGAGCCCGGGGCGATCGGGACAGATCAATTGCAGGATCGCCGAAGGGGAGCCCATGGCCAGGTCCAACTGCGCCCATTGTGACCATTGTGATCAGAGCGATCGGTGGGAAGCACAGGGCCGCGAGGCGCCTGAGCGGGGCCTTCCGGCCGGCTGCGAATGGCCCGTCGGCACCAACCGCGCCCATCCCTGGGGAGGCCCGAAGCTTCGGCAGAGTGCTGTTGCAACCGGCTAAGCGGCGTTCTCCACCAGAGCCAGCCTCGGTACAGTCGCGGCATTGACCCGATCCATTCCATGGTCCTCCCCGCCAGTCCGGTCGCCCCGGCTCCCGCAACAGCCCTGGAGGGCCCGGGCCTCCTGCGCCGCCTGGCGGCGCTGCTCCTGGCCGTGGTGTTGAGCGTTTCCGTGGCGGCCTGCAGCGGCAGCCGGGCGAGCGCGCCGACCACCCTCTCCCCCGAAGCGATCAGCGCCATCACCCGTCAGGCCGAGGGCTTCCTCGCGGCCCGCGACCGACTGCCCGACTTAGCCGAGCTCGTGAACACCCGCAACTGGGTGTTCACCCGCAACCTGATTCACGGCCCGATGCAGGAGGTGAGCCGCCAGATGCTTTACATCAACAAGTTGCTGCTCCCCTCCGAGCGGGCCGAAGCCACCCAACGGGCCAAGGATCTCAAGGCCTCCTTGGCCGATCTCGATGAAGCCGCCCGCCTGCAGGACGGCGACGCGCTGCGTAAGGCCTACATCAAGGTGGCCAGTGGGTTCGGTCTCTATGCCCAGCTCCTGCCCGAGGACGTGAAGGTGGCCCTGAACCAGGTCTGAGCTGAGCCAGACATCAAGAACCGCCATGCACCCGGTGGGCCCAACGAGGGGATCGGTGCTGGTGGTGGGGGCCGGGATCATCGGTCTGGCGGCGGCCTGGAGGCTTGCCGAGCAGGGCCATCCGGTCACTCTGGTGGACCCCGCCTTCGCTATCCAAAAGCCAACCATGGCCAGCGGCAGCCAGGCAGCCCTTGGCGTGATGATGGCGCAGGTGTTTCACCGCAGTGCGGGCCGAGCCTGGCGTCTTCGTCAGCAGAGCCAAGCGCTCTGGGTCCAATGGCTGGCGGAGCTTGAGCAGCGTGGCTACCGGCTACCGCATCGCCGGGGGCTGTTGTTGCTGGCAGCCAGCGAGGACGATCTGTCGAAACAGGCCCGCATTGCGGGCGACCGAGCCCGGCTGGGCCAGACGGTGCGCTTGATCAGCCCCAGGGAGCTGGACCTTCTGCATCCCCAACTCCCCGGCCAGCCACTCGGTGGGCTGTTTTCTCCGGAGGATGGCCAGCTCGACCCAGGAGCCGTGATGGCGGCGATGCTCAGCGAAGCGAAGCGAGCGGGTGTCGTGTGCCTGGCAGGGAAGGCCGTGGCCGTGGTACGACACAGACCCTGGCAGCTGGTCCTGGAAGGCCACCGGCACCTGGAAGCCGACTGGCTGGTGCTCGCACTGGGCCTCGGCACCGCCGCGCTGCTGGCCAGCCTCGGCCTGGTGCTGGACCTGGAACCGGTCCTGGGCCAGGCGCTGGAACTGGAATTGGCCTCCGCACCTCACTGGAGCTGGCCAGGAGTGGTGGTGTGGCGCGGCATGAACCTCGTGCCAAGGCCGGATCTGGGTGACCAGGGCCGTCGCCTTTGGCTGGGGGCCACACTGGAACCGGGCGCTCGGCTCGATGCGGCGGCGTTGGCTTCCTTGCGCCAGCTTGGGGGAGAGGCTCCGAGCTGGCTTAAGGAGGCCGAAGTGGTGCGTCATTGGAACGGACTGCGCTGCCATCCCCGTGGCCAAGCCGCACCGGTGCTGGAGGAACCCGAACCCGGCCTCTTGATTGCCAGCGGCCACTACCGCAATGGCGTGCTGCTGGCCCCCGCTACGGCAGCTTGGATCTGCGGGCGGATCCAGGGGATCCATGAATCACAGCAAAAGCCCTGCATTGGATGACCGCTCCGCAAGCGTCCCGCGGAAAACAGCGACCAGGTAAAGAGCCAATGATCCTGTACATGCTCCGCACACCACAAGGAGCAAGGTGCTCAACAAGGGTTTGAGATTGCTGAGGACAGGTGTTGAACTTGGCGTGTATCGGATGGCCTCTGATGACTCCTCGGGCCGTGAAGCCCTTAAAATGAAGGCGGCGAGAGACTTCCTGAAACTGGATAGCACTCCACACAAAAGTTGACCGTTACCGGCGTATCAGTCGATGAGGCTGCTTGCCCTGCACAAAGCGACGCTGGCCACCACACTAAGATGAAGATTTGATAATCAGTCAACGCCGAGAACCTCAGCCCGGTGCTAAGACAATAATAACATAAAATCAACGCCATGTTAACCAATGCAAGTGCGAACACGAATGGCCTTGACCTACATCTCATGGCCGCATGGAGTCCAGCCAACGCCAACATAGGCGACTTGATCAACGTCTCTTGGACGGTCAACAATGACAGCGCAGTTGCCGCCAATGGCTATTGGATTGACGCGGTCTATCTGTCGTCGGACGCCGTGCTTGACGAGAATGATACTGGGGCGGCATACTATGAAGGCGGTCCACTGGGGGCAGAAAGCAACTACAGCCATGAAACGTCCCTATCGGTTCCATATATAAGCAAAGCAGGTCAATACTATTTAATATTTAGCACTGACTCCTTTCGCGAACAAGCTGAGACTGACGAAAGCAATAATGACATCGCAGTAGCCATTACTTGCAATCCACCAGCGGCTTCGATGGGTTCAACACACCCGCAGCCTGGGCTCTTGAAACAAGCTTCCAGGTCGATGGCAACAAAGATGGCATCATCGGCAATCCCTACTCCACCCTGGAAGCCCAAGGCAACACCAAGCTGCTCAGGCGCGGCGATGGCCTGGCCTTCGTGGAGACCGGCGCTGGCACGCAGCAAGAGATCTCCGCCCCCTGGGGGATCAGCACCACCGGCAGCGACAGCAGCGAGTGGCAGATGCTGGCCGCTGAAACCATCACCGGCGTCAATCAGGTCCTCTGGCGCAACAACACCGCCAGCTTCCTCAACGTCTGGAACCTCGATGCCAACTGGAACTTGCAATCCACCAGCGGCTTCGATGGGTTCAACAGACCCGCAGTCTGGGCTCTTGAAACAAGCTTCCAGGTCGATGGCAACAAAGATGGCATCATCGGAGCACCCGTCTGAGCCATCCCCCAAGAGCTGGCAAGGAGTCCATAGGGATCTCGAAGGCGTTGGAGCAAGTTCTTGGCCAGGCCCTGGAGATGGAACTGGCACTTCACGACACCCGACCTAGACAAATAGATCCCTTGTGGAACTGGCCTGGGGCCTGGTGCAAGGTGGAGTCAACCTGGTTCCCAGAAGGCAAAGGGACCCAGTCGGTGAATCATTCACCTGCAGCTGCAGAGTGAGATCGCCACCTCCGAACAACAATGCCAGAGCAATACCAGTTCGACTTTACCTGGACAAATCAGGGACATCGCTGGCTTCTTTCACCATAAACATAGGGGCGATCATAATAAGCCATGTCACTAGCATCTGCCTTGCTCAACACAACAAAATTCTGCGCAAAAGTCACCGAGCCCACCAGCGCCGACGCCTGCGGATCAAGGCCGACCATAGCAAGGCGGTACTCCAACTGGCTCTGATCGCAAGGCGCAAGGAAGGATCGATTGGTGTAATCTACAATTAACTTAAAAGCTTCAATCGCAGACCAATGATTAAACAGTCCATAATGAGTAGCATAGCCATACAGCTCACCGTCAAGCCAGTAAGATGTTTCGATATCTTCAACAATGTAAACCCCCTGAGGAGCTAAAAGCGAGGAAAATAGGTGCGAGAATGTTTGCAACTGGTGGGCAGGATTGTGCGAGCCATCATCAACAACGAGGTGGACCTCGTGCTCGATTTTCGCTATTGCTAAACTTAGCGACTCCGGTGAAGACTGATCAGCTTTAATGACCCTGTAACCTTCACCTTCATCCTCGACATCCCGGTCAAAGCAATAGACAAACGCCCGCGGATAAAGCGCTCGCCAAAGAGATATGCTTGACCCTTCTCCATAACCAATCTCAAGAATACCAAAATCGTTGAGCTGGCTTAGGGGAGCGAGATGGGCAGGATAAAAACGATGATATCCATGCTGAAGCGTTTTATCGGTGCCGCACCTATCGCCAATTTGCTTGAACTCGGCAGAGGTAAGTCGACTATTAGCTGCCATGGAACCTCGATACTGACCGAAAGATAAGGTCGCCAGTCTGAAGCCCCCATGCTCAGCTGTCAAGGAAGGCTACTTTCTCAAACAAATTAGACCAACCGCCGATGGCATCGCCGCTTCACCATGCATGGGCCGGAATTAAATCAACATTGAAAAACCCCCTCTGCAAGGGGGTTGTTGTGAACATGACACAGTCAATGATCGAGACAATGACTTATCCATCTTATTCAAGCACGCGTTGCGTCAAGGGGCGCAGATCACGCCCCCTAGTTCCGACTCACTTGCTCTCGGTGAATTCGGCGTCGATCACGTCATCGGCGGAGCTGCCGGCGGCGGAGGCGCCATTGCCGTTGCCACCACCGGGAGCGCCGGCGGGTGCACCATCGGCCCC
The DNA here is from genome assembly GCA_026389265.1 of Cyanobacteriota bacterium. GTDB lineage: Bacteria > Cyanobacteriota > Cyanobacteriia > PCC-6307 > Cyanobiaceae > Cyanobium. Next base: position 10,195 of record JAPLIE010000007.1, on the reverse strand, counting down.
GGCCTGCTGGTAGACCGAAGCACCGGCGGCATAGAGGGCCTGCTGGAGTTGTTCCAGGGTGGCCTTGATCGCAGCGGTGTCGTCCTTCTCGACGGCAGCCTTGAGGTCGGCCGTGAAGCCTTCCACCTTGGCCTTGTCGTCGGCAGCGACCTTGTCGCCGAGCTCGCCGAGCTGCTTTTCGGCCTGGTAAATCAGGGTTTCAGCCTGGTTCTTCAGGTCGATCTTCTCGCGCTTCTCCTTATCGGCCGCGGCATTGGCCTCAGCATCCTTCACCATCTTGTCCACCTCGTTGTCAGAGAGGGTGGAAGCACCGGTGATCGAGATGCTCTGCTCCTTGCCGCTGCCCTTGTCCTTAGCGGTCACGCTGAGGATGCCGTTGGCGTCGATGTCGAAGGTGACTTCGATCTGGGGCACGCCGCGGGGGGACGGGGGAATGCCATCGAGGCGGAAGGTGCCCAGCGACTTGTTGTCGCCCGCCATCTCGCGCTCACCCTGCAGCACGTGGATCTCCACGTTGGTCTGGCCATCCACCGCCGTGGAGTAGGTCTCCGTTTTCTTGGTGGGGATGGTGGTGTTGCGGGTGATCATCTTGGTCATCACGCCGCCGAGGGTCTCCACGCCGAGGGAGAGCGGCGTGACATCCAGCAGCAGGATGTCCTTCACCTCGCCGGCCAGCACGCCGCCCTGGATGGCGGCGCCCACGGCCACCACCTCGTCGGGGTTCACCGTTTGGTTGGGATCCTTGCCGGTGACACGCTTGACCAGCTCCAGCACCGCCGGGATGCGGGTGGAACCGCCCACCATCACGATCTCGTCGAGCTCGCTGGTGGAAAGCTTGGCGTCCTTAAGGGCCTGCTCCACCGGTACGCGGCAGCGGTCGATCAGCTTGGAAGCCAGCTCCTCGAACTTGGCGCGGGTGAGGGTGAGGTCGAGGTGCTTGGGGCCCTCGGGTGTGGCCGTGATGAACGGCAGGTTGATCTCGCTCTGGGTGGCGCTGGAGAGCTCAATCTTGGCCTTCTCGGCCGCCTCGGTGAGGCGCTGCAGGGCCTGCTTGTCTTGGCGGAGATCGATGCCTTCGTTGGCCTTGAAGCTATCGGCCAGGTAATCCACGATCACCTTGTCGAAGTCGTCGCCGCCGAGGTGGGTATCACCGGAGGTGGAGAGCACCTCAAACACACCGTCGCCCACCTCGAGCACCGACACGTCGAAGGTGCCGCCGCCGAGGTCGAACACCAGGATGCGCTCGTTACTTTTGCGGTCGAGACCGTAGGCCAAGGCCGCGGCGGTGGGCTCGTTGATGATGCGCAGCACCTCGAGGCCGGCGATTTTGCCGGCATCCTTGGTGGCCTGGCGCTGGGAGTCGTTGAAGTAGGCGGGCACCGTGATCACCGCCTGGGTGACGGTTTCACCGAGGTACTTGCCGGCGTCTTCGGCCAACTTGCGCAGCACCTCAGCCGAGATCTCCTCGGGGGCGAATTGCTTGTTGAGCACCGGGGACTTAATCTTCACATTGGCGCCAGCCTTCTCCACCGTATAGCTCACCTCCTTCGACTCTTCGTTGACTTCGTCAACCCGACGGCCGATGAAGCGCTTCACCGAATAGAAGGTGTTCTCGGGGTTCATGACCGCCTGGCGCTTGGCGATCTGACCCACCAGTTTGTCCTGGTTCTTGGTGTAGGCCACCACCGAGGGGGTCGTGCGGAACCCTTCGGCGTTGGCGATCACCGTGGGCTTGCCGCCCTCCATCACGGCGACGCAGCTGTTCGTAGTGCCGAGGTCAATACCGACGACCTTTCCCATGGATTCCCACCTCCTGGAGTGGATGAAATGCGGACTGAGAACATCTTCAGCAGAGCCCCTCCCTTGCGGCGAGGCGTGGTTCCCGAACCGCAGACCGGAAGGCAAACACCACAAAACCAGTGGCCACCTACGGTTTCAACGGGCGGAGCCGGGTTCGAACCCGGACCGGACAGGGTTCGAGAAACCCCCGCAGGCTCCGATCCCCAACCCTTCGCTGCCGTTCACGCCCTGACGCCTGCCCCTCCCGCCACCCGCCCTGCCTGAGCCGCCATGACTGCCGAACCGCAGCCAACTCTTGCCACTGCAGCCGCCGCCAGACGCGGACCCGGCGGGTCCACCGCCCTGCTGGGGGTGCTGGGGGATCCGGTGCGCCACTCGCTCTCGCCCGCCATGCACAACGCGGCCCTAGCGGCCCTGGGACTCGATTGGGTGTATCTCGCCCTGCCGGTGGCCACCCCCGATCTGGCCATCGTGGTGGCGGCCCTGGAGGCCCTGGACTGCCGCGGCCTCAACGTGACCATCCCCCACAAGCAGGCCGTCGCCGCCCTGGCCGCCGAGCTGAGTCCGCTGGCGCAGCGGCTGGGGGCGGTGAACACCCTGGTGCGGCGGCCCGGGCGCGGCTGGCTGGGCACCAACACCGATGTAGAGGGCTTTCTCGCCCCCCTGCGCGAGGGTGAGCGGTCAGGTCAACGGGCGGTGGTGCTGGGCTGTGGTGGCAGCGCCCTCGCGGTGCTGGCCGGCCTGGAGCAGCTGGGCTTCAGCTCGATCGCCGTGGCGGGCCGCAACGCCACCGCCCTGGCAGCATCGGCTGCGGCCAGGGAGTGGCGTGTACGACCTGATCTACACGCCACGGCCCACGGCCCTGCTGAGGGGGGCGGCGGAGCGGGGCTGCCGCACCTGGGATGGGCTGGAGATGCTGGTGCAGCAGGGGGCGGCCGCCCTGCGCCTCTGGAGCGGTCGCGACACCGTGCCTGTGGCCGCCATGCGCCAAGCCGCACTGGAGCGTCTGCAGGCCTCCTAACTTGGTCTGCATACCGCGCTGCCGATCAGCCACGCTGCCCATGCAGGATCCCCCCCTCTGGCAACGACTCCTGGGGGCCCTCGCCTACCTCCTCCCCTGGAGTGACGCCATCCCCTTCGGCCAGGCCCTCTTCGGGCCGCTGCCCTGGCTGCGGTGGCTCGCCGTTCCGGCCCTGCCCGTGCTGCAGCTGCAGCAGAACATCCCCCTCGGCGGCCTGGTGCTCTTTCTGGTGCTCTTCCTGGCGGTGGTGCGCAACCCCCAGGTGCCCTATTGGATTCGCTTCAACGTGCTCCAGGCAATCTTGATCAACATCGTGCTGGTGCTGCTCAGCCTGGCCTTCAACACCCTGCTGGGACCTCTGGGCGGCACTTTCCTGGTGCACACCCTTCAGAACACCGTGTTCCTGGGGGCTCTGCTGGTGGTGCTGTTCGCGGTGATCCAGAACCTGCGGGGCAAGGAGGCCGAGATCCCCACGGTGTCAGAGGCGGTGCGGATGCAGCTGTTCTGAGGAGGCCGGCCTCGGGCCAGGCCCCACGCAGGGGCCCGCAGTGGTGGGGGGGGGCGCTGCGATAGGTTGTGAAGTCCGTCGCTGGTGGGCACAGTGCCCGCCAGCCCCTGCGGTTCCACCAGGCCACCCCTGGCGACTTCCTCTTTCAGGCGACCATGACGCAGCCCTATTACGAAACGATGTACATCCTTCGTCCGGACATTCCGGAAGAAGAGGTGGAAAGCCATATCACCAAATACCGGGATCTGGTGATTGAAGCCGGCGCCGAAGTGCTCGACAATCAAATGCGAGGCAAGCGGCGCCTGGCTTACACGATCGCCAAGCACCGCGAGGGGATCTACGTGCAGCTCAATCACAATGGCGATGGCCAGCAGGTGGCGCTTTTGGAGCGGGCCATGCGCCTCTCCGAGGATGTGATCCGCTATCTCACGGTGAAGCAAGATGGTCCGATGCCCGCGCCCCGCTCCCTGCCGAACGGCAGCAGCGAAACCGTGAGCGCCCCCACGGAACCAGCCCTCAGCGCCGCTGAATAGCTCTCCCAGCCAGAATTACGGGGAACAGCACCGAAGCCACAGAACCCCGACATAACCACCCCCATAAGCCGCCGATCCGTTGTTCAGCATCGGAACAGCGGCTTTTTACTTCAAAAGGTCAACTCGCCTAAAGTTATCGCCTATAGGGCCGACGGCGTTGCCGAGGTGTACCCCGTGACGATCAACCCCCGCAACCGCAGAACACAAGGCGCGACAGGCCAACCGCTCCGGATTCCTCCCCCGCCACCCCAATCCCTGGGGCGGCCCTTGGATCTGGCACCCTTAGCCGAAAGCGATCCCGCGGCAGCAACCGGTTGCGGTGGCGATCCCCAGCGTCCCGCCGCAGTCACCGGCTCGGCCGCCTCGGCGACGAGTCCCGAACCACCCCTGGCCTCCATCACCCGCCGGCTTGAACGGGAGCTCGCGGATGTTGAGGAGGAGGTGGCGGCCCTGCAGGAGATGCTCCAGGAACTGCCCACCATCTTCGAGCGCAAATTCCAGGGTCGGCTGCAGCAGCTCCTGGATCACCAGCACAGCCTCGAGGGTGAGAACCATGCCCTGCGAAAACGTCTGCTGGCGATCGCCCCGGGGGCCGAGAACGACCCGCTCCCCCTGCGTCCCCGGGGCCTGCTGCCGCCAGCGATCCGGGCCGCCCTGAAGCAGGGCGCGGAAGCCGGTGATCGCAGCGGCAACCTCAGCGATGCCGGGCCGACCAGAGCCGGGTCGGCAGACCCCACACATAAATGAAGCCCTCGGCGGCCCGGTGGTCGAAACGGTCGTCGCTGCCGTAGGTCGCCATGGCGTCCACGTAGAGGCTGTCGGTGCTGCTGCTGCGGCCCACCACCGTGGCATTGCCCTTGTAGAGCTTCATGCGCACGCTGCCGTTCACCGTGGCTTGGGTGCGATCGATGAAGGCATCGAGGGCCTGCTTGAGGGGCCCGAACCAGAGGCCCTGATACACCAAATCCGCCCAGCTGGCTTCGATCTGTCGCTTATAGCGCTGCACGTCAGCGGCCAGGGTGAGGGATTCGAGCTCCTGGTGGGCCCGGATCAGCAGCAGCAGCCCCGGGGTCTCGTAGATCTCGCGGCTCTTGATGCCCACCACCCGGTTCTCGATCATGTCGAGCCGGCCGAAACCATGGCGGCCGGCCAGTTCATTGGCCCGCCGCACCAGGCTCACCGGATCCAGCCGCTGGCCATCGATCGCCACGGGATTGCCGGCTTCGAACTGAATCTCCACGACCTGGGGCTCAGCGGGAGCGGCGTCCACCGAGACGGTCATCGCGTACACCTCCTCAGGCGGCTCCACGTTGGGATCCTCCAGAACACCGGCCTCGATGCTGCGGCCCAGCAGGTTGAGGTCGATCGAATAGGGCGATTTCTTGCTCACGGGGGCCGGAATACCGCAGCGCTCGCCGTAGGCGATCGTTTCCTCACGGCTCATCCCCCATTCCCGGGCCGGGGCCAGCACCTTGAGTTCGGGTGCCAGGGCACCGATGGCCACATCGAAGCGCACCTGGTCGTTGCCCTTGCCGGTGCAGCCATGGGCCACCGCATCGGCACCCACCTCCCGGGCCACCTCAACCAGGCGCCGGGCGATCAAGGGGCGGGCCAGGGCGGTGGAGAGGGGATAGCGGCCCTCGTAGAGGGCATTGGCGCGGATGGCGGGGAAGGCGAACTCGGTGATGAAGGGTTCAATCAGGTCGCCCACGATCGACTGACTGGCACCGCTGTCGAGGGCCTTGCGGCGAATCGGCTCAAGCTCATCGCCCTGTCCGAGGTCGGCGGCGAAGGTGATCACCTCCTCCACGCCCCATTCCTGCTTGAGATAGGGGATGCAGACACTGGTGTCGACACCGCCGGAATAGGCCAACACCACCCTGCGGGCCCGGGGGGTGGCGCTGGGGCCGTCGGGATTGGCCTGGGGCGTCGCCGTCATCAGTGCTGCTCGTGGGGAATTGCCTCCGATTGTCCCTCCTGGCCGGGAGCCGGCAGGGTCCAACGCCCCAGCAGCCACAGAGCCATGGCGAGGGGGGGGAGCAACAGCAGCGTCCAGATGGTGCCAGAGGCCGGAGTCAGCGAATCGGGCCAACGGCGCCCGGCGCCCACCAGGGCGGCGCTCACTCCGAGGGCCAGGAACCACAGCAGACCGATCTGCCGGAGCTTGAGGGCGAGGTTTGGCATGGCTCCAGACGGCAGGAAGGTACATTGCGTTATCCGTCCATGATGGGATCAGCCTCGGTCGATCCGAACCACCGAATCCAACCCACAGTTCCAATCAACCGAAGCCAAGCCAGCCACGCCACCCCGCTCCAGCGGCGGCCATCCCTCATCGGCCCCTCCGCCACCAAGCCAACCCAGCCCGCGAAAACCCCACCCGGGCCTGCTGTCGTCCCGATCGACGCCAGGACCGACAACCCGAGCGGAAATCCAGGCTGGCCCAGCACTACCTTTGATCCAGGCGGAGCCTGCGATCCCGCAGCCCACCGCTCCCCACCCCAGCCCCCCGGCATGAGCATCCTCGACACGATCAATCCCTCCCTCACCCGCTACCGCCGCGACGAACCGGCGCCGGTGCTTCCCCTGCGCGACGAACCCGACCTGCTGAGCCTGCTCGAGGCCAGCGGCCGCCTAGTGGCCGACGAGGAGACCGCCGGCACCGACGTGAGCACGGTGGAAGAGGAAGAACTCTCAGCGCTGATGGGCGAGAAGGAGGATTACAACCAGCCCGACGAACAGGCCGAAGAAGACTGGGAAGACTGAACCGGAATCTGGCCCATGCTTCTCGATGACGGCAGGATCTCCGCCTCCCTCCTGGCCCTGATCCTGCTGCTGGCCACCCTGGCCAGCGATGGATTGGTGCCCAACTCCAGCCTCACCATCCCCCTGGTGGTGGCTGCCCTGGTGAGTGCGGGGGTGGCCCATTGGGGGGTGCCACGGTTGCGGGCCCTCAAGCTGGGCCAGGTAATCCGCTCGGAAGGCCCCCAGGGCCACCAGAGCAAGGCGGGAACCCCCACGATGGGCGGTCTGCTGGTGGTGCCCGTGGGGGTGCTGGTGGGAGGGCTCACCAGTCCTGGTGATCCCCGGTTGCTGGCGGTGGCGGCTGTCACGCTGGCCTTCCTGGCGATCGGCGCGATCGACGACTGGCGCAGCCTGACGAAGCGAACCAACACCGGCCTCAGCCCCCGGGGAAAACTGCTGCTGCAGGCGGGCGCTGCCCTGCTGTTCCTGCTCTGGGCCGGCCTGGGGGGCTGGATGGGGGGAGGCGATCCGGCCGCGATCTCGCTGCCTTTCGGCTGGTTGCTCCCACTGGGTCTGCTGATCTGGCCCTTGGGCCTGTTCGTGTTCATGGCGGAAAGCAACGCCACCAACCTCACCGACGGCCTGGATGGCCTGGCCGGCGGCTGCGGCGCCGTGGTGTTCACCGGCATGGCCCTGCAACTCATGCTGCGCGGCCACGGCGGTGATCCATCGCTGGCCGCCTTCTGTGCGGCGATGGCCGGTTGCTGGCTGGGCTTCCTGAGCCAGAACCGCTATCCAGCCCGAGTGTTCATGGGTGACACAGGATCCCTGGCCATGGGGGCGGCGCTCACGGCTGTTGCCCTGCTCAGCGACAGCCTCTGGCCCCTGCTACTGATGGGCGGGGTGTTTCTGGCCGAGTCGATCTCGGTGATCCTGCAGGTGTGGGTGTACAAGGCCACCAAGGACGACACGGGCAAGGGCCGGCGCCTGTTCCGCATGGCGCCCCTGCATCACCACTTCGAACTGGGCGGCACACCGGAGCAGGGGGTGGTGCTGGGGCTGTGGGGGGCGACTTTGGGTCTCGTTGTGCTGGGGTTGGTGCTGCGGCCCTGAGGGGTGGCGGCCGATTGAATGGTTGAGGTGCGGGACTTTTTAGCTCAAGCGAGTGGAGCTTTGCTGTGCGTGTCCTCGCGGAGAAAACGCAGGTTGATGTCAAAACCTTGGCAATGCTTGCTTTGCAAGGGCCGACAACTTCCCAGGCCCGAAGAGCAGACCGTATTGACGACTACAAGTGGATATCGGGTCCGATAACCACTGTCCATGGTGGACACATAGTGCAAAAATCGACTGCGGCTACTAGAGTTGGCTCGGCTGCAAAGCAGTGGTTCTCAGAAAGCAGCGGAAGCGGTACTGTGGTTCTTGGAAACTAGCCAATAAGCGTTAGGCGCAAGGGGAGATTCATGAGCGTGGCAGAATCATCGGCAACCCTTCCCATATAACGGTCAGATGACTTCGGCGAAGAATCTTATTCAAGAGTCAGTCAACGCCAAGCTGTTACAAGCACTAATTCTGCTGAACAGGCAGCATGAAATTATTGTCTATCTGCATGAAGACAGAGAGGTTGCTGTGCTCAAAGAGTTTGAAGATGCAATCTCCAAAGGCAGTCAAACAGTTTTATGCGTCTACCCAGTCTACGAGTACGTATTCTCATTGATAGACAATCTTGTAAGATATCACAAGATCCTAAATAGTGTACCTAGAGTCAGCCAGAAAGACGCAATCATTTCCAACTATAATCGCTTGTTGGCTCCGCTCAAGGATGCGAGGAATAAGCTTCAGCACATTAACCGGCACTTGGACAATACATTTTCTGACCCGCTGATGGGGTCTATCTGCTGGAACCGAGAGAGCCATCAATTCGTGGCATCACTAAGTGACGCAGCAAGAGCAAACTCCGTTGCCGGAGTCGACCTCGATACACACACTGGAAAGTTTGTGGCGCAGTTTGTGTATATAGAAAATGAGATTCATTATGATCTTCGTGAGATAACTGCCGCAACCAGGGAAGTTCATGAGTTTGTGGTCAACCGATTTGATGTTCAAATTGATGGCAAGCCCTATGATCCATCAATGCATTTCCAGGCGTTTAGAATTGACTTTGGGTTTTCGCTTAGGTAGCCAGTGCAAACTTCAAAGTGTTCGTTTGTGGATTGCTATTTTTCGAAGCAGCGCCTAACATCAAAATACAGCGGGCGGGACAAAAGGCTACTTGAGATCGCATTGAGTATCTACCCGCCGCTGATTTAGAGCGTTAGCTTTACGAAAAGAGCGAAGCGTTGCCTGTTCTGCATTTGGAGGGAAGCCATAAGGTATCTGCGCTAAATTATGCTCGTCGTTAGATTGGGCGTAATCATAGTGACGCTGATTCCTATTGTCAGGATGGCGTTCCAAATGCCTCCAAAGTCTCTATCCTTGAAGCTATGCCGGTCCTTTGGTTTTTTCGGTTCTAGGGTTAGGGCATCCAGAATTTCGCTGCACACAATGAGATGAAAGTCTCCGAAATCCTCAAAGCAATCAAGGATGATGGCTGGTTTCAAGTGGCGCAAAGGGGAAGTCATCGTCAATTTAAACACCCAAGTAAACCAGGAAGGGTAACGATTGCTGGCAAGCCGTCCGATGAGCTTGCAAAGGCACTCAGATGAGTATCCTGAAGCAAGCAGGACTCTGAGGATCAGAACAGCCATGAAGTACGCAGTAGTCATTGAGAGGGCTGGAGAAAACCTCTCGGCCTACGTACCGGATCTCCCTGGTTGTGTCGTAACCGGGAATTCTGTGTATGAAGTTGAACAGCTAGTGCGTGAGGCGATCTCGTTTCATCTGGACGGTTTGCGAGAGGATGGGATCGAGATACCGGAGCCCTCTTGTGCCGTTCAGTATGTCGAGCTTGCTGCGTAACCTGATTGATGCGAAGGCTAACATCCAGAGACAGAAGAGGGGAGCAGAGACTTCTTCCTATGTTCAAATCTCTGCCCGCTTCTGATCTGGAGCGCTAGGCATATGTCCAGCCCAACATTTTACCTCTTCCTGGTATTGGGGGTAATCCGAGGACTACCATTCTTGGATTTTGACAATGCAGCTCGGCTAAATCAGAAACATATGGAAAACTTGAGACCGGCGAAACAACGCTTTCGTTTGCTGCGCACGAACTTGCCGATGGGAATTTCCCAGGTGGCCATGTTCGCGCCAATGAATCTAAAGCAGCGCTGGGGATCGAAATCGGCCTGGTGACCACTGACGCCCCCGGGTCAGGACACCAATGGCCTCACCGACCGCGAGCTGGATCACGAGTCCTGTCTGCCGGCAATTCTTTAAGCCGGCCAACAGCAAGCCAGGCCAACCCAATCTACGATTCGGGCCCTTACAATTCCAGGGCCCTTGACTCACCGAGTTGTCATGAACATTCGTCTGGCCGCCACCTTCAGCGCTTTGGGCTTGCCCCTCCTGGTTGCGGGACCCAGTGCCGCATTGGCCGACAGCCAGGTGATGCGCATGAACAGCAACATCACCGAAGAACAGGTGCTGAACGCACAG
>JAPLIE010000063.1 GCA_026389265.1 Cyanobacteriota bacterium | reverse complement strand
GATCTGGCCTACCTCGCCGATGCCAACGACCGGGCCGCCTCCCGCTCCAGCCTGGAGGCGGAACTGCGCCACTGGAAGACCGGCGCACCGATCCTGGCCCGAGACTGGATCGCGGCGGAGCTGGAATCAATGGCCCCGCTGGCCAAATCCCTGGGCCTGGCGAACCTGCTGCCCCCGCTAGAGATGCTGCTCACCCGAGGCAACACGGCGATGCGTTGGCTCGCCCTCCAGCGGACCGGCCAACCCGTGGCGGAGATCGTGGCGGCCGAAGCCGCAGCCCTCGAAGCACGGGAAATCGCGCTGGAGGCATGCCTTGCAACAGACCCAGCCCACGCTTTGGGATGATCATGGAGCGCTCCAATGCTTTCGAGCTGTCCATGCGGCCGCCCTCCCCAGCGACAGCCGCAGCGGCCCCCCCACCTATGGGGTCGTTGCCGATGGCCGGATCCCCTGCGGCAGGTGCCGCCACCCCCGAGGTGCCCGCCGCGGTGGGGCGGCTGCTGGAGGAACGGCTCGAGCTGGTGGAAGATCTCTGGCTCACGGTGCTGCGCAGTGAATGTCCACCAGCCCAGGTGGAACGCCTGATCCGCCTGAAGGAATTGAGCGGCCCCATCTCACCTGCCGAGATCGAAGCCACCCAGGAAGCGGCGGGCTTCTCCAGCGGATCCAGCGAGGCGATCGTGGCGGTGATTCACGATATGGATTTGGCCGATGGGATCGCCGCTGCCCGCGCCTTCTCTCTGTATTTCCAGCTGGTCAACATCCTCGAGCAGCACATTGAGGAAGACAGCTACCTCGCAAGTCTCCAGACCGCCCCCTCCAGCAGCGTCAACGATCCCTTTCTGCCGGCCCTTGCCAGCCAGAGCGAACCCGCCACCTTCCGGCAACTGTTTGAGCGGCTGCGGGCCCTGGGGGTGCCACCGGCCCAGATCGAGAACCTGCTCCGGGAACTCGACATCCGTCTGGTCTTCACGGCCCACCCCACCGAGATCGTGCGCCACACCGTGCGCCACAAGCAGCGTCGCGTGGCTTCGCTGATCCAGAAGCTGGAAGAGGGCCGTGGTGGCAGCCGCGAAACGCGTGCTCGATACCGCCAGCAACTGGAGGAGGAGATCCGCCTCTGGTGGCGCACCGACGAACTGCACCAGTTCAAACCCTCGGTGCTCGATGAGGTGGATTACGCCCTGCACTACTTCCAGCAGGTGCTCTTCGACGCGATGCCAAAGCTGCAGCAACGCATCCGCTCGGCCCTGGCCGCCAGCTACCCCGATGTGCAGCCGCCTCAGGACGAGTTCTGCACCTTCGGGTCCTGGGTGGGCTCCGACCGGGATGGCAACCCCTCAGTGACCCCGGAGATCACCTGGCGCACCGCCTGCTACCAGCGGGAGCTGATGCTGCAGCGCTATGTGAAGTCGGTGGAGCAGCTGCGCGATCAGCTCAGCATCTCGATGCAGTGGAGCCAGGTGAGCCCCGCCCTGCTCGAATCCCTGGAGATGGACCGGCTGCGCTTCCCGGAGATCTACGAGGAGCGGGCGGCTCGATACCGACTGGAGCCTTACCGCCTCAAGCTCAGCTATGTGCTGGAGCGGTTGCGGCTCACCCTTGAGCGCAACCAGCAGCTCTACCAGACGGGCTGGGAAGCCCCCTTCGAGAACGGCAGCGGTGGCAGCCTCACCCTCAACCCGGGCAACCTCACGCCGGTGGCCAGCGTCGCCGATCTGCACTACGGCTCCGCCGACGAGTTCCGAGCTGATCTTGAACTGGTGGGCGACAGCCTGGTGGCCACCGGCCTGAGCTGCGAATCCCTGGGGGAACTCCTCAGCCAGGTGCACATTTTCTCCTTCTGCTTGGCCAGCCTCGACATCCGCCAGGAGAGCACCCGTCACAGCGACGCCATCGACGAACTCTGCCGCTACTTGCAACTACCGGTGGCCTACGGCGCGATGGATGAGGAGCAGCGAATCGCTTGGCTCCTGGCTGAACTCCAGACCCGTCGCCCCCTGCTACCGCCAGCGGTTCGTTGGAGTGAAGCCACCGCCGAAACTTTCGCCGTGTTCCGGATGCTGCAACGGCTGCAGCAGGAGTTTGGTTCACGCATCTGCAGCACCTATGTGATCTCGATGAGCCACACGGTGTCTGACCTGCTGGAGGTGCTCCTCCTGGCCAAGGAGGCGGGCCTGGTGGATCCCCTCGCCCGGCGCTCCGACTTGCTGGTCATTCCCCTGTTCGAGACCGTGGAGGATCTGCAGGGCGCCCCGGCCGTGATGGGGCGCCTGTTCGCCGATCCCTTCTACCGCCAGGTGCTGGGCAGCAGCGGTGAGGGAAGCGAACCTCTTCAGGAGGTGATGCTCGGCTACTCCGACAGCAACAAGGATTCCGGCTTCCTCTCCAGCAACTGGGAGATCCACCGGGCCCAGATCGCCCTGCAAAAGCTCGCCACCCAGCACGCCGTGGCCCTACGCATCTTCCACGGCCGCGGCGGATCTGTGGGCCGCGGCGGCGGTCCTGCCTACCAAGCGATTCTCGCACAGCCCAGCGGCACCCTGAAGGGTCGGATCAAGATCACGGAACAGGGCGAGGTGCTCGCCTCCAAGTACTCCCTCCCCGAGCTGGCCCTTTACAACCTGGAAACGGTCACCACCGCGGTACTCCAAAACAGCTTGGTCAGCGCCCCGATCGATGACACCCCGAGCTGGAATGCTCTGATGGAGCGGCTGGCGGCCCGATCCCGCGACCACTACCGGGCCCTGGTGCATGACAACCCCGACCTGGTGGCCTTCTTCCAGCAGGTCACGCCGATCGAGGAAATCAGCAAGCTGCAGATCTCGAGCCGTCCGGCCCGCCGCAAGAGCGGCGCCAAGGATCTCTCGAGCCTGCGGGCCATCCCCTGGGTGTTCGGTTGGACCCAGAGCCGCTTCCTGCTCCCCAGCTGGTATGGCGTTGGCATGGCCCTCGACCAGGAGGTGGCAGGCGACCCCGCCCAGATGGAACTCCTGCAGTTGCTGTATCAGCGTTGGCCCTTCTTCCGCATGCTCATCTCCAAGGTGGAGATGACCCTCTCCAAGGTCGACTTGGAACTGGCTCATCACTATGTGCTCTCCCTGGGGCGCCCGGAGAACCGCGAAGCCTTCGCGGCGATCTTCACCGCCATCGCCACCGAGTTCGCCCGCACCCGCGATCTAGTGCTCCAGATCAGCAACCACACCCGCCTGCTGGATGGCGATCCGGCCCTGCAGCTTTCGGTCGATTTGCGCAACCGCACGATCGTGCCGCTCGGCTTCTTGCAGGTGGCCCTACTGCGCCGCCTTCGGGACCAGAACCGTCAGCCGCCGATGAGTGAAGGTCCAATCAGCGGCCAGGCCGGCGGTGACGCCCGTACCTACAGCCGCAGCGAACTGCTGCGCGGTGCCCTGCTCACCATTAACGGCATCGCCGCCGGCATGCGGAACACCGGCTGATGCCGCCGCCTGATCGCCTCGCCTCTCTCTTGATCCCTTTCCGCCCCTCCGGTTCGGCCCAGGTATTACCGCAGGGATACCGCCTGATCCAATCCCCCGAGGGTGATCTGGCAACTGAGGGGGAAACGGCCTTCGAGGGGCTGAATCGCCTCCTGCGGGTCTGCGAAGAGCGGCCCCGAAGCCCAGAGCGCTGGTGCCAGGTCCTGGCTCGCAGCACCTGGCACCTGGGCGTCAAGGATCGCCAGGACAAGTTGGTTGGCTTCCTGCGGGCCACCAGCGACCTGGCCCTCAACGCCAATCTCTGGGACTTGCTCAGCGATCCGGCCGACCCCGGGCGCGATCAGGTGCTCACGGCCTTGGTGCGCTGCGCCCTGGGCCGCCTGAGGCGGGAGCTGGCGGGCTGCAGCGTGTCCCTTTCCGCCCCTCCGGAGGCGCTGGAGATCCTCCACGGGGCGGGATTCGTGGTGGATCCGGGCGGGATCCGCGCCATGGGCCTCACCCTCCGGGCGCCTGGGATGGAGCAAAAAGAAAGCCCCCGTTCCGGCGGGGGCGTCTGAGGGTCGTGGTGTCCCCCGATCAATCTCAACCACGAGCATGGAGGGACTCGAACCCCCGACCCTCAGAACCGGAATCTGATGCTCTATCCAACTGAGCTACATGCCCAACACCGGGAGAGGTGTCCCAGGGACTACGGCGGATGGATCGAATCCAACACCTGAGCCCGATGGATCTACCTTAGCTGCAGACCGCCCCAGACCCATCCGGCTGCACCGCCTGGAGCTGCTCCACTTCCGCAATATCGCCTCGCTTGAGCTGGAGCTGCAGGCTCCAAGGCTGCTCGTTATCGGCGCCAATGGGGAAGGAAAATCCAATCTCCTCGAGGCCGTGGAGCTGCTCACCAGCCTGCGCTCGCACCGCTGCAGCAGCGACCCCGACTTGATCCGCCAGGGGGAGCCGACCAGCCGCCTACGGGCCCGGACGAGCGAAGGGGACCAACTGGAGCTGGAGCTGCGGCGTCGCGGCGGTCGTCGGGCTCTGCGAAACGGCCGCAGCCTGGAGCGTCTGATCGACCTGATCGGGCCGCTGCGGTGCGTGGGGTTCAGCGCCTTGGATCTGGAGCTGGTGCGGGGGGAACCCGCCCAGCGCCGCCAGTGGCTCGACCGGGTGGTGCTGCAGCTTGAGCCCATCTATGGCGCCCTCCTGAGCCGCTACGGCAGGCTGCTGCGCCAACGCAGCCAACTGCTGCGCCGCGGCCTGGCGCCGATGGAGCGAAGCGCCCTGTTGGATGCCTTCGACCAGCAGATGGCGTTGGTGGGCACCCGCCTGCATCGCCGGCGGCGCCGGGCGCTGGAACGCCTCGAGCCCCTGGCGCGGATGTGGCAGGAGCGCCTGGGCGGTGGGAAGGAGGCCCTGCACCTGGCCTATCGGAGCGGCACAAAGCTGGAGGACGAGGCGGCCTCGGATGGGGAAGAGGTGTGGCGGGCCGCCCTCCTCGACCAGCTGCGGCTGCAGCGCAGCGAAGAGGAACGGCTTGGCCAGTGCCTGGTGGGCCCCCACCGTGATGAGATCGAACTGCTGCTGGGGGGAGTCGCGGCCCGGCGCTACGGCTCAGCTGGCCAGCAGCGAACGCTGGTGCTGGCCCTGAAGCTGGCCGAACTGGATGTGGTGCACGCGGTGGTGGGGGAGCCCCCGATCCTCTTGCTCGACGACGTGTTCGCCGAACTGGATCCCCGGCGCCAGAACCTCCTGCTGGAGGCGGTGGGAAACGGCCACCAGTGCCTGGTGAGCGCCACCCACCTGGAGTGTTTCAACGGGAGCTGGCGCAGCGATGCCCAGGTGGTGCGCATGCGCCAGGGCACCCTCCAAAGCGCGTGAACCGCCGGCGTCGGGTGGCGAATCTGTGCGGAATGGGCCATGGCCCGGACATCCGCACAGGGATGTTTCACAGCAGCCCCTATGGTGAGTTGCTGTTTGACTGGATTCGATGAACCAGCGCCTGTCCTGCCTCCACCCCAACCCGGGATGGAGTGGAGCCGCCGCCCCGCAACTCTCCTCCACGCCCGCCATCTCTGACGCGGTTGGGAAACACTGCATCCTCGAGCTGTACGACTGTCAA
>JAPLIE010000145.1 GCA_026389265.1 Cyanobacteriota bacterium | reverse complement strand
CCGGCCCCCCTTTCTACCGAACGCGGCTGTCCAACCCCGGGATTGTCCACCAGGTTCCGATTGTCGGCGGGGCCAGGCGCACCCTCGCGCCGCTGCCGCCTCCGGCCCACCCCGAGCGTTGCATCGTTCCTGGAGCGCCGGCGATCCCATCCGGCACCTTCCTGCAGCCAACCCAGGGGCCGCCGGCAGTTCGTGATGGGCGTTGAGCGAAACCCTGCGGGGCAAACCGTCCAGCGATGCCCTCCACCCAGGCCTCCATCGAATGGCGCCAGCCGCTGACTACATCGTCGACCAGTCCGCTGACCACATCGTCGATCACATCGTCGATCAGACCGCTCACCAGACCGCTGACCAGAGCGCTGACCAGAGCGCTGACCAGACCAGCTTATGCAATACAAATGTACTATAGAGAAGATCTCTGCTGCGCCCCGTGCCGGAAGCCCTGCCCAGTCACGCCCCCCGGACGGGGGCGGCCATCGACCTGCAGCGCCTGCTCATCCCCGATCCGGCCCGCACCGTGCTGTTGCGGGTGGGCGGTGATTCGATGGTGGGTGCTGGCATCCACCACGGCGACCTGGTGGTGGTGGAACGCCACCCGACCCCCCGCGACGGCCAGCTGGTGGTGGCCCGGCTGGCTGATGGCTTCACCCTCAAACGCCTGAGGCGACGGGATGAGCACTGGCTGCTGGTGGCGGCCCACCCGGCCTATCCGACCCTGGCCCTGGGGGAAGGGGAGCTCTGGGGCGTGGTGACCCATGCCATCCGCAGCTTCAGCCCATGAGCACCGCCTTGGTGCTGATCGATGCCAACAACTTCTACGCCTCCTGCGAGGCGGTGCTCGATCCCGCCGTGGTTGGCCGGCCCCTGGTGGTGCTCTCTAACAACGACGGCTGCATCGTGAGTCGTAGTGCCGAAGCCCGCGCCCTCGGCATTCCCATGGGGGCGCCGGTGTTCCAGCTGCGGGCCGAGCTGGAGCGCCACGGCGTGATCGTGCGCAGCTCCAACTACGGTCTCTACGCCGACATGAGCCAGCGGCTGATGGCCACCCTCGAGACCTGGGTGGAGGAGCTGGAGATCTACTCGATCGATGAGGCCTTCGGCCTGCTGCACCGTCCCGCCGGCAGCCAGGATCTCACCGCCTGGGGCGAAGAATTGCGCCGCCAGGTTCAGCGCCAGCTGGGGCTGCCGGTGGCGGTGGGCATCGCCCCCACCAAGGTGCTGGCCAAGGTGGCCAACCGCATCGCCAAGCGGAATCCCAGCTGGCGGGAGCGCGGTGTGTTCGATTTCGCCGCCATGGCCGATCCCGATCCCTGGCTGACCGCCACCGCCATCGAGGACGTGTGGGGCATCGGCCGCCAGCTCTCGCGCTGGTGCCGGCTGCGGGGCATCGCCGATGCCCGAGCCCTGCGCGACATGCCCCCGGGCGAACTGCGCCGCCGCGCCGGCGTCGTGGGCCTGCGGCTGCAGCAGGAGCTGCAGGGTCGCCGCTGCCTGCCCCTGGCCTCCGTGGCGCCCGCCAAACGCGAAACCTGCGTGAGCCGCAGCTTCAGCACCCCGATCAACACGGCGGCGGCCCTGAAGGAGGCCGTGGCCACTTATCTCTGCCGTGCTGCCGAGAAACTGCGGCGCCAGGGCCAGCGGGCCGGCACCCTCACCGTGTTCGTGCGCAGCAGCCCCTTCGATGGCACAGCCTTCTACGCCAACGCCGCCACCACCACCCTGCCCCTGCCCAGCAACGACACTGCCGTGCTGCTGGCTGCCGCCCTGCCCCTGGCCGAGCGGCTGTTCCGCCCCCATAAACCCCTGCGCAAGGCCGGCGTGATCCTGCAGGATCTCCAGCCGGTGGGCCTGCTCCAGCACCACCTGCTGGTGCCCCAGACCCCCGAGCAACAGCGGCGCCGCGAAGCCTTGATGGCCGCCGTGGACGGCATCAACCGGCGCTATGGCAGCGGCACGGTGCAGTGGGCCGCCTGCGGCCTGGCGCCGGCCTGGCGGATGCGACGGGGTCACCTCTCGCGGGCCGCCACCACCCGGCTCAGCGATGTGCCGGTGGCCCGGGCCTGATCTCAGGATCAGGGACTGCCGGGGCCATCGGAAGGAGGCCTACCCTCGCCATCTGGAAGGGAATCCAGCCAGGCTTGCTCCGCAGGCTGGGCAGAGCGGGATGCCGGCCCACGCGAGCGAAGGAGATCGAGGAGCAGGGCGGGCAGGAAGAGCACCAGCAGGAGCAGAGAAGGCCCACCTGGCTGCAGTTGGCCGAGGGCGGCGAAGCAGACTGCCAAGGCGAGGGCCGCCAGGCCATCGGTGATCCAGCCCAGCAAGCCGGATTGGAGACGCAGGGAACGCAGCTCGGCCAGGCGGTTGTCGACGCGCTGGATCTGGGGTTGGAGCTGCTCCAGCACCACGCTGCGGACCTGCTCAAGGGGCTTGGTGAAGGTGCCCTGGATCTGAGCTGGGGCACCAGGGGAGGCGGGCCTCAATCGCCCTCCAGCAGGCAAGCGATCTGGTTGCGGCCATTGCCCTTGGCCAGCTGCAGGGCACGATCGGCCCGATGCAGCAGGTCATCGAAACTGCGGTCGGCGGGGGCCAAGGATGACAGGCCACCGCTGATGTGCAGGGTCACATCGGAATGGGTGTGCACCCCGGGGAGGTGGGCCGTGGCATTGCGCAGGGCCTCCGCCACCGCCATGGCTTGATCCACGCTGGTGTTGATCAAGAGCAAGCCAAATTCACCATCGCCGAGCCGGCCGGCGTAGTCCTGCTCGCGCTTGAAGCCGCGCACCAGATCGGCGAAGTCCATCAGCACCCGGTCCCCGGCGCGTTGGCCCCAGCGCTGGTTGATGCGGCGGAAATCGTCGATGTCGAAGCAGAGCAGGGCCAGGGGCAGATGGTCGGAGCGAGCCCGCAGCCATTCGCGCTCCCCGATCTCCAGGAAGGCGCGGCGAATCGGCAGGCCGGTGATCGGGCAGTGGAGCGTGAGCCGGCGCAGCTCCAGCTCCCGCATCACCAGATCAGCCAGCCACTGCAACTGCTGCTGCTGCGTGGCGGTGAGCGGCGGCCGGGGCTGCAGATCGATCACGCAGAGGGTGCCGAGGTTGTGCCCGTTGGAGCTGCGCAGCGGCGCCCCGGCGTAGAAGCGGATCCCCGGCTCCCCCACCACCAGGGGATTGGCGCTGAATCGCTCATCCAGGCAGGCATCCGGCACCACCATCACCCCATCGCCAGCGATGGCATGGGCGCAGAAGGCCGAGCTGCGGGGTGTCTCGCACAGTCCACCCAGGCCGCGGGAGGCCAGGAACCACTGGCGCTCCGCTTCCACCAGCGAAATCGCCACGATCGGCGTGCCGAACAGGGACGCGGCCAGGTCCACCAACCGCTCGAAGTGGGGGTCGCTGGCGAGGCCGATGGCGGCATGTCGCTCAAGATCCCGCAGCCGCAACGGCTCATCGGCAGGCACGGGATAGGGAGTCGGCACAGCGGAGGCCATGGCCAAAAAGGCACTACCTCAACGTAGGCGATCAAAGCGGGTGATCCGGAAGCCAGACGGTACCGAGGTCGAGAACCAACCGGCTCAAGCGTCCCGAACGGGTCTCCAGCCCAACGAACTCAGGCCGCTGGCGTGGCGAGGATCTCCTCGTAGCCGGCGCAGCGGCGCTGATCAAGCTCGCCGAGGTAGCGGCGCTCGCTGTAGTAGGTCTCCTGGAAGCGGAGGGCATCAACATTGAGGCTGGCGAAGAGCTGGTCGATGCGCTCCTCCATGTCGAGCAGGGGGGCGGGAAGCAGATCCGCAAGGGGCTGCAGGGCTGTAAAGCCAGGAACCACGGGCGGGGCGGGGCTGACCAGCGACGCCATGGAAACGGAAGGAGCCGGCGGGGCAGTGGTGGCTGAGGCCTCGAGGAGCTGGGCGATGCAGTGCTCAAGGGTGGCCAGCCGCTGGGCGCTCCAGGCGTCCAGCAGGTGGCGGCAGCGCTTTAGGGTGCGCTGGCGTTCCATCGACGCCGTGGCGCCGCGAAGCTGCAGCTCGGGCTGACCCAGCGACAACCGCTGCACGTCGGAAGGTTCGAGCAGCGGGGTGAGCCTGGTGAGGAGGGTGGCGTGGTCGCCATCGAGCACCAGGCGGTCGCCCAGCAGCCGGGGCAGATCGAGATCGGCCAGCTCCTGACCGGGGTCGAGGCCGCGATTCACCTGTTCGAGCCGGCCGGATCCGAGGTTGTCCTCCTCGATCTCGCCGATCGTGGCCCAGAGCTGGCGATGGTGTTGCAGGGCGAAATCTTCAAGATCGAGACGCCGCAGATTGGCCCGGATCCGGGAGCGCCAGGTGGGGCAGTGGAGATAAAGCCGCAGCACCTCGGCCTCGGCGCGCTCTCTCACCCCCGCCTCACCCGGCTGCTCCCAGCGCGACGAGCGGCCATGCCAGCGCTGGCCTCGCACCTGCTGGCGCAGATCGTCCTCCAGCTGCAGGGTGAGGCGGGCCTGGCCACCGGAGAGGCGCTCCGCCACCTTCTGGAGGTAAAGGCTGCGAACCGCCGACTGGGGGAGCTTGCCGAGCAGTTCCACCAGGGCTGTGACTGCCTGCTGAAATTGGTCGGCTCGGGCCAGGTCACGGCCGGAGAGCACCTGTTCGATCTGCCAGTCGAGCCAGAGCGGGGCGGCCTCCAGCAGGGCGCGGTAGTCACCCGGGCCGTGGGTCCTGAGGTAGTCGTCGGGATCCTTGCCGGCCGGGAGGTGGAGCACGCGCAGCTCGAGCTGGCCCTGCAGGGCCAACTGCTCCGCCTCGCCGATGGCCCGCTGGGCAGCGCGCACTCCGGCGCCATCGCTGTCGAAATTGAGCACCAGCCGCTTGCCGTCGCAGCAACGGCAGAGCTGGGTGATCTGCTGGCGGCTCAGGGCCGTTCCCAGCGCCGCCACCGCATGGGTGATGCCGGCGGCATGAAGGGCGATCACATCGAAATAGCCTTCCACCACCACCGCCTGATCGGCCCGGCGAATCGGGTCGGCGGCCCGGTCGAGGCCGAAGAGGTGTTGGCCTTTCTCGAACACCTCCGTCTCCGGGGAGTTGAGGTACTTCGGCTCGGCGCCATCGAGGCTGCGGCCGCCGAAGCCGATCACCCGGCCCTGCCGGTCGCGGATCGGCACCATCACCCGCTGCCGAAAGCGGTCGTAGTGGCCGTTGCCTCCCTTTCGGGGCACCACGAGACCGGCGGCCTCGAGCAGCTCCGGCTCCAGCCGCTCCACCTGCTGGAGGTGGCGCAGCAACCCATCCCAGCTCTCCGGCGCATAGCCGAGCTGGAAGGATTCCAGGGTGGCCTCACTGAGCCCGCGCCCCTCCCGCAGGTAGGCCAGGGCTGCGGCCCCCTCCGGTGAGCGGAGCTGGGCCTGGAACCAGCCGGCCGCCAGGGTGAGCACGCGATGGAGGGTCTCGCGCCGCGAGAGCTGCTGGCGCAATCGCTCCTGCTGGGGACCCTCCAGGGTTTCCACCGGCAGCTGGTATTTGCGCGCTAGGTCGAGCACCACATCGGTGAAGCTGCTGCGCTGCAGCTCCATCAGAAACTTGATCGCGTTGCCACCAGCGCCGCAGGAGAAGCAGTAATAAAACTGTTTGGCCGGCGACACCGTCATCGACGGCGATGTGTCGTCGTGGAAGGGGCAGATCCCCACGAACTCCCGCCCCTTCTTCTTGAGCACCACGTGCTCTCCCACCACATCGACGATGTCAGCGCGCTCCTTGACGGCCTCGATCGTTCGGGGGTGGAGACGGGGGCTGGCCAAGGACGGCAAGGGTTGGGGTTGGGGTAAAAAAACCGGAGGGAGGGGCGGAGCAGGGAGCGAGGGCAGGAACTGGGAAGCTGGAGGCCCTTGAGATGGTTGTGGCGGTGCGGCAGGAAGCGAAACAGTGAGGGGGCAGTCGAGCGGACGGGGTGGTGCCGGTTCGGGAGGGTCCTCTGGCGGAGGCTCCGGCCAGCGGTCATGGGTGGGCGGTGTGGAGCGGGCTCGGAGCGGCCACCGCCAGCTGCCAAAACTGGCGAGCGACGGTTGATGCCGCTTTTACCCCACAGATGGAGGCGAACATCTCCGTATTGTGATCCATCCCACCAGGGATGGGGCCCCTCGCAAGGGTCGGTTCTGGCGCTGCTGGCCGGGGCCTTCTGTTTCAGCCTGATGACGGTGTGCGTGAAGCAGCTCCACGGCCGCCTGCCGGTGGCGGAGGTGGTTCTGGGCCGAGCCCTTGTGAGCGTGGTGCTCAGTGGCTGGCTGGTGCGCCGGGCCGGCCTCAATCCGTTGGGCCTGCGGCGCGGGCTGCTCGCCCTGCGCGGAGCTGTGGGAACAGCCGCCCTCTTCTGCGTCTATCTGGGGGTGATGCGGTTGCCCCTGGCGACCGCCACGGTTCTGCAATACCTCTACCCCTCCGTCACCGCCCTGCTGGCCTGGGCGTGGCTCGGCGAAAGGCCCGGATCTCGGATCGCCCTGGCCATGGCGCTGGGTTGGCTGGGGGTGCTGGTGATAGCCCACCCCCTGGGCGCCGCTGGCTCAAGCCCCACCCTTCCCCTGGAGGGTGTGGCGTGGGCAGTGGGTGGCGCGCTGCTCACCGCGGTGGCCTACGTGAGCGTGCGCGAACTGGGCCGCACCGAGCATCCCCAGGTGATTGTGCTCTGGTTTCCCCTGATCTCGCTTCCGCTCAGCCTCCCCCTGGTGGTCCTCCACCCCACGATTCCCACCCTGCCGGAACTCGGCTGGTTGCTGGGAGTCGGCCTGTTTACCCAGCTGGGCCAGATCGGCCTCACCCACGGCCTGGTGCACCTACCCGCCGCGCGGGCCACCACCATCGGCTACGCCCAGGTGGCCTTCGCTGCCCTGTGGGGCTGGTTGGTGTTCGGAGAAGGGATCGGCGCTCCCACCTTGGCGGGGGCCGGGCTGATTCTGGCGAGCATTCTGGTGGGCCAGGCAGACAAACAGATCACACCTCAATCAGCCGGGAGGCGGCTGCTGCAGGGGGCTGCTCCCGAACAGGAGGACTGAGGCTCCAGCCATACACTGGCGCTCACAGACAGCGGCGGTACAGATTTGCCCATTACCCATGGGATGGAATGCCTCCTGGCGCTGATGGGAACGGTTCAGACCGGCGTCGCCGCTGGAGGCGCCGAACAACTGCTGGATCCCCCCACCTTCCGTGATGGACTACCGCTTCCCCTCGTGACAACGGTGGTGGGTGCTCTCTTCTTGGGCACCCTGGCGATCAGCCGCTTCGCGCTCCGTGCCGGCATCCCGGCCATTCTCGGAGTGCTGCTGTTGGGCGTGATGATCAACACCAAAACCCCGTTGATCGGCCACGAAACAATTGAATGGCTGCACACCCTGAGCCTATCGATGCTGTTGTTCTATGCCGGGCTGCGCACGGAACTGCGCTCGATCCGTGGCTTTTTGGAGTATGGCATCACGCTGGCCGTGGGAGGTGTGCTGATCTCCACCCTGCTGCTCGCTCTGATCATCAACTTCGTTTCCTCTCCCACGGCTGATGGCATCGAACTGGGCTTCAACCAGATGCCGTTCGCCGTGGCGATGCTGATCGCCGCCTGCCTGGGATCCACCGACGCGGGCGCCACGATTAGCGTGCTGGGCGGCATGGCGAAACCGCTGCCGAAACGCCTGAGTTCCCTGCTGGAATTCGAATCCTCGGTGAACGATCCTGCTGCCATCTTAGTTCTGGGAGCAGTGGTTGGCCTGTTCACGGTAAGTCACAACGGTGGCGGCGAACTGGTGCTGATGGAACAGATCCAGTTGTTTCTCCAGAAGATCGGCTCCGGACTGATCGTGGGCGTGATTCTTGGCTATCTGGCCCGCTTCAGCCTCGAACAATTCGTGGATCACAGCCACCAGCTATTGATCCTCGGCGTAGCCATTGCCTTGCTCTCCTATGGCTTGGCCGAAACCCTCGGGGGCTCAGGCTTCATCTCCGCTTATGTGACCGGTCTGTTCTTGAGCAATCACGTCTATCACAACACCCGCGTTAATGCCGACATGCTGGTGGAAACCCTGCTGCCCTTCAACACGATGACGGAGATCACGATTTTCCTGATCTTCGGACTGGAGATGAACCCGGCCAGGATGCTCGGATCGTTTCCGGAAGGCATCGTGATTGCCCTGGGGATGATGTTGATTGCGCGGCCCCTGAGCGTGCTTGTCTTTCAGTGGCTCTCCCCCTTCAATCTCAGAGAATCCCTCTTGATCTCTTGGTGCGGATTGCGTGGTGCCGTGCCCCTCGCCCTGAGCTTCACGGTGGTAGACGCGATACCCTATGTGCGGGGAATTGATGCGAGCCTGGTGCCGAAACTGGTGACCAATGCTGAGGTGATCGTGTTTTGCGTCGTGGTGCTCAACCTGCTGATCCAGGGCCTGAGCCTTGGCCCCATCGCCCGCTGGCTCAACCTCAACGAAGTCAACGTACCGGCAGCGGCGGCCAGCCACAGCTGAACCCGGTCCCTCTCCCCGCCGTCAGCCACGCCCGCGTTGACCAGGGAGGGGCAAGGGATAGGTGATCCAGGACTGACTTGATGGAGCAGCATCGGCCGCTGGCGCTGCTGCGGTTGCGGGATTTCCCACCGATGGATCCAGGGGCGCCGGGGAACCGGGCCGCGCCAACCGCCAGCTCTGGCCGCGCTCCCCCCGGGCCAGATACAACTCGAAGGGGCTGTCGACCCGGATCGGATCGTCGGCGAGGCGCCAGTCGAAACGTCCGGCCAGCCGCAGGCCTCGAGCCTCCCCGATCGCTAGGGCCTGCTGCTCCTCCACCCGCACCCGGCTCACCTGGGGCGAGCCCGGCGCCTCCAGTTCCAGGGCCTGGGCGATGGAAGCCTGGGTGAGCTGGATCTGGAGGGTGAGGGCATCGAGCACCACCGAACGCGGTGGCTGGCCCGGACCACCGCAGGCAGTCAGGACGAGGGGGAGCAGCAGCAGCAGCAGCCCAGCGGCGAGCCGTCTGAGAGCCCCGCGCCCCATGGCCTGGGGGAGGGGGACATCGGTGCGGCTGGGGGGCGACGGGGAAGGCAGCATGGGGGCGTTCGCTCGGATCTCCATGATCGGCTGGCTGCAGGGGCGACTTTCTGAAACCTGGCAACAGGGCGGTCGCTGCGGGCTTCTGCTGATCTGCCAGGGGGTGGGATACGAACTGCAGATCAGCCAGCGGCACTGGCAGCGGCTTCCCGCCCCAGGGGCGGAACTCAGCCTGCATGTTCACCACAGCATCCGTGATGACGGCTGGACCCTCTTCGGTTTCGCCGACCGGATCGAGCGCGATCTGTTCCGGGAACTACTCGCTGTGAGCGGGGTTGGCCCCCAGGTGGCTCTCGGGCTGCTCGGAACGCTTGAGGCCCGGGAGCTGGTGAGTGCGGTGGTGCGCAGCGATCTGCGCCGTCTCTGCCAAGCGCCTGGCGTGGGGAAGCGCACCGCCGAGCGCCTGGCGGTGGAACTTCGGCAGCGATTCAGGCAACGCTTTGTAGCCCTGGTGGATGGGGCCGACATCAGCAGCGATGGAGATGAGCTGCTGGGGGACGCGTTACCGGCTGCCGTTGGCGCCGACGAGGTGGGCATCACCCTGGCGGCCTTGGGCTACGAGGCCCTGGAGATCCATCGGGCCCTGCGGGCCGTGGCCGCCACAGGCCTAGCCAGCGATGCGCCGGTGGACACCTGGATCCGGGAATGCCTTCGCTGGCTGTCCAGAGCCGCAGCCTGAGCATCGGCTGCGACTGGCGTGAGCTTGGCGACCTCACTGAATTAGGGAGCGTTGGCCAACAGGGTGCTGCCGCCAGGTAAGGTAATTGTTTGCACCAATTGGGGCCCACACCCGCCCATGCCGCTCACCACCACCAAGAAGCAGGAACTGATCAACGGTCACCAGACCCACGGAACCGACACCGGCTCGGTTGAAGTGCAAGTGGCGATGTTGAGTGAGCGCATCCAGCAGCTCAGCGGGCACCTGCAGAAGAACATTCACGACTTCTCCTCCCGCCAGGGTCTGCTCAAGATGATTGGTCGGCGCAAGCGGCTTTTGGGGTACTTACGCGACCAGAGCGAAGGGCGTTACGCGGCCCTGATCGAGAAGCTTGGCATCCGCGGCTGAGAACGCCATGGCCCCCCCCCGGGAACGGCGCCCCTTCGTGCCGAAGGGCTCACCCCAGAGAGGCGAGCCAGGTTCCACTTCAGGTCGGGCAGCCCCGAAGCCTGGATCTGCGAAGCCTGGAGCAACTCAGCCAGCAGCGGCCAAGGGGGGCAACAAAGCTCCTGGCCGCAGCAAGGGACGTGCCGCCAACCAGGTGATCCCGGATGCGGTGGCCAGCCGGATGGCCCGTCGCATCGCCCTTGCTACCGGCCTTCCCACCCTGATGGGCATGGGCGTGTTCATCGCCAGCTACCTCTTGGTGAGTCGCCACATCCTCGACATTCCCCCTTCATTGACCCTGCTGGCCTCAGGAGGATGCTTCTTGCTGGGCTTAGTGGGTCTCAGCTACGGCGTGCTTTCGGCCAGCTGGGAGGCCGAGCCCGGTAGCCTGTTCGGAACCGAGCAAATTGGCGTGAACCTATCAAGGATCCGCGGCTCGATTCAAGCCATGCGCCAAGACACACCGGGCTCCCCCGAAGGTTGAAGTGCCAGGCACCGCAGCGGGGCGGGGGGTCATGCCACCGCTACCCGCCGCCGGTAGGGCTGGTGCCGCTTGGGCCACTGGCTCCTTGGCGGCTGAGTCTTGGGCGGCTGTCCCTTGAGCGGTTGCCCCATGGAGAGGGGAGAGCAGAGAAGCCCGGAAGTCGGCCGTGGAGAGCGTTTGGATGGCCGATTCGCCGTCCGCCACGCAGAACTGCGCCCCAAGCCGCACGTAGCGGCTGCGCTCGGCATCCAGCACCCGGGCCACCACCGGCACCCGCACCCCCACCTCCTCCTGGCCAGGCCGGTGCCGCTGCAGGCACTCCCGCAGCCGATGCTGGATGGCGATGTCGCCGGCTTGATCCGCTGGAAGCTCCACCAGCAGTAGGCGCAGATCCTCGATGCTGCGGCAGTCGTCCACGATCAGCTGCACCCGTTCATCGCGGCGGTCCACCGCGGCCCACACAAGCAGGCGGGCATCCAGCATTAGGTGATCGGCCAGGCGTGCAAACGACTTGGGAAACACCACCGCCTCACAGGCACCGGTGAGGTCCTCTAGCTGCAGCACCGCCATGCGGTCCCCCTTGCGGGTGGTCACCTGGCGCAGCTCCGCCACCATCGCCACCACGCTCACTTTGGCCTTGTCGGCCTGCTCCTCCAGGCTGCCCAGGCCGATCGGGGCCAGCAAGTTCACCTGGCTGCCCAGCTGGCGCAGGGGGTGGTCGGAGATGTAGAAGCCCAGGAGTTCTTTCTCCAGCTTGAGCTTCTCCCGTGGCGGGTAGTCGGCCACCGGGGCGGCCTTCGGAGCGGTGGAGAGATCGGCGGGGGCAGCGCCGGATTCGGCGGCGGGGGCTGCGAAAAGATCGAAGAGGTTGCCTTGGCCACTGGCCCGGTCTTTGGCCCGGGATGCGGCCCAGTCGAGGATCAGGTCCAAATCGGCCATCAGCTGGGCCCGGTTGGCGCTGGGCTCGAGAGCATCGAGGGCGCCGCAGTGGATCAGCGATTCAATGGCGCGGCGGTTGAGCTGCTGGCCGCTGAGGCGGTCGCAGAGGTCTGCAAGCGACAGGAAACATCCATCCCTGCGGCGGGTCTCGATCAAGGCCCGGATCGCCCCTTCACCGAGGTTGCGCACCGCCGAGAGGCCAAAGAGGATTCGTTCGCCCACGGGGGTGAAATCGATGCCGGAGGCATTCACATCGGGGGGCATCACCTCGACGCCCATGGCGTTGCAGTTGGCGATGTAGCGCTGCACCTTGTCGCTGGCGCCCGCATTGACCGTGAGTAGGGCGGCCATGTAGGCCACCGGGTAGTGGGCCTTGAGGTAGGCCGTCTGGTAAGTGACGGCCCCGTAGGCGGTGGAGTGGCTCTTGTTGAAGCAGTACTCGGCGAAGAGCACCATCTGCTCGAACAGCGCCTCGGCCACCTTGGCCTCCACCCCCCGTTCGGTAGCCCCCGTCACGAAGAGGCTCTGGTGCTTCTCCATTTCGCTCTTTTTCTTCTTCCCCATCGCCCGCCGCAGCAGATCGGCCTCGCCGAGGGAATAGCCGGCCAAATCCTGGGCGATCTTCATGATCTGTTCCTGATACACCATGATCCCGTAGGTCTCGCTCAGGATCGGCTCGAGCTTGGCGTGAGCCACATCGATCCGCTCACGGCCGTGCTTACGGTTGATGAATTTGGGAATCAGACCGGCATCAAGCGGGCCGGGCCGGTAGAGGGCCAAAATCGAGGAAATGTCCTCCAGGGATGAGGGTTTAAGGTCGCGCACGATCTGGCGCATGCCACTCGATTCGAGCTGGAAGATGCCCTCCAGATCTCCCCGCGCCAACAGGGCATAGGTGCCTTCATCACCGGCCGGAAGGTCGTCGGGATCCACCCGCACGCCGCTGCTCTGCTCCACCAGATCGAGGGTCTTCTGGATCATCGTGAGGTTCTTGAGGCCCAGGAAGTCCATCTTCAGCAGCCCCATCGACTCCACGTCTTCCATGAAGTACTGGGTGATCACCTGGCCGTCGTTGTTGCGCTGCAGCGGCACCAGCTCATCGAGGGGATCGGCGGCGATCACCACCCCAGCGGCATGCACCCCGAAGGTCTTGTTGGTGCCTTCAATGCGCATCGCCAGATCCACCCAGTGCTTCACCTTTGGATCGCCCTCGTACTTCTCGCGGAACTCAGGATTGGGGGATTCGGCGCCGATCATCTCTTTCAGTTTGGCCGGCTTGCCGCGGGCCACAGGAATCAATTTGGCGAGACGGTCGGCTTCGCCGTAGGGGATGTCGAGCACGCGGGCCACATCCTTGAGCACCGCCTTGGAGGTCATGCGGTTGAAGGTGATGATCTGGGCCACCTTGTCTTCGCCGTAGCGCTGAGTCACGTAATCGATCACCTCGCCGCGGCGCTCGATGCAGAAGTCGGTATCAATATCCGGCATCGACTTGCGTTCCGGATTCAGGAAACGCTCGAACAGCAGGCCATGCTCCACAGGATCGATATTCGTGATGCCCAGGGCCCAGGCCACCACCGAACCCGCGGCGGAGCCTCGGCCCGGCCCCACCGGGATGCCGTTGTTGCGGGCGAAGCGGATGTAGTCCCACACCACCAGGAAGTAGGTGGGGAAGCCCATCTGCTCCATCACCTGCAACTCGAACTCCAGCCGCTCGCCATAGGCCGGATCGAAGGCCTCGCTGGCCGCCAAGCCCAGGCGCTGCCTCAGGCCGGCATGGGCCACCTCGGCCAGATAGGTCACCGCCGTGTGCCCCTCCGGAATCGGGAAGCGGGGCATCTGGTAACGGCCGAGGATGTCGTAGTCCTCCACCTTCTCAGCCACCCGGGCGGTGTTGGCCACCGCCTCAGCCACCACCGCGGGCTCCAAGTGGTCGGCGAAGAGGCCGAGCATCTCCGCCTCGCTGCGGATGTACTCGGTGCCGGTGTAGCGCAGCCGCTTTTCGTCACTGATCAGCTTGCCGGTGAGCACGCAGAGCAGGGCGTCGTGGGCCTCCACATCACCCACGCTGAGGTAGTGGGCGTCGTTAGTGGCGATCAGCGGGATCCCCAGCTCGGCGCCGATGCGGGCCATCTCCACGTTCACGATGCGGTCCTCGATGCCGCCGTGGTCCTGGATCTCCAGATAAAAATCGGCGCCGAACACCTCCTGGTACCAGGCCGCCACGGAGCGGGCCACATCGGAACGACCATTGAGAATGGCCTGGGGGATCTCGCCACCGAGGCAGGCGGTGGCCACGATCAACCCCTCGCAGTACTGGCGCAGCAGCTGCTTGTCGATGCAGGCGCGCGCGAAGATGCCTCGACCGCGCATGCCGCGCAGGTGGCTGATGCTGGTGAGCTTCACCAGGTTGCGATACCCCACCGCATTCTTGGCCAGCACCACCAAGTGGTAGCGGCGCTCTTTCTTGGGCTGTGGATCCTCGATCGTTCCGTTGATCACATACATCTCATTGCCGATGATCGGCTTGATGCCGGCCTTACCGCAGAGCTTGAGCAGCTCGATGGCGCCGTACATCACGCCGTGATCGGTGAGGGCCAGGGCCGGCATCCCCAACTCCACCGCCCGCTCCACCATCTGCGGCAACTGACTGGCCCCATCCAGGAGGCTGTAGTCGCTGTGGTTGTGGAGCGGAACGAAGGCCAAGGGGACATGGACCGGGCAACTTCAGGCTAGGGGAGGACGCAAGCAGCAGTGTGCTGTTGATGCGGTAGACGGTCGACACACCAGATCTGGTGGCCCCGGGTCCCAACCAATCGGCGCGGCGACAAGCTCAGGCGGCTGGGCAAGGGTGCTCAGGCCGCCAGCGCCGCCGCCGGTCGGCTCGCCATCACCTGGGCGTCCTGCTCGTAGGCATGGGCCACCTGCAACAGCCGCTCCTCCTGCAGCACCCCCGTAATCAGCTGCAGACCGATCGGCAGGCCCTGGCCATCGAAGCCGCAGGGCAGGCTGAGAGCCGGCAGGCCGGCCAGGTTGGCCGGGATGGTGAGCAGGTCGGCCAGGTACATGGCCAAGGGGTCGCCTGAGTGGGCGCCGAAGCGGAAGGCGGTGGTGGGGGAGGTGGGAGTCAGCAGCACATCCACGGCCTCGAAGGCGCGGTCGAAATCGCGGCGGATCAGGGTGCGCACCTGTTGGGCCTTCCGGTAGAAGGCGTCCACATAGCCGGCCGAGAGGGGGTAGGTGCCGATCAGGATGCGGCGCTGCACCTCGGCACCGAAGCCCTCGGCCCGGCTGCGGGCGGTCATGGTGGCCAGGCTGTCGCCGCCCTCTGGGGCGGGCGCCCGGAATCCGTACTTCACGCCGTCGTAGCGGGCCAGGTTGGCCGAGGCCTCCGAGGGGGCGATCACGTAGTAAGTGGCGATGCCGTCATCGAAGCGGGGGCAGCTCACATCCACCAGCTCGCAGCCGAGGGCCTCCAGCCGGGCGGCGGCGGCCAGCACCGAGGCCTTCACGGCAGGATCCAGGCCAGGCTGCTCGAAGCATTCGCGGATCAGCCCCACCCGCAGGCCCTTCACCGGCCGGCCCAGGGCGGCGGTGTAATCGGGAACAGGCACCTTCAGACAGGTGGCATCGCGGGGATCGGCACCGGCGATCGCCTGGAGGATCTCGGCGGCGTCGGCCACGCTCGTGGTGAAGGGACCCACCTGGTCGAGGGAGCTGGCGAAGGCCACCAGCCCCCAGCGGCTGACACGGCCGTAGGTGGGCTTGAGCCCCACCACGCCGCAGAAGCTGGCGGGCTGGCGAATCGAGCCGCCGGTGTCCGAGCCGAGGGCCGCCACGCATTCCCCCGCCGCCACGGCCGCCGCGCTGCCTCCAGAGCTGCCGCCCGGCACCAGCTCCGGATCCCACGGGTTGCGGCTGGGGCCGAAGGCGGAGGTCTCGGTGGAGCTGCCCATGGCGAACTCATCGAGATTGGTCTTGCCGAGCAACACGGCACCGGACTCCCATAGGCGCCCGGTCACGGTGGATTCGAAGGGGGGCACGAAGCTCTCCAGCATGCGGCTGGAGCAGGTGGTGCGGATGCCCTGGGTGCAGAGGTTGTCTTTGATGGCCAGGGGGATGCCGGCCAGCGGGGGAAGCTCCACGCCGGCGACCCGGGCGGCATCGATCCGATCGGCATCGGCGCGAGCGCGCTCGGCGGTGACCTCGAGGTAGGCGTGGATGGTGGGATCCACGGCCGCGATCCGCTTCAGGTGGGTTTCGGTGAGTTCCCGGGCGGACACCTCACCCCGGCGCAGCTGCGCGCGCCACTCGGCGATCCCCATCCACCCATCGATTCAGATGGGGCGACGCTATCAGCCAGAGCCCGGAGCACTGCCTACACCGCGCTCGACGCCGACCTCCTGAAGGGGGAACGCGGTTCCGCAGGGCTCAACCGAGATCGGCCGCTTCGGTGAGGGGTTCGCCCCGCTGGGTGCGCAGCAGCTGATGTTCGATCGAGGCCGGTGCTTCGGAGCGGAGATCGGCCAAAAAAGGCTCCAGGGCCGCTTCCAGGGTGGAACGTCGCACGAATGGACCGAACCAGTACACCGCATCCGGTGTGCGGGTCTGGACGCGAGCCCACCAAGCCAAACCCAACCCGTTGGCAACGCTTCGCACAGGCCAGAGAAGCGGATTCATGGGCTGGGGAAAGGGTTGAGTCCCATTCTGAACCTCGGGCTCAACGCCGTCCGCCCTGGTGATGAGCCGAGCACCGGCAATCGCAGGGTTCCAGCATCGGCCTCGCTCATCAGCAGGGTCACAGCCGGATATCGGCCTGGAACAGGCTGGGTTCGGGGGCCACCGTGGCATGCCAGGAGGTTGGCGTAGAGCCCTCTGGAGCTTCGGTATCCCCGATTCCGGCCGGGGGCGCCGCTCCTTCGTGGGGAGCTTCAGTGAGGGAGGGCTCGACAGCCTCAGCGCTGGATTCCCCTCCCGAGGCTGGGCTTTCGACGGATTCTCCTGCGGCACTGACCTCGCTTGAGGGGACCTCGCCTGCGGTTGGTTCCGGCCAAAGCAGCTCCGTTGCCTGGGCCTCCCCAGCGGGCTGCAGATCAGGATCAGGGGCCAGCCAAGTCGGCGCCGCGCTGGCGGCCCCATCGTCCGTGGCGCCGTCGTCCAAGGGCTCGATATCCATGGGCTCCATGGTCTCGATGTCCATGGCCCCGTCGTCCATAGCCCCGTCGTCCAGGGAGGAAGCCGGCTCGGGATCCAGGGGACTGGGAACCGCTTCCACAGGGGCCGGAGTCGGGAGGGTAGGCCTCACCAGGCGAGGGGCGGGGGAGGTGCCAGCGAGCCCCTTCATCCAGCTGCGGCGGGCCACCTCGTAGAGCAGCAAGGCCGTGGCCACCGAAGCGTTGAGGCTCGGCGTTGCACCACGCAGGGGGATGCGCACGAGCTGATCACAGTTGCGGCTGGTGAGCAGGGAAAGCCCATCTCCCTCCGATCCGGTCACGATCACCAGGGGACCCTCCAGATCCGCCTCCTCCAGGCTCACGGTGCCCTCTCCGGCCAGCCCGATCACCCGGTAACCCTCCTGCTTGAGGGTGTCGAGGGAACGGTTGAGATTCACCACCCGGGCGATCGGCAGGTGCTCCAGGGCACCGGCCGCCACCTTGGCCACCGAACCGGTGAGGCCGGCGTTGCGGCGCTGGGGCAGCACGAGGCCGTGGGCCCCGAGGGCCTCGGCGCTGCGCACAATGGCGCCGAGATTCTGGGGATCGGTGAGGCCATCGACGGCCAGCAGCAGCGGCGCCTCCCCGATGCCGCGACAACCCTCGATCAGGCTGGGCAGATCGAGGGTGTCCACGGCCGCGGGCTGCAGCACGATGCCTTGGTGCACGGCACCGCCGCTGATCTGGCCGAGCCGAGCCCAGGTGACCTCCTCCACGAGCACACCGGAGGCCTTGGCCTCCCGCAGCAACTGCAGAAAACGGGGGCTGAAGCGCATCTCGGGCGTGCACCAGATGCGGTGAACCGGCCGGCCGCTCTCAAGGGCGGCCTGGGCGGTGTGGCGACCCCAGATCAGATCAGAAGGAGCCGCGGCGGCGAAGCTCTCGGCCTCGCTCCGCTCCCGATCGGCAGCAGGGGCCGGAGCCGCCGCGCCCGATCCGCGCGAGAACAGCATCGGTGCCGGAGGACGGACGGACGGTGCCCCGAAGGGAACGCGCCGCTGGGCCTGCCCGTCTCGGAAGCGTGGAGCGGAAGGGCGATCGGCGCCGAAGCGATCGGGCCCTCGCCGTCCCTGGAAGGGAGCGCGGACATCCGTGCGGCGGGGTCTTCGATCGGCCGCGCCGCGCCCCTCGGGAGGACGGCCAACCGCGCCCCGACTGCCTTCTCCGTCCCGGCCACCGTAGGGGGCACGGTCGCGGCGAGGCTCGAAGCGCTGGCCCTCGCGGGGTGTATAGGCCCGGCGTTCTGCGCCCGGGCGCTCGAAACGGCCAGCTCCGGGCTCGGCGGCATAGCGGCCTCCATCACGGTCACGGCCTGGCTCAGGCCGCGGGGCCCCGGGCCTGGGCGGGCGGCCGGCGGGCCGGCTGAAGGAGCGGTTGGGGGGATCTCCCCCGGAACCACGACGGGGGCCACGGTCGGTGGGACCGGTGGAACGGCCCTGGGAACGGCCTCCGGGACGGCGATCAGGGGACGGGCTCATGGGGTGCGGGGCGACGGGTTGGGTGGATCGGTC
>JAPLIE010000163.1 GCA_026389265.1 Cyanobacteriota bacterium | reverse complement strand
GCCGCTCGCTTCGTGAGCGGTTATTCGATGCACCATCCGCCGGAAGTCACCGAACAGGAACTGCATGCCTGGGCGGAGGTGTATCTGCCGGGGGCGGGGTGGCGGGCCTACGACCCCAGCCTCGGACTGGCGGTGGCCGATGGCCACGTGGCCCTGGCAACCGCTCCTGACCATCGCCAGGCTGCCCCAGTGAGCGGCAGCTACCGGGGCACGGGCGTGGGATCCACGATGGACTACCGGGTGGCGCTAGAGGCGGTGAGCCGCTGAGGTTCAAGCATCGGCTCCACCCGGCGCCGCAGTTTGTGGAAGGCCTGGCGCTCCAGGCGCTGCACCTTCTCCTTGGTGAGCCCTAGGCAGTCGGCCGCCCGGGCCAGGGAAAGGGGGTTGTCTTCGCGGAACCGCAGATGCAGCACCTGTTGTTCGAGCTGCTCAAGCTGCTTCAATTCTCCGTGCAACCAGCCGTAATCCTCCTGGGAGGGGAGGGCTGAGGGCATCGGGATCAGGTCTCCCAGGCACACCTCCCCCTCCTCGCCGCCCACCGGCTGATCCAGGGAGATGGCGTGGGCTTCGTGGGTGACGCGGAGCACGAAGGCCAGCCGTTTTTCCGTTTCCCCGAGCCGCGCCGCCAGCTCACCGAGTTTCAAGCCACGGCCTTCGGAGCCCTGGAGAAAGCGGGCCTTCATCGCCAACCCGGTGACCTGGGAGGGGAGACGGATGGCGCCGGACTGCTCATGCAGGTGGCGGTTCACGGCCTGGCGGATCCACCAATAAGCATAGGTGGAGAAGCGATAGCCTCGGGTGGGTGAATAGCGCTCCACCGCCCGGATCAAGCCGAGGGTTCCCGCCTGCACCACATCGAGGGGGTCAAGATGTAGGTGGCGAATACGGGTCTGGTAGTGGCGTGTAACTGAAACAACAAGTCGAAGGTTCGCTGTCACCATGCGATTCAAGGCACGGCGGCCACGGCGGGTCAGACCTAGGTCGGGGTCCGGGGTGGATAGCCATTGTTGTACTACAGTACCAAGGTGAAGTTCTTCGGCAGGGGTGAGCAGAGGTAGTCTGCCGATACTGTGTAGGTAATCACCAAAGGCGTCAGACATGCAGCCCTGTGGAATCGGTTCAATAGAGATCATCGAACCTCGATGATATCAAAAATCCACTTGAAGCTCTTGTGCGTCGCATCCGCTGCAGCCTTTGTCAGGGCTTGTCACTTACTTGTTGCTTAAACGATGTCCCTCTCTTGTCGATGGGACAGGTGGTTGGGACAGGTGGTTGGGACAGGTGGTGGAACCAGGCAAGGGATGACGCCCCAGGCCCGATGCAACCCAGCACCCCGTTCACCCCACCAGCCAATCCCGGCGGCCCTCCCAGCGTGCCGCCATCGGAGCGGCAACGGCCCCCCGCCAGCACCGAGGACCGATTGGTGGCCGACCTCATCGCCCTGATGGAGGCAGGCCAGGCACCCTGGCGTCGCCCCTGGCGGGAGGGGAGCGGTGCGCACGTGAACCTGATCACCGGCAGGCCCTACCGGGGCAGCAATCCGGTGCTGCTCACCCTGGGTTTGCACCTGCGCGGATCAAGCCTTCCCTATTGGTGCGGCTGGGGGGAGGCCCGTCGGCTCGACCTGGCGCCCCGTCGGGGCAGCCGGGGGGTGATGATCCTGCGTCCGCTGCGCTGGGAGCGGGAACACACTGCGCTGACCTCACCGGACGGAGCCTCGGCTGCCGAAGCGGAGGTGACGGTCGGGGATGGCGAGAGCGGATCACCTGAGCGAGCCCCCCGCCAAGGGATCCGCTTCCGACCGATGGTGGTGTTCAATGCCGCGGATCTGGTGGGGGATGCCCAGGCCAGCCGTGGCCTGGCCGAGCGCATCACCGGCTGCCGGGCCCAAGCTCAGGTCCTGGGCCGCAGTGAATCGGAGCGGTTGACAGCGGCGGCGGCGACCCTGGCTGCCTGGCCCGTGCCCATGCTCGAGGGGGGCGAACGGGCCTGCTACCGGCCCGATCTGGATCGCATCGAGATTCCCGATCGCAGCAGTTTTCATGCCGCCGCTGCCCGTCTGGCCACCTGGGCCCATGAAGCGATTCACTCCACCGGCCATCCCAGTCGTCTGGCCCGAAACCTTACCGCTGGCTTCGGATCGGTGGCCTATGCCCGCGAGGAACTCGTGGCCGAGCTGGGGGCCGTGCTGCTCGGCGAGCGACTCGCCATCGGGAGCGACACGGCCAACCACGCCGCCTACTTGCGCCATTGGTGCGAGCTGCTCCGTCAGGATTCGCGGCTGCTGCTCCAGGTGCTCGGCGATGCCCGCCGGGCGGCTGATCTGATCGCACCCGACCCCGTTTCCCCATCTCCCGATCCGAGCGAGGTCCGTTCAGGGTCGGCTGTTGAAGGCGAACGGCCGCCGGTTCCCGCTTCAGCCGGGTGATTCTCCCGGGCTGTTCAGCAGCCCGCAGGTGGACATCAGGCGGGCCTCGACCTCCCGCAGTTGGCGACGGTTGCCGATCTCCGGATTCAGGCGGCCCACCCGCAGGGCGAAGCTCATCAGGAAGCGGGCCGTATCGGCGTCGCTGAATCCATAGATCCGGCAGGTTTCCTGGAGCGCCTGGGTCATGCAGTCGAGCGTGGCATCCACCGGCTGGCGATGCTCCTCGGGCACGGTGCCGTTCGACATCCGGTAGGCCGCCGTGATCAGGGCATGTTCGATCTGGCCCATGGCGGGGGCACGGAAGCTTTCCGCACCGTATGCAGCAATGTCGCAACTGTCAGCTGCGCAACAAAAGGGGAAGGGCCATCAACGCCATCCCCGCGAGCAACAGGGGGAGGGGGGCGGAGATCAGGGCAGGCACCACGATCAGGAGCAGGCCGCAGATGGTGGCCAGCAGGTGGTTGTTGCGGCGCCCATAAACCATGTAGCCGGCCCCGATCGATCCCAGCAACAGGTTGAGCAGCAGCACGGACGTGGAGGGCATGCCAGGCGTGCCGGATGCCTTCCACTGTGAAGGACCCGAGCGGCGATGCCAACGGTTCAGTGCCGCCGCGTCAGAGTCGGGAGCTTCGGCACTGCACAGGGATGTCCAACCCGCCGATGCCCCCGTTCCTGCAGAGCTTCGGGCGCGATCTGCTAGCGCTGGTGGCGGGCTTTCTGCTGCCGCGGATCCGGCGCCGCGCCTGGTGGCATGCCTGCGGTCAGCTGGTTGGCACGGCGGTCCTGGCCCTAGCGGCGGCGGCCCTGCTGGTGGGGGGCACCGCCCTGCTCGCCGATCGGCTGCTGGGAGCGGCCCTGCGGGAGCTGGCCTTTCCCTATCTGGGGCCCCTACTGGCCTGGGCCGGCCGAGACCATCACCTTCCCCTGCTGGCCGTGGTGGCCCTGCTCGCCGGTCTGGCGCTGGGGGTGCTGGGGCGTGGAATGGCCGGCGGCCTGCGGCGCCGCTGGTGGGCCCTGGCGGCACTGCTGACCCTGCTGGTGGTGGCAACCGCGGTGGATGTGGCCTTCACCGAGGGCAACGGCGCTGTGATGGAGGCCCTTAATCAGCGCAGCGCGGCCGCTTTCTGGGGAACCGCTGCTGGTCTGACGGCGATCTACCTGCTCACCCTGCCGATCCAGTTCCTGAACAGTTACGGCCAGCAGCGCTCGTCCCTGGCCTGGCGCCGCAGCACGACGGATGAGCTTCAGCAGGCCTATCTCACCGGTCAGTCGTATTACAGGCTCCAGGCCGATCCGGCCCTGCAGGAGCGCATCGACAACCCCGACCAGCGCATCGCCGATGACGTGTCCCTGGCGGTGAACGGCGCCACCAACCTGTTCTTCGGTTTCTGCTCCTCCCTGCTGGCGCTGGGGGCCTACATCCTGGTGCTCTTCCACATCAGCGGCTGGTTGGTGCTCAGCCTCGCCGTGGCCACCCTGCTGGGCAATGGGGTGATCCTGCGGCTGGTGCGCCGTCTCGGAGCGCTGGCTTTCCGGCAGCAGGCTCTGGAGGCCGACTATCGCTACGCCCTGGTTCACGTGCGCAGCCACGCCGAGAGCCTGGCTTTTCTGCGGGGGGAGGCGGCGGTAGGCCAGGGGCTGGGCCGCCGCTTTGGGGCGCTGCTGGCCAACTTTGAGCGCCTGATCCGCTGGCGCTCCTTGGTGGAGCAGAGCAGCGGCCTCTATGGCTTCCTCATGCAGTTCGTTCCCTACCTGGTGCTCTCCACCGCCTACTTCAGCGGCAAGGTGAGCCTGGGGGACCTCACGGTGGGAAGCATCGCCTTCGGGCAGGTGCAGGCCTCACTCTCCTTTCTGATCGACCGTGCCGAGGCCGTTTCGGGCCTGTTCGCCAGCCTGCACCGCGTCGCCGACCTGGAGACCGTTCTGCTGGGGATGCCCGCCGCTGTGTTGAGATCCCAGGTGGATGAAGGTCCTGAAGAAGGCACGACCCTCGCGTCTTCGGCGTCATCCGCGTTACCGCCAACATCGGCAGCAAACGCGTCACCGGAGCTGTTCAAATCCGCGGAACCGTCGGGGTTGCCGGTGGTGTCGGCGCCGCTGCAGCCGCCGAGGATCACCCCCGCACTGCCCCCCACGGCCTGGGCTTCCCCGGGCCAGGCCGATCTCCGGTTGGTGGATCTGGCCGTGGCCCATCCGGGCGGGGGGCGTCCCCTGCTGGAGGGCCTCGATCTGGCCCTGGCGGCGGGCCAGCGGCTGCTGATCACCGGTCCCAGCGGTTCGGGCAAGACCACCCTGCTGCGGGTTCTCTGCGGTCTGGTGCCGGCGGCGGCAGGGCGGCTGCAGCTGCCCGCGCAGGAGCGCATCCTGGTGCTCCCCCAGCAACCCTTCCTACCCCTGGGCAGCCTGCGAGACCAGATCCTGTTCCCTGCCGCCGCTGATGCCTCCGCCCTGGGGGATGGGGAGCTGCGCCAGCTGATGGAGAAGGTGGGGCTGGCGGCCCTGGCCGCGCGCTATCCGGATCTTGGCCGGGAGGAGGACTGGTCACGGGTGCTCTCCGGCGGTGAGCAGCAGCGGCTCGGGTTCGCGCGCCTGCTGCTGCGTCGGCCAACCTTGGTGATCCTCGATGAGGCCAGCAGCGCCCTGGATCTGCAGGCGGAGGAAGCCCTCTATGGCCTGCTGGTAGCGGCCGGCCCCACGGTGGTGAGCGTGGGCCATCGGCCCAGCCTGCGGGCCTTCCATCACTGGGAACTGGTCCTCAAGGGTGGGGGGGGCTGGCGGCTGGCCCCGATCCGACCGGCGGCCTGACCGGGCGGTTGGGATCAGCCAGGCTGCGGCGCCGCGGCCTGGGCCAGGGGACCTGTGGCCGAGGCCCCTGCACCACCAGCATCGGAACTGCAGGACCGTGCAACTGCGGCAACGCGTCCAGGCCCAGCCGAGCAACTCCCCCACCAGAATCGGGGCACCGTCGCAGCGGCTGCCCCCCCAATGGTTCCTCTTCCCCAACCGCACCACTTCATCACCCTGGTTGAGCGGTTCGAGCGGAACCTCTCCAGGGTGCTGGCGGTGGTGCTGATCGTGGTGCTGGCGGCCGGCACCCTGCAGCTTGCCCTCGGCACCGCCCAGGCGCTGCTGCAACCGAGCCAGAACTGGCTGGATGGCGGCTTGATTCAGCTGCTGGATCGGCTGCTGCTGCTGCTGATCGGCCTGGAGGTGCTGCAGAACATCACCGCCTACCTCAAAGATCATTCGATCCACACCGAGATGGTGGTGCTCACCGCCCTCACCGCCGTAGCGCGGAAGGTGATCGTGATGCCTCCGGGGCACGACAAGGACCCCATGCTCCTTCTGGGGGTGGGTGTTGTGATCGTGTGCCTTGCCGCCGCTTACAACCTCCTGCGCACAACCAGGCCGAGCCCCTGATCAGCGGGCTCTTCCGCCATCAGCCTCCAACAGCCGCCATCAGCCGCTGGCTGAGCCCGGCGGTCAGGAACCCGCCAGGCTCAGCAACAGCGCTGAGTTGATCACCACAATCACGGCGGCGGTGATCCAGGCCAGCAGCAGCAGCCAGTTCGGTGCCCGCAGGTCGCCCATCAGCCTGCGGCGACTGCAGAACCACACCAGGGGCAACACGGCGAAAGGCAGCTGCAGGCTCAGCACCACCTGGCTGAGGATCAGCAACTGGCCGGTGGCCCGATCCCCCAGCAGCAGCACGGTGAGCAGGGCCGGCACCAGGGCCAGGCAGCGGGTGAGCAGCCGGCGTTGCCATTGGGGCAGGCGGATCTCGAGGAAGCCTTCCATCACGATCTGGCCAGCGAGCGTGGCGGTGAGGGTGGAGCTCTGACCCGCCGCCAGCAGGGCAATGCCGAACAGCAGGCCGGCGGCGGTGGTGCCCAACAGCGGGCTCAGCAAGCGATGGGCCTCGCTCAGATCGGTGACGGGGGCACCGGGAAGGCCATGGAAGGTGCCGGCCGCCAGCACCAGGATCGAGGCGTTCACGAGAAAGGCCAGGCTCAGGGCAATCACCGTGTCGAGATTGGCGAAGCGGAGGGCCCGCTGGCGCATCTCCGGCCCCCAGCGGCGGGTCTGCACCAGGGAGGAATGGAGATAGAGGTTGTGGGGCATCACGGTGGCGCCCAGGATCCCAGCGGCCAAATAGAGCTGGGAGCTGTTGCGCAGAGAATCCAGCCTCGGCACCAGGCCTCCCAGCACGCTGGCCACGTCGGGACGCAGCAGCAGCATCTCCACGGCAAAGCAGGCGCCGACCAGGGCCACCAGGCTGATCACGAGCGCTTCGAGCCGCCGGATGCCGAAGCGCTGCAACCCCAGCAGCACCAGGGTGTCGAAGGCGGTGAACAGCACGCCCACCGGCAGGGGCAGGCCGAAGAGCAGCTGCAGGGCCAGGGCGGTTCCCACCAGTTCGGCCAGGTCACAGGCCACGATCGCCACCTCGGCCAGGAGCCAGAGGGGAATCACCCAGCTGCGGGGCAGATGGCGACGGCAGGCCTGGGCCAGGTCGAGGCCAGTGGCGATGCCCAGACGGCAGCAGAGGGACTGGAGCAGCACCGCCATCAGGCTGGAGAGGGCCACCACCCAGAGCAGGCTGTAGCCATAGGTGGAGCCCGCCGCCAGATCGGTGGCCCAGTTGCCCGGATCCATGTAGCCCACCGCCACCAGGTAGGCCGGACCAAGCACCCGCAACAGGGTGGGCAGCCCCCGGGCATCCGCGGGAATCGCCACGGTCTGGCCCTGGCCCCCCTCACAGCCCATCGATATCCACCGCCCTGCCGTCGAGGGCCACCCCATCCAGGCCGTCCGGCGCGGCGCGGCTCTCGTCACCAGCCGGCTCAGCGCCTCGGCTGGAGCCGGTGGCTGCCGGAGCAGGTTCCTGTTTCCTCTCAGGACCCCTTGGCGATCCGCCACCCTGGGGTTCATGGCGCTCAGCAACCGGCACAGGGCGAAGGGGGCTGGTGTTGCCAGTGTGTCACCCATCGCCCGGGGAACTGGACCCGGCGGCGCCTGGTTGAGCCGCTCGGGCCGCTGAGAACGAACCTGCAGGTCCCGGCTGGCGAGCCGGCCGGTTCAGCCAGCGATGGCCAAACCCAGCTGATCGTCACGCCCTTCGGATTCGAGGTTCATCGCGGCGGTGACCTCCAAGGCCTTCTGTTCATCTACCA
Organism: Cyanobacteriota bacterium; assembly: GCA_026389265.1. Taxonomy (GTDB): domain Bacteria; phylum Cyanobacteriota; class Cyanobacteriia; order PCC-6307; family Cyanobiaceae; genus Cyanobium. Next base: position 773 of record JAPLIE010000163.1, on the reverse strand, counting down.
GCAGATCACTGGCGGGGAACGTTTCCACCAGTACCGCGCCGCCGCTGCCGTGGCTCCAGATCTGCACATCGCTGCTAGCCGGGCAGGAGAAGAGCCAGTCCTCAAAGGGGAAGATCACCTTTTCGTGGAAGAAGCGCTCGGGTCCGACGCAGCGGAGGATGACCATGCGCTGGTTGTGATTGCGGAATAGGCAGTAGGGGTGAACGGTGTCCATACGGACCTGATCGGGATCTGCTGTTCAGCCTCGTTGCCCGGGCCGCAACGCTCTGTGTCAAGAACGACCGTCATGGCAAGCGGCCGCTGCAGCAGATCCGCGGCGCCAGCCCTTCGCGTTGGTGTTTGTCCATGGAGTGCGCATTAGCCCATGGTCCCGCCTGGGCTGGGCCGAGCCAGCCCAGACGTTCAGACGCAGCCCAGCAGACGCAGCCCAGACGGTCAGAGCGGGGCCCAAACGGTCAACGGATCGCCAAGAAGCGCGGCTTTCATGAAATCCCCTTCACAGTTGCCGCAATGTTCCGTTACAGTCGTGAGTGACGGAGCCGGCTGCCGGTTTTCCGGTCCTTGCCCTTGGCCCTTCGGGTCCAAGCCAGCAGGTCGGTTTTCCGTCCTTCCTTCCGTCCTGGTTCCTCTCGGGGAGCCCTGACACACCCCCCTCGATCTCATGACCGCCACTATCCAGCAGCGCTCCGGCGCTTCGGCGTGGAATCAGTTCTGCGATTGGGTCACCTCCACCAACAACCGCCTCTATGTGGGCTGGTTCGGTGTGCTGATGA
>JAPLIE010000152.1 GCA_026389265.1 Cyanobacteriota bacterium | reverse complement strand
GTCGAGAGCGGCACCACCACCGAGCTCAACCTGGCCGATCGGATGCGCGAGCAGAGCATCCCCTATACCCCGCTCAAGTTTCAGACCGGTGACCAGACCTACGCCGCCTACCTGCAGGGCCGCTGTGTGGCGGTCACCAGCGACCGCTCCCAGCTGGCGGGCAAGCGCAGCAGCTTCCCCAGCCCCGATGCCCACACCCTCCTGCCGGATGTGATGAGCAAGGAGCCGCTCACCCCGGCCACCGTGAATGCCGATCCGGTGTGGGCCGATGCCGTTCGCTGGACCGTGAACACCCTGTTCCAGGCTGAGGAATTGGGCATCACCAAGGCCAACGTGGCTGCCAAGGTGGCCGAGGCCAAGGCCAAGGCCAACCAGGCCGACCTGCGCCGCTTCCTCGGCGTGGAGGGTGAATTCGGCAAGCAGCTGGGCCTGCCGGCCGACTTCGTGCCGAAGATCATCGGCGCCGTGGGCAACTACGGCGAGATCTTCGATCGCAACGTGGGCCCCGGCTCCCGCCTCAAGCTGGATCGCGGCGTGAACAAGCAGTGGAAGGAGGGCGGCCTGATCTACTCGCCGCCGTTCCGCTGATGGGCGTGACCCCTTCCTCGGTGCCGCGTTCCGCTCTGGGGGCTGCGGCGCCGGTGCCTTGGTGGCGCAACCGCCGCGTGATCCCCTGGCTGGTGCAGGGCGCCGTGGGCCTCACGGTGCTGGTGGTGGTGGCCTTCCTGCTGGGCAACCTGATCCGCAACCTCACCGCCGCCGGCCTGCTACTGAGCTGGGGCTGGCTGAACCAGCCCGCCGGGTTCGACATCGCCGAAACCATCCTTCCCTTCCAAGCCAGTGATCCCTACTGGCGGGGCTTGTTGGCCGGGCTGGTCAACTCGCTGCGGGTGGTGGTGGCGGGCCTGCTGGGGTCCACTCTTCTGGGCACCCTGCTGGGCATGGCCTCGTTCAGCGGCAACGCTCTGCTGCGGGGCCTCACCCGCCTCTACGTGGAGGTGGTGCGCAACATCCCCCTGCTGCTGCAGTTGGTGTTCTGGTATTTCGTGGTGTTTCTCTCCCTGCCCAATGGCACCGCCGCCATCCAGCTGCCGGGGGTGGTCCTGGCCAAGTCGGGCCTCTATCTCGCCGGCTTCGTTGAGGGTCTGCGCTGGATGGGCCCCCATCTGGTCAATGGCGTCTGGCAGGCGCCGCTGCGCTGGTCCGTCGAGTTCGGTGCTCTGCTCACCGGCCTGATCGCCTATACATCGGCTTTCATCGCCGAGGTGGTGCGCGGCGGCATCGCCGCCGTGCCGAAGGGCCAGTGGGAAGCGGCCTCCTCCCTGGGGCTGAGCTGGATTCAAACCCTGCGTCAGGTGGTGCTGCCCCAGGCCCTGCGGGTGATCGTGCCGGGCCTCAACACCCAGTACATCTCCCTGGCCAAGAATTCTTCGCTGGCGGTGGCGGTGGGCTTCTCCGACCTCTACTCGGTGGCCGAAACCACCCTCAATCAAACCGGCCGAGCCGTGGAGGTGGTATTGGTTCTGCTCGGCACTTACCTGGCTCTCGACCTGTTCATCTCGCTGCTGATGAACGGCCTCAACCGACTCGTTCAGATCCGGGAGCGCTGAGATGAATCCCTTGCTGCGGCGCCTCCGCCACGACCTCTTCGCCACCCCCGCCGACGGGCTGATCACCGTGGCGCTTCTGGCCGTGATCGGCGCCGGCGGCGCCTCCTTCCTGCGCTGGGCCTTCAGCCAGGCGCGCTGGGCCGTGATCCAGGCCAACAGCACCCTGTTTGCCGTGGGGCGCTATCCGATGGATCAGCAGTGGCGCCTCTGGCTGCTCACCGCCCTGCTGGCGGCGGCCACCGGCATCACCTGGGGGATGCTGCGATCCCACCCCCGCCCCGACCGCGGCGGCACCCTCTGGCCCCGCAATGACCGGATCGCAGTGGGTTTGCTGGTGGTGCTCAGCCTGCTCCTGCCCTGGATGCTGGGCCTCAGCCTTTCGATTCAACTGCGCTGGCTGTCCATCACGGCCGTCTTGGTGCTGCTGCGCTGGCTGGCGGGCCGCTTCGGCCCCCAGCTGCCCGCGCCGTTTAAGCGTTTGCTCCCGCTTGGCCTGCCGCTGCTCTACCTGATCGGCATGGTGCTGATCGGCGGTGGTCTTGGCCTTGTCTCGGTCTCGCCTTCGGAATGGGGCGGCCTGCTTCTTACTCTGCTCCAATCAAGCTTCGCGATCCTGCTCTGCTTCCCGCTCGGCGTGCTGCTTGCCTTGGGGCGGCGCAGTGAGCTGCCCCTACTGCGCTGGGGCTCGGTGCTCTACATCGAGTTCATCCGTGGCGCGCCGCTGATTACTTTGCTGTTCCTCGGCCAGAACATGCTCGGCTTCCTGTTGCCGGGGGGGCTGGCCCCCGAGCGGGTCTGGCGGGCTGCCTGGGTGCTCACCCTGTTCGCCGCGGCCTACCTGGCCGAGGCCGTGCGCTCTGGTCTGGCGGCGGTGCCGCGGGGCCAGCTGGAGGCGGCCCGCTCCCTGGGCATGTCGATGCCGCAGGCCTTCACCAGCGTGGTGCTGCCTCAGGCTCTGCGGGTGGCGCTGCCGAGCATGGTGGGCCAGTTCATCTCCCTCCTGCAGGACACCACCCTGCTGTCCCTGATCGGTTTGATGGAGCTGCTCGGTACCGCCCGCACGGTGATGGCCAACCCGGCCTTCCTGGGCCGCAACGCCGAGGTGTATTTCACCCTGGCGGTGCTCTTCTGGTGCTGCTGCGCCGCCCTGGGCCTGGGCAGCCGGGCCCTGGAACGGCGGCTTGATCCGGCGGCGATTGCCCGATCCGGCTGATCCGTTCCCTCTCCCCCCGGTTTCTCCCCATGACGTTGTCCGCACCGGTGTCCGAGACCTCAAGCCAGCTGCCCTACCTCCCCAGCCGCTAGTCCGCCTCTAATCCGTCTCCAACGTCTCTCCGCTCCTCAGCCGCGCCACCGCAGCCTCCCCCATGAGTCAGCCCAGCCCCTCCACCCTGAGCAGCAGCGCCGCTTCCCCCAGCGACGTGATGATCGAGGCCCGTGGCGTCGAGAAGTGGTACCCCAACGGCTACCACGCCCTACGCGGTTGCGATCTCACCGTGAACCGCGGCGAGGTGGTGGTGATCATGGGGCCCTCGGGCTCGGGCAAGAGCACCTTCATCCGCACGTTCAACGCCCTGGAGGATTTCCAGAAGGGCAGCATCACGGTGGATGGCATCACCCTCAGCGACGACCTGCGCCACATCGATGCCATCCGCCGTGAGGTGGGCATGGTGTTCCAGCAGTTCAATCTCTTCCCGCACCTCACCGTGCTCGACAACCTCTGCCTGGCACCGGTGCTGGTGCGCAGGCGCTCCAAGGCGGAGGTTCGCCAGCAGGCCCTCGCCCTTCTGCAGCGCGTGGGGATCGCCGAGCAGGCCGACAAATACCCCGGTCAACTCTCCGGCGGCCAGCAGCAGCGGGTGGCGATCGCCCGGGCCCTCTGCATGGAGCCCCGCATCCTGCTGTTCGATGAGCCCACCAGCTCCCTCGATCCGGAGATGGTGCGCGAGGTGCTCGAGGTGATGCAGAACCTGGCCGCCGACGACATCACCATGGTGGTGGTGACCCACGAGGTGAAGTTCGCCCGCCAGGTGGCGCACCGGGTGGTGCTGATGGCCGAGGGCGAGGTCGTGGAGGTGGCCGAACCGGAGGCGTTCTTCACCAACCCAGCTCAGGAGCGCTCGCGGCGCTTTCTCGATCAGATCCTCTGATGGTGGGGTGTTTCCGTGGCTGGATCCTGATCATCAAAGGTTGCTGAATCAGCCCGGTGGTGACGCCGGCAATCAGGGTTTAAGACCGATGCGGTGGCCTGGTGTGTTGATCGCCTCCTGTAATTCACGCCACGATGAAATCTTGGCCTGATCGGGAGCTGAGGGCTTCAACTCACCCCGCCAGCATCCCAAGCCCATGCAGCCCCTCATAAAAGAGGTAGGCGGCGAAGATCAGGGCTAGCACCCCCACCAGCCATTCGGCCTTGTGCTGCAGCCATTCCTCCAGGGCGGCGATCGGCCCGCGGATCGAGCCCGAGGTCACGATCCAGGCCAGGGGCGGCAGCAGCAACAGGGAACTGGCCGCCAGCACAAAGAGGCCACTCACCTCGACATCGGCCTTCAGGCCGGGATGATTGATCAGCAGCAGGCCGGCCTCTTTGAGATAGAAGACCAGATTTTCCGGGGTGAGCAGTGCACCGGCGGCGCCCACCAGCACCAGCAGCCAGGTGGCCATCTCCGGCAGCCTGTTCATCAGGCGCAGGGCCATGCCTTCCTCGCCGATCAGCGCCTGAGGCGTGAGCTGGTAGAGGCCCAGGGCCAGAAGCCCCCCGGCGCCGATCAGGTCGATCAGCACCTGGTCGCGATGTCCGTGGTTTGGGGTGAGGGCCATCGAGCCGCCCAGCAACAGCAGCAGGAGCACCGCCAGCAGGTTCGCCAGGCTCCAGCCCAGCACGTAGGCGAAGGAGCGGCGTAGGGGTTCCTTGCCCAGCAGCAGCAGCGTCACTACGCCGATGTGCAGGGGGCTGAAGGCGATGCCGATACCATACAGCGACGACTGGGCGACCAGGGATGGACTCATCGGCGGCGGGCCTGGCATTCAGTCGTGTCGGTCACATTAACGATCTCTGTGGGGCCGGCGGGGCGGCTCCCACGCCCGGGAATCTCCCCTTCCCGCGCACCCCCAGGCTGAAGGATCGGGGCCACAAGCTCCGATCCGGCAGAGGCAGCGGCGGCCAAGCGCCGGATCGATCGCTGGGATAAAAATGAATAATGCCGAGACTCAGAGAGCCGGCAGGGTTGCCCAGTCGACGGCGTTCAGGTCGGGGAACAGACCGTCCTCCCATTCCACCGCTCGCAGCCAGGCCTCCGGCAGGGCGGTGCCGCGCTCCACGGCGTCGAGCAGGCGCCAGAAGCGATCTAGGTGGCGGTTGATCCGCTCTCGGGCCAGCTCGGTGGTGGTGCCGGCCCTCAGGATGAAGCTCCAGTCGGAGCTTTGGGCCAGAAGCAGCTCCCGGCCGGCCTGGGTGAGCCAGCGCCGCTGGGCATCGCTGCCCACGCCCCGGTTCACACGCCCCACCATCGCCCGCGAAGCCCGCTGCCATTCGGCAACCACCCAGGCGTTGGTGTCGTTGAGCCAGTAGTTGTGATAGCCCCCCTGTCCCCAGCTGGAGGGAGAGGGTCGGCAGACTTGCAGGGCCTCGCCGCGGCTCAGCACCTCCCGAAGGTGGGTGAAGCGCACCCCCGCGGCCGGTCCCTGCCGGAAGAGTTCCGCCAGAAAGCGGGGACCTTCGAACCACCAGTGCCCGAACAGTTCCGCATCGAAGGGAGCAACCAGGAGGGGGGGGCGATCGATCGTAGCGGCCAGGTTGTCGAGCAAGGCGGCACGGCCCTGAAGGTAGGCAGCGGCGTGCTCGACCACCCGTTCGGCCGCGCGCCGGGGGGCGTAGGGCTGTTTCTGATCGAGGGAGCAGGCCTGGCCGGTGACGCGGTGCAGCTTCAGGCCCAGGGGCCTGAGGCTGCGGATTCCCGCCGCCTCCAGGCGCTCCTCGGGCAGATCCCAGCCCAGGTCGCGGTGGAACTCCCTGTACGCGCCATCGCCCGGATAGCCCTGGCTGGCGCTCCACACCGGCAGGGTGGATTCGTTGTCACGGCCGAAGAAGGCCACCCCCCCAGGGGAGCAGATCGGTGCGTACACGCCGTAGCGGGGTCTAGGCAGGGCATGGAGCAGGCCATGGCCATCGAGCAGGCTGTAGCGAAGGCCGCAGCGGGCCATCAACCGGTCGAGGCCCTCGTAGTAGGCGCACTCCGGCAGCCAGATGCCGAGGGGACGCTCCCCCAGCAGCCGCTGGTGCTGCCGTATGGCCGTCACCAGCTGGGCATGCACCGCCTCCGGTGTGTCGCGCAGCAGGGGCAGGTAGCCGTGGGTGGCGGCGCAGCTGATCAGATCAAGCACGCCGGCCTGCTGAAGGGCGCGGAAACGGGGCAGCAGGTTGCCACCGCAGCCGCGGAACTGGTCGGCTGCGGCCTGAAGCTGGCCCTCGAGATCGGCGGCGGCCTCGGCAAAGCGGCGATCCGCTTCAGCCAGCAGCTCGCGGCGCTGCTCCAGCCAGGGCAGGAAACGCCGGTTCAGCTCGGCGTCGCTCAGCAGCGCCAGCAGGGTGGGGGAGAGGCCGAGGGTGAGCCTGGGCTGCGCGGTCGGGTCGGCGGCGGCATCCTCCAACAGCTGCACCAGGGGCAGATAGCACTCCTGCAGGGCCTGGAAGTACCAGTCTTCCTCAAGGGAGCCGGGCTCCCCGGAGCGGACGTAGGGAAGATGGGCGTGAAGAACCAGGGCCAGATCGCCGGAGGCCATGGCTCATCCGCAGTGTTGAGAGTTTAGATCTCGTGCCCCCTAGGCTCTGGCCCTAATAGGGAATGCGCTCGGGATGGGAAGGGCTCTGGCGAGGGTGCTGGCCGTGGACGGCCACAGCATGTTCTATGCCCAGCAGAAGGTGGGCTGGTTCTTCGATCCCCGCCGCCTGCTTGCTTTGGCGTCAGCTGGCGAGGGGGTGGAGCTGGCCAGTGCCTTCTGGTACGCCGGCCTGAAGGATCCCACCGACCAGCGACCCTTTCGCGATGCCCTTACCGGCCTGGGCTACACCGTGCGCACCAAACCCCTGCGGGAACTTCCGAGCGGCAGTGGCGGTGGGGGCAGCGGCTGGGCCGGCGAAGGCGAACCCCAGCGCCACTTCACCCGCGCCAACCTTGATGTGGAGGTGGCCATCGACCTGCTCAGCGTGGCTGATCGCACCGATGAAGTGTGGTTGCTGAGCGGCAGCCGGGATCTGGAGCGTCTGGTGGAGGTGCTGCGGGCCCGGGGCCTGCGCACGGTGCTGGTGAGCACCGAGGGCATGGTGGCGCGGGAACTGCGCAACGCGGCCGACCAGTTCGTGGATCTCGCCAGCCTGCGGCCGAAGCTGGAAAAGGCGGATGCCCAACAGCAGCCGGTGTTCAGCCGCTCTTAGGGAGCCGCGTTCCGAACAGGGCCCTTCCGTCTTCGCGGCGGCCCACGGACTCGGTGGCCCCACGGAAGGGCACGCCAGCTTGAGCATCAGCCAGCTCGCATCAGGACCGGACCCTTGTCAGCTCCCCCTACCGGCGGCCAGCCCCTGGCACTGGCCCTAGAATGGATCTAACTCATAGTCATTCCGCTTAGCTCTTCCTTCCTTCCCATGGCGCGCGATCCCGGTCGGGTTTTGATCTTCGACACCACCCTCCGCGATGGCGAGCAGTCGCCCGGCGCCAGCCTGAATCTGGAGGAGAAGCTCGCCATCGCCCAGCAGCTCGCCCGCCTTGGGGTCGACATCATCGAGGCCGGTTTCCCTTTTGCCAGCAGCGGTGACTTCAACGCCGTCCAGCGGATCGCCGCCACCGTCGGCACCCCCGAGGGCCCGGTGATCTGCGGCCTGGCCCGCGCCGCCGCCGGCGACATCAGGGCCTGCGCCGAGGCGGTGGCTCCGGCGGCCCGCCGCCGCATCCACACCTTCATCGCCACCAGCGACATCCATCTGGAGCACAAATTGCGCAAGAGCCGTGCCGAGGTGCTGGAGATTACCCGCGAGATGGTGGCCTACGCCCGATCCCTGGTCGACGACGTCGAGTTCTCTTGCGAGGACGCCGGTCGCAGCGATCCGGAGTACATGCATCAGGTGATCGAGGCCGCCATCAGCGCTGGCGCCACCACCATCAACATCCCCGACACCGTGGGCTATGCCACACCGGCCGAATTCGGTGACCTGATCGCCGGCATCAACCGCTCGGTGCCCAACATCGACCAGGCCGTGATCTCCGTGCACGGCCACAACGACCTCGGCCTGGCGGTGGCCAATTTCCTCGAGGCGGTGAAACACGGCGCCCGCCAGCTCGAATGCACCATCAACGGCATCGGCGAGCGGGCCGGAAACGCCTCCCTTGAGGAGCTGGTGATGGCCCTGCATGTCCGCCGCAGCTATTACAACCCCTTCCTCGGTCGCCCGGCCGAGAGCACGGAGCCGCTCACCGGCGTGCGCACCGAGGAGATCACCAAAACCTCGCGGCTGGTGAGCAACCTCACCGGAATGGCGGTGCAGCCCAACAAGGCGATCGTGGGGGCCAACGCCTTCGCCCATGAATCGGGCATCCACCAGGATGGCGTGCTCAAGAACCCGCTCACCTACGAAATCATCGACGCCCGCACCGTTGGGCTCACCGATAACCGCATCTCCCTCGGCAAGCTCTCGGGCCGCAGCGCCTTTCGCGCCCGTCTTGAAGACCTCGGCTATAGCCTCGAGGGCGAAGACCTCAACGATGCCTTTGTGCGCTTCAAGGAGCTGGCCGATCGCAAACGAGAGATCTCCGACCGAGACCTCGAGGCGATCGTGAGCGAGCAGGTGCAGCAACAGGGGGAAGTGCGCTTCCTGTTGCGGCGGGTGCAGGTGAGCTGCGGCACCGGTCTTCTCCCCACCGCCACGGTCAGCCTGGAAACGGGCGATGGCTGTGAACACAGCGAGGCCGCCATTGGTACCGGGCCTGTGGATGCGGTTTGCCAGGCTCTGAACCGCCTGGCCGGGGTCCCCAATGAGCTGGTGGAGTTCTCGGTGAAGAGCGTCACCGAGGGCATCGATGCCATGGGCGAGGTCACCATCCGGTTGCGAGCCGAGGGGGTGCTCTATTCCGGCCATGCGGCCGACACCGACATCGTGGTGGCGGCGGCTCAAGCCTTCGTGAATGCCCTCAACCGTCTGGTGGCCGGCCGACAGCGGGCGCCGCTCCATCCTCAGAAAGCGCCGCTGCCGGTGGCGGAGTTACCGCGGCTGTGAAGAGCTGGGCCTGACGGCCTCCAATCTGTGGTGGCGAAATGCCCAGACCCTCCATGCGCCCAGCTTCTCCAGGCCCTCAGGCCTCTGGCCGGGCCGTGGCCCTGCAGCTCACGCTCCTGCTGCTGTTGGCCCTCGTGGTCCTGCTCCCCCTGGTGTGGCTGGTGAGCACCTCCCTCAAGGGTCCGGCTGAGGACATCTTCACCAGTCCCCCGGCCCTGCTTCCCTCCCAGCCCAGCCTGGCCGCCTACGGCCAGCTGTTCGCCGCCAACCCGATGCTCACCTACCTGCGCAACAGCGCCCTGGTGAGCGCTCTGGCGGTGCTGGCCAACCTGCTCTTCTGCTCCCTGGCGGCCTATCCCCTCGCCCGCCTCCGCTTCCGCGGCCGCGGTTTGGTGCTCGCTCTGGTGGTGGCCACCATCCTGATTCCGTTCCAGGTGGTGATGATCCCCCTCTACCTGCTGATGGTGCAGATGGGGCTCCGCAACAGTCTCTGGGCCCTGATCCTTCCCCAGGCGGCCACCGCTTTCGGCATCTTCCTGCTGCGCCAGAGTTTCCTGGGGGTGCCGGTGGAACTGGAGGAGGCGGCCCGCATCGATGGCTGCTCGCCCCTGGGCGAGTGGTGGAACGTGATGATCCCGGCTGCCCGCTCCGACTTGATCACGCTGGCGATGTTCGTGTTCATCGGTAGCTGGAGCGATTTTCTCTGGCCCCTGATCATCCTGGACGATCCCGGCCTTTACACCCTGCCGCTGGGCCTGCAACAACTGGCAAGCAGCTTTTCCCTCGACTGGCGCCTGGTGGCAGCCGGTTCGGTGGTATCCATCCTACCGGTGCTGCTGCTCTTCATTCTCCTGCAACGATTCATCCTTCCCAATGCCAGCGGCGATGCCGTCAAGGGCTGAGAGTGGGGAGAGGGCATATAGTTATCTTTTAATACGATCGATCATCCTTGTCATTTTGCTCACGATTCGGCGAGGTGTTGAAGGCTTGTAAGGCAGGGCAGGTGGAAGATCAAAACTATAGCCATTGCCGACTCGGAATCGCTGGGCCAGCTTATGGGACGCCATGCTTGTGTAATGACAAATAAAAGATCGGCGCGTCAGCCCAGGATTCTGCATCGGGGTTCCGCCATGAATCAAGGCACCATGCCAGATCAATAAATCACCACGCTTCGGCAAAAAGATACTGGGCTGCAGCTCCCGGCTTCGAACAATCTCCTCGAGATGTTTTGTGTATGATGCGAAAACACTTGAATCGGCATCTCGACTGGCAAGGATTGAACCCTGACCCCAGTCATAGAAGCCTAATTGATCCGGAAGATGGGACCCTTTATAGTAAACAAGTGGTCCGGCCTCAGCCTGGATATCCTCCAGGGGAATCCAGGCTGCGGCGAGCTGTCCAAGCTGCCTGTGATGATGCACATAGGAAAAGTCTTGGTGTATCGACTGCTCGCTACTTTTCCAGAAGGTCAAGCTTTGAATCAGCGCCGCCGGAGAGCCAAATAGCTCTTCCATAAAGGCTGTTACTGAGTCAGCAAAAGCCAACCGCTTGGCCGAATCAAAAAAGCGCTGCAAGTCAACCAGCTTTAAGCCGGGGGGCTCTTGGCGGAAATCTCTGGCGCCAAGGTTACGCAGAAATCGCGCTTCATAATACTTCCTAGGCCCATCGATTTCGATGCACCCAAGAATCTCTGGCGCCGCTTTCAGATCAGCAAGGGTTTCAAGATCACGATCAAGTTGATCCAGAACATCCAAGGGGATAACCCCGGGCAGGATGACAACGCCATCCGATAGGTACCGCTGAATGGGGTCCGAATAGATTCTTGCTACTTGGTCAGGTTGATTTCGATAAAGGCGCTCTGCTAATGGCAACGAATCAAGGTAGAAAGATCCTTGCATCTGCACACTCAGTGTTGTTGAAACCCAAGTTGGGCCTTCAGAAGCCTATCGCTCCCGGCTTAAGGACAACCGAATCAACCTGCGGCGTTTCATTTTGCCCAATGCCAGCCAATGCCAACGGCGATGCCGAAGGCCAGCGGCGATGCCGTGGAGGCTGCCAACTTCTGGGCCAACGCTTCCCAGGCGCTCTCGCTCACGGCTCCGTGGGGATCGGCGGTGGTGGGGTCGGTCGCAATACCGGGGCTCCGGAGGACGTCACCGGATTGGGCTGGGGATCGCGGCCTGGGCCTGCAGCCCGCGGCTCCTGGCCAGAGCTGCCAGCCCGCTCGCGCATCTCCACCAAGAGCTGCTGGAGCCGAAGCCGTTCCGCCTCCGACCGTTCCAGCTGCTCCGTGGCCCGGGCCTCGAGCTGCTCGAACCGCTGGGTCAGGGTGCGGAGCTGGCCGTTCTGATCGGCGGCCTTCTCCAGCGAACTGCTGCTCTCGAGGGTCTCTACCCGCATCCGCAGCTGCCGTAGATCCCTTCCCTGTTCCCGGCTCCAGGCGAGCATCACCAAAAACAGCACCGCCAGCATCGAGCTCAGGCCCAACTGGAACCAGCCCAACCAAGGCGGCGCTGCTGGGGATTCCGGCGGCTGGGGCATGGTGTCGGGGCAGGCGGAGAACCTTTCCTGATCTTGCCCTGTGGTTCAGCGGCGGGCCAGCTTTAGCTGGTCGAGGCTGGCCGAGCGCCGCTGGCTGGCTCCGGCCAGCAGGCGTTCCACCGTGGCCTCAAACACGGCATCCGCCTCCTGATCATCACGGCCGATGCTGGTCATGCCCAGCTTGCCGAATTCCGAAAGGCAGCCGAGCAGGTGAAACACGCTTCCGCGCAGGCGGGCCGGGTCGTAGTGGAGGCCGGCCTCCGCCACGATGTCGATCAAATCGATCGGCAGCAGACCCCGCAGCCTTTCGTCGCAGAGGTTGTCGGTGGCCTGGTAATGCAGGGCTTCCCCTGTGGGGCTGAGAAAGAGGCCGCTCGCCGGATCCAGTCGACCCGTGGTGAGGGCGCAGAGGGCCATGTAGGGGTGGGTGGTGCCGCCCTGGCGCAGGTTCACCTCAATCGCTTGAACATCCCAATGTCCTGCCATGCAGCGGGCGATGAAATCCACGCCGAAGCGTTCCAGGGCACCCTCGGCGGCCAGGGCCTGACCCACTCGCTGGCCATGGTCCATCAGCAGCTGGCGGTAGGCGCCATCGGCCGGAAAGCGGCAGCCGAGGTAGGTCTGGCCACTGGGTCCGCCGAGGATCTGTTCATGGGTGGAGAGCACCTCGACTGCACCGCCGGGATGGATGAACCCCTGCACGCTCGGTGAGCTCAGGCCCTCCCCTCCCTCCAGCCAGGCCTCCACCAGGGCCCCCTGCTCCGCCACCCGTTGCCGCCAGCTCAACGCCGGCATTGGCAGAGTTTCCAGGGCCTCCCGCAGCCGCTGCCGCCGTTCTGGTGCGCTGAGCTCATGGAGCGCAAAGGGACTGAGCGCAAGAGGGGCATTCCCCTCGCCACTGAAGCCTTTGTTGAGCTTCACCACGCAGCGTGCCAGCTCGGGCTGGCTTTCCCAAAGGGTGGCGGTCGCCTCCGCCAGCCCATCGAGGTCCCGCACCAGATCGCTGCCTGCGGGGTGGGGCACCCCGCAGCGGGCGAACAGATCCCGGCTCCCCTTCTTGCTACCCCACCAACCCAGGGCCGGGTCGGTGCCCAGCAGGGGCACCTGCAGGCGCTCCGAGAGTTCCTTCTCCAATTCCGTCACCACGTAGCACTGGATGAAGCTGCGCCCGGGCCGCAGCAGCTCGGCGATGCGCTCCAGCAGGGCCGGTCGCTCCAGCAGCTTCTCCGTGAGGGGCCGGTCGGAGGCGTCGTCCGCATCGAAGAGGTGGAGACGCCGCCGGGCATGGGAGGCGGGGATGCCCGGCAGCAGCTCCAGCACCGCATCCACCACCAGATCGGCCAGGGGCTTGCTGCTCACGTACACCATCCGCACTCCAGGATCCCGCAGCCGCACCAGAGCGAAGAGCTGGCGTTCCTCGTAGTGATGGGCTCCGGTCACCAGGGCCATCTGGGCCCGGTCCATCGACAGGGAGGGCAGCACCAGCACATCCAGATCCGCCGCCTCTCCAGCGGCTGTGCCAATCCATTCCGGCCGGAGCTGCCGCTGGAGGTCTCGGAAGCTCAGGGCCATCGGGGCAGGGCGGCGGGATCTGGACCATGCTGAGGGATCCCGCCCCCTACCCATGGCGCCCCAGGCCGGTTTCGCCGTCACCCTGCTCGGCTATGCCGCCGCCTCCCTGACCACACTGAGCTTCTTTCCTCAGGCCATCAAGACCCTGCGGGGCGCCGATGTGAGCGGCATCTCGCTCCGCAGCTATGGCCTGCTGACCATCGGGATTACGGCCTGGGCCGTCTATGGCCTGCTGGTGGGCGATGGACCCCTGATCGCCGCCAACTTGATCACGCTCCTGCCGGCCAGTTTGGTGCTGCAGCGGCGGTTGAAGGCGGAATTCGAGCGCCGTCACGGCTGAGCCCCCCGATGGCCCTGGCCCCCCTGCCGCCGCCCGAAGCGGCCCTGCTCGTGGCCCTTGGTGCCGTGCCGGGCGCCTGGCTCCGCTTCTGGCTGGTGAATCAGCTGGAGCCCCGCCTGCCCCGGCGTCACTGGGGCACTTTTGCGGTGAACCTGGCGGCCTGCTTCGGACTGGGCTTGCTGATCGCCGCCGGGCACCACGAGCGGGGTAGGGCCGCCTCCGCCCTGCCCCTGTTGCTCGGCACCGGTTTTCTGGGCAGCTTGAGCACCTTCTCAACCCTGGCCGCCGAACTGGAGGCCTCGCTTCGGCAGGGGGAACGCCGCCAGGCCCTGGGTCTTGCCCTCGGTTCACTGCTGGGGGGCCTGCTGGCGCTGCTGGCGGGCCGGGGGCTGGGGGGTTGGCTGGGATGACTCCCTCGTCCCGCCGTGAAGGATCACAAGGGAAGTCCCCCCCTCCCCGCCCGGAGGAGCTGCTACTGGTGGCCCTCGGGGCCGTTCCCGGTGCCCTGCTGCGCTGGCTGCTTCAGGCCGATCCCCTGGCCAATGTGCTCGGCTGCCTGGTCATCGGCATCGTCTCCGTTTCTAAGCCAGCCCGCCCACGGGCCATGCTGCTGGTGGGCATCGGTTTCTGTGGTTCGCTCACCACCTTCAGCGGCTGGATCCTGGCCCTGGAGAGCGCGCTGGGGCGTGGATCGATGAGCGGGGTGGCCCTGCTGCTGCTGGAACTGGTCGCCGGGGTCCTGGCGGTGTTAACGGGTCGGGGGCTGGCCGGAAGGCTGGCCCGATGCCGGCCGCGGCTCAGGCGCTGAAGCCCTTGCGGGCGGGGATCGGATAGGGGATTCGCCGGTGGCGCATCCGTTTCCACACCCGCACGAAGGCGCGGATCACCAATTCCAGTTCGCCCCGGCTGATGCCGCTGGCGGCCAGCTGACCATCCTGCTGACGGGCCTCAACGATGCGGTGCACCATGGCGCGGGCTTCGGCTTCGCAGGTGCCCGGAGGGAGGGAGCGCAGGGCGGCCTCGCAGCCGTCGGCCAGCATCAGGATGGCCGTTTCGCGGCTGCGCGGAATGGGTCCGTGGTACCGGAATCGGGCCTCGGCAATGCCCGGATCCCTTTCCCGCGCCTGATGCAGGAAGTAGCCCATCTTGAGAGTGCCCTGGTGTTCGGGGATGAAATCCGCCAGGGGACGCGGCAGGTGATGGCGGCGGGCGAGTTTGAGGCCCTCATCTACGTGGGCTTGGAGTATCGCCGCGCTAGCCAGGGGATCGTTCAGCTGCTCGTGGGGGTTGAGGCCCTCATCCTGGTTCTCGATGAACCAGGAGGGGGCATGCAATTTGCCGACATCGTGATAGAGCGCCCCAGTGCGGATCAGGTCCACATCGGCCTGGATCGCCCGTGCGCCCTCCTCCGCCAGGCCACAGATCATCAGGGTGTGCTCGAAGGTGCCGGGGGCTTCGGTGGAGAGTCGTCGCAGCAGCGGTCGCTCCAGATCGGCCAGCTCCATCAGCCGCGCCCGGGTGAGCAGGCCGAAGAAGCTTTCCACCAGAGGGGCCAGCAACAGGCCGCCCATCAGCAGTCCGCCCACGAGCACGGCCTCACCGAGGAGATCGCCATCGGCGGCCATGGTCACCCCTGCCGGTGCCCCCCGGTGCAGACGCAGCAGGGGAACCTGAAGCAGCAGGGCGCCGAGGGGCAGAAGCACCGCTAGCTGGAGCAGCTGGGCGCGGTTCCGCTGGCGCCCGGCCAGCACCGCCGCGGCTGCGGCCACCAAGGCGGCCACCACGAGCCGGGGTTCGAGGTTGCTGCCCAGCGGGTAGGGCCAGAGGAGGCTGGCCACCGCCAGCCAAGCCAGGCCGGCAGGCGTGCCCAGGCCCTGGGCCAGCAGCAGGGTGGGGGGCACCAGCAGGGCCAAGGGGCTCACCTGGTCCCCCAGCCAGAGCTTGCAGCTCTGCACCACCAGCAGCATCGCCAGGGCCAGCAGGGCCTGACGGGGTTCCAGGCTGGCCCGCCAGCGCCGCATCACCAGCAGCATCACGGCCGATGCCGCCAAGGCCTCAACCAGATGCAGCAGCCACGGCAGCAGCAGGGGTCGGCGGTTAATCAGATTGAAGTGGTCGAGCACATCAAAGGCCTGGGGTGTGATCGGCTCGCCCTGCCGGCTGATCAGGTCGCCCCGTTTCACCGCCAGGGTGGGGAGCCCCTGCTGGGTCACGATCTGCTCGATCCGCCGCTGGGTGAGCAGGGCATCGGTGCGCAGGTTGGTGCGGCCCTGCAGCACTTCGGCCACGAGCCGGCTGCCCAGGCTGCGGGCCGGGGTTGGCTGGCCATCGAGGTGCAGGTTGGCCGCCGAGCGCAGCGACTCATCGGCCAGGCTTGCCACCACCCCCTGGGTGAGCATGCGCAACAGGACCTGCCGCACGGCGGTCTCCCAGGCAATCAGCTGGGCCGGGGTCTGCACATTGAGCCAGCGGCTCTCCTCGGCAGTGAGATTGAGGGCGTCGAGCTGATGGGGATCGCCACCGCTTTGCCGGCGCACCTGGCTGAGGCGCCGTTCCAGATCTGCCTGGAGGATCTTGTTGGCTTCCGGGTCCACCATTTGAACTTGGGACCGGGGGCCCAGCTGGCTGCGGCGCCGTTCCAGGGCGGCGCTGTCGATCACACGGCTGTCCCGCGGGGCGCGCACGCTGAAGGGAGCGGGGAGCCCCGGCCGCAGGCTGGGTTCCACCAACCAGGGCCAGCTCGATACCAGTGCCACCACCAGGCAGGAGAGGAGTACGGCCGCCATGCCAGCGGCCCGCCACCGGACCAGAGCTTGACGCGGCCGCTCAAGCCGCAGCAGTTGCCGCCACAGCAGCTTCAGCCTTTGTGCCATGGGTTCAAGCTAGTTCGAGGCGCCCGCTGTCGAGGCCGGCGCGGACTGGCGCATTCCCCGGGCCGAGCCATGCTGGCACCATGTGCACGGTGTGTGATGGCAACGTTGCTCGACGGACGCCGCCTGGCCGCCAGGATCGAGCAGCGGCTGCAGACGGTGGTGGCCGCCGGACTGGAGGCGGCGGGCCGGCCCCCGGGGCTGGCAGTGCTCCGGGTCGGTGAAGATCCCGCCAGCGGGGTGTACGTGGCCAATAAGGAGAAGGCCTGCAGCCGGATCGGTATCCGCAACCTTGGGGCCCATCTGGCCGCCACCACGCCTGCGGCCGACGTGCAGGCCTGCATCGAAAGGCTCAACGCCGATCCGGCCGTTGATGGCATCTTGCTGCAGCTACCGCTGCCGACGGGGCTGGCGGAGGGTCCTCTGCTGGCGGCGATCGACCCGGATAAGGATGCCGATGGCCTCCATACCCTCAACCTCGGACGGCTGCTGAAGGGTGAGCCGGGGCCCCGCAGCTGCACCCCGGCCGGTGTGATGGCCCTGCTGGCTGATGCCGGTGTGGAGCTGGCCGGTCGCCGGGCGGTGGTGGTGGGTCGCAGCATCTTGGTGGGTCAGCCGATGGCCCTGATGCTCCAGGCCGCGAACGCCACAGTGAGCGTGGCCCATTCCCGCACCACCGATCTGGCGGCCCTGACCCGCAGCGCCGATGTGCTGGTGGTGGCCGCCGGCCGACCCCGCTTGGTGGGAGCCGAGCACGTGAAACCTGGTGCCGTGGTGGTGGATGTGGGAATCCACCGGCTCGATCCCGATCCCGGCGAAGGGCCCGGTGCCCGGAGCCGGCTGTGTGGAGATGTGCGTTACGAGGAGGTGGAGCCCCTGGCCGCCGCCATCTCCCCGGTTCCGGGGGGCGTGGGCCCGATGACGGTCAGCATGCTGCTGGTCAACACAGTGGTGGCCTGGTGCCGCCGCCATGGTCTTGATGCCACTCCCCTGGCCGACCTGCTCATCTGAGCTGCAGATCTGCCCGGCCATTCCCCTGCCCTGCAGCCCATCGCGCCCTGATTTGCCGCAGCGGCCCTCTACCCCGGGGCGCGGTCAAGAGCCTGGAACCACAGTCAAACTGGGGGAACGAGCATGAAGGAAGGCCCACTGGGAGGAACCATTCCCCCGGGAGCGCTGCGGGGCAGCCTCAGGCTCACCGATGTGGAGGCCCTGCTGCGGGCCCATGGCGTCCTGATCCGCAGTGTGGACAACCACCACTGGCAGATCTCGCGAGGCGATCGCAGCGGCCTTTGGATGCTGGGGGAGGCGCCGATCCAGACCGGATCCGGGCTGGATCCAGCCGCCCTGACGCGCCTCCAATTGGTGTTGCGTCAGACCGGCCTGTTGCGAGAGGTGGGGGGCGCAGCCAGCGTGCCGACGCCGATGGGGGCGGCGATCCTCTGGGTGGGCCAGGAGGCCACCCGCGTCTATTGGATCAATGATCAGGGGCTGAGCGATGCCTCCACCCTGTCGCTGGGTCGCTGGCTGCACGGCGAGATCACCCTGCATCGGGATCAGCGCACGGTGCCCTACGTGCGCCGGATCGTGGCGATGCTGGAGCGAATCGAACGGGCCCTGCTGGTCGGCCAGCTCAGCAGCATCACCAAGGTGGTCGATTCCCTCGCCGGCGCCTCGGAGGACGAAAGCGATGAGAGCCTGCTGCACCTCACCCATCTGCTGGAGCAGGAGCGGCCCGATCTGCGTGAACGGGGGGTGGGGGTGCTCTCCCTCGAGGCCGACAAGCTTGACGACGCCACGCTCTTCGCCATCGCCCGGGATTACCTCCTTCCCCACTCCAGAGCCCCGCAGCGGTCGTCTTCACCGGAGCCCTGAGCGATCCCGCTCGACGGAGCCTCGCTCTGGGCCCCGGTTGCTTCGGTCCATGACTCCGGGCCCCCACCTCTCCGGTTCCGGGTCAACGGCCTGAGACAATGACTGCAGAACCTACGAAGTCATGGCTGCGGCGGTGAGCACGTCCCAGGACACTGCCGAGTCGGCACCCCCTGCCGTGGCCCCCGGGGCGTTCGATTTCGCCGCGTACCTGGAGGCGGCTCGCCTGCGCGTGGAGGCTGCCCTGGATGGTTCCTTGGCTCCGGAGCGGCCGGAGTCGCTGCGGGAAGCCATGCGCTATTCGCTTCTGGCTGGGGGCAAGCGGCTGCGGCCGATCCTCTGTCTGGCGGCCTTTGAGCTCGCCGGTGGGGAGGGCGACCTGGCCTTGCCCACGGCGGTGGCGCTGGAAATGATTCACACCATGTCGCTGATCCATGACGACCTCCCCGCTATGGACAACGACGACCTGCGCCGGGGTCGGCCGACCAACCACAAGATGTTCGGCGAGGCCAACGCCATCCTGGCCGGAGACGCCCTGCTGACCCGGGCCTTCGAGATGGTGTCTCTGCGCAGCCCCGGGGTGTCCGCCGAGCGGCTGCTGCAGGTGGTGGGGGAGCTCTCGCTGGCGTCGGGGGCACCGGGGCTGGTGGGCGGCCAGGTGGTGGACCTCGAGAGCGAGGGCAAATCGGTGGATCTCGAGACCCTGGAATACATTCACCTCCATAAGACAGGTGCATTGCTGCGGGCCTGTGTGATCACCGGCGCCCTGGTCGCCGGTGCGGATGCCACCCTGCAGGTCGCCCTGCACACCTATGCCCGTGGAATCGGCTTGGCCTTCCAGATCATCGATGACATCCTGGATGTGACCGCCAGCAGCGATGTGCTCGGCAAGACGGCCGGCAAGGATCTCACCGCCGACAAGACCACCTCTCCCAAGCTGCTAGGGCTGGAGGAGTCGAGGCGCCGGGCCGATGGCCTGGTGGCCGAGGCCAAGGCGGCGCTCGAACCCTGGCGGGACCGGGCGGCCCCACTCCTGTCCCTCGCCGATTACATCACCAGCCGCGACCGATGACCCCACCGATTTCCAGTGATTCCGGCCATTTGCTGCTGATGGTGCGCGATCTCTTCGACAATGCCGTGCTCTGGTGGGGTCTGGCCGCCTGCGGTGTGGCCCAGCTCTCCAAGCTCGCGGTGGAGTTCGTGCTCCACGGACGCTGGCGCCCCGAGGTGCTCCTCGAGACCGGCGGCATGCCCTCCAGCCATTCCGCCCTGATGACCGGCACCGCCGCGGGGGTGGGTTGGTATCAGGGCTACCAGGATCCGCTCTTTGCCCTGGCGGCCGCCGTGGCCTTCATCGTTCTCTACGACGCGACCGGCGTGCGCCGGGCCGCGGGTGAAACCGCCGCCCGGGTGAACGCCCTGGCCCAAGGGAGGGAGCGGAACGGCGATGTCGGCGGTGCCATCTGGGAACATCCACTCAAGGAGAACATCGGCCACACCAGGCTCCAAGTTCTGGTAGGAAGCTTGATCGGTCCCCTGGTGGCCCTGCTCGGCCTGGCCCTGGTGGGCTCCCCCCTTCATCTGGCCGGGCTGCTCACCCGCGTGCCGAGCCCGGTTGGGTGAGCGCCCTCCCCGGAGTGGGGGTAGGGGATCAGGCCCTCACCCCTGACCAGCAGGCCGTGCAGGCCGTCTTCGCCACTTGGCTGGCCGCTCCTGCCGATGGCACCCCCTTTGTGCTCAGTGGCTACGCCGGCAGCGGCAAGACCTTTCTCTCCATCCGGCTGCTCGCCCTGGTGGAAACGGCCGGCCTCTGCTGGACCGTGGTCGCCCCCACCCACAAGGCCGTGGGCGTGTTGAGGGGGCAGTTGGAGCTGGCGGGCCTAAGGCCTACCTGGTTTCCCTCCACGATCCATCGCCTGCTGCGGTTGCGGCTGAAGCGGGAACGGGATCTGGAGCGCTGCGAGGAAACCGAGCAGACCGCCCAGGCCCTGGAACACTTGGGTCTGGTGTTGGTCGATGAGGCCTCCATGGTCGACAGCGCCCTGCTGGAGATCACCCTGCGCTGTGCCCATCCCTTCGGGACCCGGATCGTGTTCGTGGGCGATCCGGCCCAGCTTCCGCCGGTTGGAGAGGCCATAAGCCCCGTGTTCGCCCTGGGGCGGGCCCGTTGCGCCAGCCTGCTGCAGGTGGTGCGCCACCAGGGTCCCGTGCTGCGCCTGGCCTCCGGCCTGCGGGAGGGAGCGCTTCCCTGCAGCCCCCCGCCCCCCCTGCTGCCGGTCCGCACGGACCAGGGCATGGTGTGTGCCCTCGATCGCGCCAGCTGGCTGGTGGCGGCCCAGGAGGCCCTGCGCCGCAGCGCCGCAGCCGATGCCCCCGATCTCGCCCGCATTCTCTGCTACACAAACCGCTCCCTGGAGCAGTTGGTCCCGATCGCGCGGCGGGCCCTGCATGGCTCCATGGCCGACCAGTTGCCGGTGCTGCCGGGCGAGGTGCTGATCACCCGCACCGCGGTGATGGCGCCGGCCTGCCGTTCGGGGGAGGAGGGTGGCGAGGAGCCCGACATGGTGCTGGGCTCCAACCGGGAGCTGGTGGTGCGGGATGTGGCCCCGGAGCGCTGTGATTTGGCCGACTTCGGCATCGCCAGCGGAACCTTTGGGGGCCAGGAGGTCCCGGTGATCGACACCCTCACCGCCACGGTGGAAGCAGGCGCGAGCCAGCTGGCCTTGCGCCTCCTGCCGCCGCTGGGGTCCCCGGGGCGCCTGGCGCTCGATGGGGCATTGCAGCGGCTGCGCCAGGAGGCCCGCGAGGCCGGCAGGCAGGAGGGCCGGGCCCTCTGGCGTCGTTTTTTTCTGCTTCGTGATTCCTTCGCCTGGTTGGGGCCAGCCGCGGTGCTCACGGTGCATCGCAGCCAGGGCAGCACCTTCTCAGAGGTGTTTGTGGATGCCGATGTGTTCTGGCCGAAGGATCCGGTGCTGCGGCGTCAGCTGATCTACGTGGCGGTGAGCCGGGCCAGCAGCGCGGTCAGCCTGGTGGCGCGGCGGGGATCCGATCGGGAGGGCTGGGGCACCTGGCTGCGGGACGGTGTGCTGGAGCCGAGCGGCGGTTAGCCGAGTCGCAGGCCCTCAATGCCTTGCCAGCCCAGGTAGACCGCCAGGGCCAGACTCACCAGGCCCACGACGGGGTCGGCATTCCTGAGCAGCCAGGATTTTCCCCCTTCCAGGCCCGGGATCACCCGCTCCCGGCCCAGCAGGACCAGGGCCAGCAGCGGCAACAACAGCAGCAGGGCTGTGCTCAAGGAGAAAAATCCACCCATGAGCCATTCCCCGCTTCGGTCAAGACCTGCCGCCAGCAAGTTGCCGCTGGCCTTGGCGTAGAGAAAGAGATCGTCGGGGCTCACCACCTGCACCAGCGAACTCAGGCCGAGCAGGGGAAGCAGGGGCAGGGCACCGAAACTAACGAGTCGACGGCTCCAGCCCGGCGGCTCCCCCTCCTCCCCGGCGCTCAGGAGTTCCCGCAGGCCCAGCGCCAACAGGGCCCCGGCCGCCAGCAGATCCAGACCCGTGCGGTGCAGGCTTCCTTTCTCCATCGGCAGCACCAGTCCATGGCCAAGGCTGAGCATCATGGCGAGTTCCAGTGCCGAGGTCAGCAACCAGGCGGTTACGAACCAGCCGCCCCGCCGCAGTGGGTCGGGCCCCAAGAGCAGAAGCAGCAGCAGGGCGATGTGGAGCGGGCTGAAGGCGATGGCCAGGCCGAAGCCAGCCAGTTCAGCACCGAGGCCGAGGAGGTTCAGGAGCGACCCAGCGATGGACACTGATTAGTCCCATTGTGGACCCTACCGCTGGGTCCAAGGCGCTCAGCAACGGCACCGCCAAGCCCAGGCCCCTCGCCTTCAATTCCGGATCTCGAACCAGTCGTCGCCGGTCGCCGCCACCCGGGTGGTGCCTAGCCCGGTCACTTGGGCCCGCAGCGGGCCCTTCTCGCACCAGAGCACCAGTTCGGCGAGCTGCTGGGGGAGGCCCTCCGCCTCCACCTCCACGGAGCCATCCGACAGGTTGCGCACCCAGCCGCTCAGCCCCAGTTCGTTGGCCCGACGACAGCAGCCTGCGCGGTAGCCGACCCCCTGCACCCGACCCCTCACCATCAGGCGCCACCGTTCGGCCGGGCTGGCGTTGCGGGGGTGACTGGGCTGGAGAAAACGCCGTTCCAGGGCGGCGGTCCGCCGGCCCCGCAGGCGCCGGGCCGATGCCAGGGAATCGCTGTCCATTCGACCGAGCCCGGGGTCGCCGAGGCGTCTGGCGTGTTCGCGACTGTCCATGGCGTTAGGAGCTGTGGCAAGGAGTGGGCCCGCTAGATACGACCCACCTCACGCTGGCACGGATCGCGCTGCCCGGCCACTGGTCGGAGGCTGGCTAGGCCCAGGGCGCGGGGACGGCAGGCAGACGGTAAGTTCGTAAAAAAATTGTGCTTTTCGCTGGTGTCGGGGGTGGCTGCTTTGGAGCAAATATGAATGATGAGATAATAATGGGCACCTCGAAAAATCACCTATCGAGAGAATTCGTTCTCAAGTTGGGGCTGATGCGGGAATGAGTCTCAATTGCTGCATCCCGCTGGAACTCGAATTTTCGAGGTGCCTTAATGTAAAAAATTTGAATCCTCTGTTGAATGCTCGCAACGGGTTATGATGACTGAATATGAGCTATTTCGTGGTAGAGGTAAGCATTCAGTCAAATGTTTTCCTGGCACCCAGCGGCTCGTTCCGTCTAGCCGCGAACGAGCTTCCCGATCAGGTCGCCCTAGTGGAGACCAGCGACGGCACCACCTCCCTTCCCAGGTCGCCGCAGCTTCAGGCTGACCTCCGGGCCCTGCCACCGGCACCCCTGGCCTTGGCCCTGATTCCATTGCTGGTGCTCCTCCTGCTGGCTCTGCGACAGGAGTCCCGCTTCCGCGACTGGTTCCGCACCAGCTCCGAGGATTTTTGGGGGCTGTTCAGGCCCCTCCGGCGGCGGCGCCATGTGATTCATGACAAGCCCTATCTCGACCGGGTGCTGGAGGCCGAATTCCGTGGCCGCCGCCCGCCCTCCGGTTCGTTGCGTGCCTCCTCCACCCGTTCCTCCGCAGAACCCCCTGTCAAAGCCGGCATCCTCCCTCCCTCCCCCGACGAGGGCCGCGACTGCGACTCCTGATCGGCCCTTGCCTCGATCCGGGCCGCAAGGCGTTTCACCAATTGGGGAGATCCGGCCCAGTGGAGATGCAGCCAGCTGGCGTGCAGGTCAGCGCCGGTCCAGCCCTCCGGCCGGCTCGCCGCTCCCCACCCCCCCAACCGCCACAGGGGCGCTCCCAGTGGCCCAGCCGACCGGGGCTCGGGCTCGATGGCGATCTGCCAGCGGTGGAATTCGTGCCCCTGATAGATCTCCCCCCGGCGCACCAGCAGGCCGTCCGCATCGGCCTGCGCGTTGCGGTAGCCCAGGCTCAGCTCACCTCGGCGGGCCTGGAACGGCAGCACGCCTGCCATGGACCGCGGCTGGCCCGTGCCATCGTCCAAGGTGGTGCCCAAGAGCAGCAGCCCTCCGCATTCCGCCACGATCGGCACACCCCGCGCCGCTGCTGCAGCCAGTTGTCCCAGGCTGCGCCGGCAGTTCTCCAGCCGTTCGGCATGGAGTTCCGGGTAGCCACCAGGCAGCAGGATCGCCTGGGTATTGGCGGGCAGCGGCTGATCCGCCAGGGGACTCCAGCTCAGCGGTTTGAGTCCCACCGCCTGCAGCAGTTCGGTGGTTTCCGGGTAGCGGAAGTGGAACGCGGCGTCGGCGGCGATGGCCACCGGCAGGGCTGGCCTGGGGGGAGGCGGGCCTAGCAGGGACACGATCGGATCGCAGAGGCCGGGATCGGGGGTCACAGGGGCCAGCAGCGGCCAGAGCTTTTCGAGATCCAGGTGGCGCCGCGCCAGCTCCACCCAGAGCGGCTGTCGCTCTCCCAGGTCGTGAAGGTCCTGGGGCGGCAGGAGTCCCAGGTGGCGGGAGGGGAGCTCCAGGGAGGGGTGATTTGGCAACACCCCCAGCAGGGGGACCTCGATGCTGGCCAGGGCTTCCGCTAGTAGGGCCCGGTGCCGCTCGCTGCTCACCCGGTTGAGCACCACCCCGGCCAGGCGCACCCGCGGCGGCCCGTGGTCCCGGAAACCGCGCACCAGGGCGGCAAGGGAGCCGGCCTGCCGGGAGGCCTCCACAACCAGCACCACGGAAAGATCCAGCAGGGCAGCCACCGCCGCCGAACTTCCTTCGGAGCTGGGCCCCCGTCCATCGAACAGCCCCATCACCCCTTCCACAAGCACGCGCTCCGCCCGGCTGCCATGCCAGCGGAAGCTGCTTTGCACCCAGGGCTCCCCGCAGAGGATCGGATCGAGATTGCGGCACTCCCGGCCGGCCACGGTGGAGAGCAACTGGGGGTCGAGGTAGTCGGGCCCCACCTTGAAGGGCTGGAGGCTTTCCCCCCGGTCGCAGGCCACGGCGGCGAGGCTGAGGCTGAGCAGGGTCTTGCCGCTGCCGCTGCAGGGCGCGGCGATCAGGCAGGCCATGGGTAAACGCTGCTTGGGAACGGGCCGGAGGCAGCTTGCCAGCCGCTCGGCCTCCAGCGGGGGGACACTCGTCCCATGCCCCAGGAGAGCCTTAGTCCGGCAGGATCCGGGCAGCCAGGGGGGCGGCGGAGGCGAGCAGGGGGTTGGTGGAGTCGTGGCCACCGGAGAGGAGGCGCGCCATCTCCATCTCCTCGTGTTCCTCGGGCAGGGGAACCAGTTCCTCGGCGAGCTCCAGGGCCGCCATGCCGCCGGATTCGAGCCGCATGCAGCCCCCCGATTCGGAGCAGAGGATCACGCAGAGCTGGGGCCGGCCCATAGGTTCACAGATCAGGCGCAGGCCCACGATCGCCCCGGGGTGGGCCTTGGGCATCCCCATGGGCACCGGCATCAGCCGGAAGCGCACGCTCACCCCATCGGTGCGTTCGAATTCGGCGGCGATCCCCCCGCTCTCCGACGATGAACCGGAGTCGGCGGGGATCGGACGGCTCGCGATCAGATGCCAGCCGAGCCGATCCGCGATCCAGGCCGCCAGCAGCAGGCCCTTCACGGGGTGATCGCCTTCCACGTCGATGTCGAGTTGCACCACGTGGGCGAGGGCATCGCGCCGCGAGGGGGGATCGAACACCATGGCGAGCGATTCTCTCCAGCTGCGCAGCCTCAGCCAATTGAGATCGTTCACGGCCTGGCCCGCCTCGATCCGGGCCACCAGTACATCCAAGCAACGGCGGGGGCTGCCCAGGGAGGTGTCGATCACCAGACGCCTCGGCAGCGTCGCCAGAGCCTCCAGCATGTCGAGGGGTTCGTCGAGGCTGCTGTTCCACCACACCCAGCAGGGCAGGTCATCGCCCACCAAGGGCTTGATCAGGTCAAGGTTTTGCTGGATGGCCCCCATGCCGCCCCGCAGCACCACCGCGTCGCCACAGACCGCTCCCGTGCCTCCCTCCTCCGGCAGAGGGCAGTAGGCCGCCACCATCGTTTCCAGGGGCATTCCCGCATCGAGGGTGGGGGCCAGGGTGATCAGCCGGCGGGGCATGTGGGCGCTGATGGCGCTTTCCACCACTTGGCCCCGCAGGTCGGCTGAGCTCTGGTGGCCAGGCTTCTGGCCCAGAGCCCAGGCCAGGCGGGGATCCATCGGGGCGGTGCTCAGGGGCAGTCCGCAGTCGCTCAAGGCCTGGCGGGCGGCCGTCATCAGATCACTGCGGTCGAAGCCCCGAATCGGGCCATCGATCAGTCCCACCCGCACCAACTGCTGCTCCAGCCAGGAGGGCTCCCACACCAACAGGGTGAAGGTGGCGGCACCGCTGGAGCCCTCCAGCATCCCATTCCAGAGGCGATCCAGGTAGGGCGTGACCTCCGCTGGAGGGACATCCAGGGGGGCCTGCAGGGTCAGCTGGGCGGACATGGCGTTATGGATGAAGGGACGGGATAGAAGACTGTGTGGCCTGGATAGCGGAGGTCCAGCCGCGAGTTGCCTGGAGAAACTCCGCAGTTTCAGGGGCGCCGCCAGATCAGGCCTTCGTCAGCCAGCAGGTTGTCGGCTGCGGCGGGCCCCCAGGTGCGGGCTTCGTAGGGGTGCACCGGAAGCTGCCAGGGGGCTTCCTCGATCAATTCAAGGAGGGGGGTGTAGAGGCGCCAGGCGGCCTCCACCTCATCGCTTCGGGTGTAGAGGGTTGGATCTCCCAGCATGGCGTCGGCGAGCAGACGCACGTAGCCCTCATCAGAGGGTTCCCCGAATGAGTCGTCGTAAGAGAAGCCCATGTCCACCGGGCGGCTGCGCATGCCCGAGCCGGGGGCCTTCACTTCGAACTTGAACTCGGCGCCCTCATCGGGCTGGATGCGCAGAATTAATTGGTTGGGCGTCGGGGCGCCACCGGCGGCATCAAAGAGGTGAACCGGGGCCTCGCGGAAGGTGAGCACCACCTCCGAAAGTCGTTTGGGCAGCCGCTTGCCAGTGCGCAGATAGAAGGGCACCCCCTGCCAGCGCCAGTTGTCGATGAACAGCTTCATCGCCACATAGGTTTCCGTGGTGCTGTTGGGGTTTACGCCGGGCTCGTCGCGATAGCCGCTCAGCGGCCGGGCGGCGGTTCCACCGGAGGAGTACTGGCCCCGCACGCAGCACTGCCAGGGTTCCAGCTCATTGGCCAGGCGTGCGGCCTGGAGCACCTTGGCCTTTTCGTTGCGGATCGCCTCGGCATCAAAGCGGCCCGGCGGCTCCATCGTGGTGAGGGCCAGGATCTGGGTGAGATGGTTCTGCACCATGTCCCGTAGGGCGCCGGAGCTTTCGTAGTAGCCGGCCCGCTCCTCCACCCCCACCGTTTCGGCGGCGGTGATCTGCACGTTGGCGATGTAGTTGCGGTTCCAGATCGGCTCGAAAATGGTGTTGGCGAAGCGCAGCACCAGGATGTTCTGGACCGTTTCCTTGCCGAGGTAGTGGTCGATCCGGAAGATCTGGCTCTCCTTGGCGCAGGCCTGCACCACCTTGTTGAGGGCCTGGGCGCTGCCGTAATCGCGGCCGAAGGGTTTTTCGATCACCACCCGGCTGCGCTCCGGGTCGGCCAGCAGGCCAGCGGCGGCCAGGGCCCGGCAGCCGCTGCCATAGAACTCCGGCGACACCGAGAGGTAGAAGGTGCGGTTGCCGCGGGTGGCCCGCAACCGATCGATGGTTTCCAGCCGCGTGCCGAGTCGCACCAGATGGTCGCTCTGCTGGAGATCCACCGGCTCGTAGAACATGCCCTGGGCGAATTGCTCCCAGGCTCCTGGGTGCTCGGCAATCGTTTCGGCCATCGCCTCGGCCATCTTCAAGCGGAACTCTTCGTCGCTCCAGGGGCGCCGGGCGCAGCCGAGCACGGCGAATTCGCTGGGAAGGCGCCGCTGGCGGAAGAGCTCGAACAGAGCGGGCACGAGCTTGCGGTGGGTGAGGTCGCCGCTGGCCCCGAAGATCACGATGCACTGCGGCGAGATCACCCGCTCCTGCCGCAGCCCCACCCGTAGGGGATTGGTGAGGAGGGTGGTCATGCTGTTGAAAGCGGCCGGATGGTTCTGGTTTAACGGCGGCGGCGGGCCTTGGCTGCTTCGCAAGGCCCGTGCCGTTGCTGTGTGTGCGTTTTCGGATCGGAGTGGATCGCCTTCACCGGGCTCAGGTCAAAGGCGGGCCCATGAAAAAAGCCCGCCGGAGGCGGGCAGAGAGCAGGGTGGAGGGTTCAGTAGGTTTCTACGTGCCAGCGCTCGGCCTTCTTGAGCTGGGGCCGCAGTTCCGACCAGTTGATGCCCTTGGCGGCGGCCGCCGCGGTCATGGCTTCGTCGATACCGGGCTCCATGCCGCGGAGTCCACACATGTACACGTGGGTCTTTGGATCTTCGATCAGGGTGAAAATCTCATCGGCATGTTCGAGCACCCGATCCTGGATGTACATCCGACCTCCCTTGGCGTTCTGCTGTTCGCGGCTGATGGCCTTGTTGTAGCGGAAGTTGTCGGGATACTCGCTTTCGTAGCGGTTGAAGTCGTCGTCATAAAGGAGGTTTGCCGTCTTGGGTACTCCCATGATCAGCCAGGCCTTGCCACGGAAGTGCCAGCCGTTGGTGTCCCGCTCGCTGGGGTCGAACATGCGACGCAGATAGGCGCGCATCGGAGCGATGCCCGTGCCCGTGGCCAACATGATGATGTTGGCTTCCTCATCGTCGGGGAGAAGCATCTCCTTGCCCACCGGGCCGGTGATCTTCACTTTGGCGCCGGGTTGGATGTCGCACAGGAAGGTGGAACACACCCCATGAATGATCTGGCCATCTTTTTCGTATTCCAGCTGCCGCACGCAGAGGGAGACGGTGTGGTCGGCCAGGTCGTCGCCGTGGCGAGTGCTGGCGATCGAGTAGAGGCGGAGCTTGTTGGGCTTGCCGTTGGCGTCGGTGCCGTCGGGGATGATGCCGATGCTTTGGCCTTCCACGTAGTGGAGCAGGGGGTCACCACCGGCTAGGTCGAAGGTGATGTGGTTCACCCGGCCGATGGCCCCATCAGCCAGGAGGCTGTAGTTGCCGAGAACGGTGCCGATGAAGGGATCCTTCGGCTTGTAGAGATTGACGGGAACTTCGGCGTGGCTCACGGAGGGTGCGGCGGGCTTGGCGATGGATGGGGCAGGTTCTGCTTGGGGTTGCTCGGCGGGCTTCGAGCTGGGTTCCGCGGGGGCCAGCGGGGGCGCTGCCGCTTCCGTGGGGGAGGCAGCTTCGGAGGCGGCGGGCTGCGGACCGCTGCTCACCACCCGGATGCGGCCGCCGTTGCGGGCGATCGACTGCATCAGCGACTGAAGGCGGTCGAAGGACACGGTGAAGCGCCTCTCAGCCTGCCGTTGCTGGCCGACCCCGTAGCTTTCGACCACAACGGTGAACAGGCGGCTATCGGATCCGCTGGACTTGTCTGTGGAAACGCGCATGCGGTCGTAGGCCCCTAAAGCGGCCTGATCATAGACATCACCACCTTCCGGTCAGCACTCGATCGGCAAATACAGCTAGGTTGGCCCGCGGACTAGCTCTCGCTTCTGCCCTGATTCCCCCTTGGCGCAGCTCCCGGCAACCTTTACCCCTTCCCCTCAGGGTCGCTTGCTTGAGAACCCTTCAACGCCGATGATCTGTGGGCTGGACACCATCCAGCAGGACATGGAGCGGCTTCCCCAAGGGATCCGGCGACTGGCCGTTCAGCTTCGCCTCAAATTGGATCCTCTGTTTCTTTGGGATGTTCTCACCGATTACGAGAACCTCTCCCGCTTCATCCCCAACCTGACCAGTTCCAGCCTCCTCTGGCGCCAGGGCAACCGGGTGGGCCTGGAACAGGTGGGCACTCAGCAGTTCTGCGGATTGCGCTTCTCAGCCCGGGTGAAGCTTGAACTCACCGAACTCAAGGATCAGGGGCGCCTCAGTTTCCGGATGCTGGAGGGCGATTTCCGCTGTTTCGAAGGTGTCTGGTGCATCGGTACCGATGCGAGCAGCAGCTGGCTTCTCTACGAACTCACCGTTCAGGGAAAACCTGGAATGCCGATCGGCTTGATCGAGCAACGACTCCAACAGGATCTCGCCAGCAACCTGCGGGGTGTCCAGAAGGAGGCTTTGCGTAGGGCCGCAACCGTGTGATGCCTCCCCGATGACTCAAGCGATCACCAGCAATTTTTAATAACAATTTTTAACGGTGGGACCTCCACCGCTCCGTATACCCCCAAGGGGATTCGAACCCCTGTCGCCTCCGTGAAAGGGAGGTGTCCTAGGCCTCTAGACGATGGGGGCGAGGCCGTCGGGCTCATGGCTCCGACAGACGGAAACTACGGTTCAGGGGGACCCTTCGTCAAGGAGCTTGCCCCCCGCCCGCCGCTCGCTGATATCGGGAGAGGTCTGGCCGAACCAGACCGGCACGGTGAAGTGGAAACAGGCTCCCTCCCCGGGTTCTGAGACCACCCAGATTCTGCCCCCATGCACTTCCGTGATCCGCCGGCACACCGATAACCCCACGCCGAAGCCGGAGGTGTTGCCCGAGGTCTGGGGCAGGCGCACCCGATCCTGAAAGATGCGCTGCTGCTCTTCCCGGGGGATCCCGGGACCGCTGTCACAGACACTCGCCTGCACCCACTGGCTGGTGCGGTGCAACAGGGTGAGGGTCACCCTGCCTCCGGCGGGCGTGAACTTCAGGGCGTTCTCCAGAAGGTTGAGAAACACTTGTCGCATGCGCCGTTGATCGGCATAAACATCCGGCAGGTCGGCCGGGATGTCGGTGATCAGATCCAGGTCGCGGCCCACCCAGAGCTTCTCCAGCTCGAGAATGGCCTCAGCAGCCACCCGGCCGAGGGCGAGGCGCTGGGGATTGAAGAGGGCCTCCCAGCGGGTGGTGCCCACCTCCAGCAGGTCGAGGGAGAGCGCTTCGATGTCATCAAGGCGCCGGTTGAGCACGTCGCGGAAGCGGTTCTCGTCGATCTGCCCGAGGCCATGACTCTGGAGAGCCAGCTTGGCCGCGGTGAGGGGGGTACGCAGTTCGTGGGCCACCATTCGCAGCAGCCTTTCCTGCACCCCCAGCCGCTCGATCAAGGTTTCATTCTCCTGACGCAGCACCAGCAACTGGTCCTCGAGCTGGACCTCCCGGGCCGTGCGGCTGCCATCGATCTCGGCGGGTCTAAGGCTGAGGCCGAGGCTGCTGACCACCTCCATCTGGCGCCAGCGGGGCAGCCAGCTCCGCACCTGCATGGCCAGGGTGGTGCCCGCGAACACCTGGCGCGGCTCTGGGGAGAGCTTCACTAAAGCTGGTGTTGCCACCAGCCGGTGCAGTTCCAGCAATTCCGGATGGTGGGCGGGGTCGGCGATCTCCAGGGATATCGGGGAAGCGCACTCCTCGCTATGGAGGAAGGCCACCAGATTGCGAAGATCAGGCGTAGCAAGGTGGTAGTTGGCTGCCACCAGGAGCAGTTTCAGTTTGGGCCGCCCAACCGCCGCCCCCGGTCCATTGCGGGGGCTGTCGGGATCCTGGATCGGCCCTGCGGCGGGCACCGGCATTCGGCGGCTCGACGCCACCTTATGGGTCCCTTGGGCAATCCGTGTTGATCTGGCTAGGACTGCAGCAAAGGCTCCTTAGCCAAAAGGCCCCAAGAAGGCACCTCCCATCCAATGACGATGCCGCCTGAGCCGAACCTGGGTAATCCTCACCTTCCCTCGCCGCGCCCGTCTCGCTCCGAAGGTGCGGTCCCGAGCCGGATCCAGCTCGATAGCAGCCTTCGCCGCTGGTTTTCCCGTAATCTGGGGTTGTGGCGCTCACGCCGCATCTACTTCTTCCCCGATGACGAGGTGATGCGCGTCGACATGCTGGTGCGGGTCGAGAGCTTCAGCCAACCGGCGGAGGGGGATGCGGCCTATCGCTTCACCTGGTGGCCAGAAAAGGAATACGACTTCTTCGAACGCAAGCCCAGTTACTCGCGCGAGGGGTCGATGGTGGCCTATCTCTGCGGCCACCAGCTCCGTCGCAGCGGCAGCTATCTCGATAGCGCCCCCAGCAAGAGTCAGATCCGCCAGGTGGATGAACACGAATTGATGCTCGAATCTCACTACCAGCAGTGGTCGATTGTGGAGCATATTCGCCTAGTTGATCAGGATCGATATCGGGCACGCTCAATCTTTTCGTGGCGTGAGGGTGTGCTGGAGATCACGGAGATGCACCACGAGATCCGGCTGGAGGGGGCGGGAGAGCCGCTGGAAGGAGTGGCCTGAATCCCAACCGACCCCTCGGCAGGACACCCCCGATGCAGCAGCATAGGAAGGTCCGAATCAGTCTCCCTTGTCCTTCCCCGTTCGCGGTGCCCGGCGCCTACTGGTGGCACCACTTGTGGTCCTTCCCCTGCTGCTCTCTGGTGGAGCCGTCCAGGCTGCCCCAGCTACCCAGGCGGAGATGAACCTGTACACCCGCATCGCAGCGGTGAATGTCTGCATTTCCCGTACCGCTGGGGTTGACTTTGACAAATCTGTGGCCATCGCCGGCGAGACCATCGCCCAGTTGATCCAGGGCCAGCATCAAGGCCAGATCCAGCAGGTACCCGGCAAGACCCTCACGATCGAGGAGTTGCGCAAGGGGTCGATCAATTCGGCCGTGCTCGGCGCCGCTGAGATCTGTCCGAAATCAGTGCCGCCCGAGGTGATGAAGAAGGTTGAGGCGGCTCTGAAGCAGGCTGGTGCCAAGGCACCGGCCCCTTCCAAGTAACCCCCCCCCCCGTTTCTGATGGCCGCCGTTCATCTCAGCGATTATCGGCCGGCCCCTTATCTGCTGGAGCGCACCGACCTCGCGGTGCAGCTCCATGCCGACCACACCCTCGTGGAGGCCCGGCTGGCCTTCTTGCCCAATTCCCAGGCTGAGGCTTCGGGAGGTCAGCCCTTGGAGCTGATGGGGGTGGACCTGGAGCTGGAAGATCTCCGGCTCGATGGTTCTCCCCTGGCGGCCCAATTGTTTGAGCGCCATAGCGATCGGCTCCTGCTGCTAGCCCCGCCTCAGCGCCCCTTCGTGCTTGAGAGCCGGGTGCGGATCACCCCCCACACGAACACCACCCTTGAGGGGCTGTACGTGAGTGGAGGACTGTTCACCACCCAGTGCGAGGCCGAGGGATTCCGGCGCATCACCTTCCACCCGGATCGTCCCGATCTGCTCAGCCGCTTTCGGGTGCGGATCGAGGCCGATCGCAGCACCTGCCCGGTGCTGCTTTCCAACGGCAATTGCATTGCCAGTGGCGATCTGCCCGCGACAGCGGATGGTGAAGGGTCGGGCGCAAACGGGCGCCACTTCGCAGTCTGGGACGACCCCTTCCCGAAACCCTCCTATCTTTTCGCCCTGGTGGCCGGCGAGCTGGAGGAGGTGCGCGACACCTTCACCACCGCCAGCGGCCGCCCGGTGGCCCTGCGGCTGCACGTTGATCCGGGCGACGCCCCGTTCACCGCCCATGCCCTGGCATCGCTGCAGCGCAGCATGAGCTGGGATGAAAAGGTGTATGGATTGGAGTACGACCTGGAGGAGTACAACATCGTTGCCGTGCGCCATTTCAACATGGGTGCCATGGAAAATAAGAGTCTGAATATCTTCAATTCCAAACTCGTGCTCGCCGATGCCGAAACGGCCACCGATGCGGAACTTGAGCGCGTTGAAAGTGTGATCGCCCACGAATACTTTCATAACTGGACCGGCAACCGCATCACCTGCCGCGACTGGTTCCAGCTCTCGCTCAAGGAGGGTCTCACCGTTTTTCGCGACCAGTGCTTCAGTGCTGATCAGCATGGTGAATCACTGAATCGGATCGAAAATGTGGCGTTGCTGCGCAACACGCAGTTCCGCGAAGACGCTGGTCCCACCTCCCACCCGGTTCAGCCGGATCGCTATGAGGCGATCGATAATTTTTACACCACCACCATCTATGAAAAGGGATCCGAGCTGATTCGGATGCTCCACACCCTGCTCGGCGATGACACCTTTCAGCGCGGTATAGCCCTCTATGTGGCCCGCCATGACGGCAGCGCCGCCACCTGCGAAGACTTTGTTCGTGCCATGGAGGATGCGGCGGCCGGCGGCGCGGCCGCCGAGGTTGCGCGGCGGCCGCCGTTTAGTTTCGGGCGCTTTCGCCGCTGGTACCACCAGGCCGGCACGCCGGTGGTGCGGATTCAGCGGCATTGGGATGGAAGCAGCGGCCGTTTGGAGCTCACGTTCCACCAGCACACCCCGGCCACCCCGGGCCAGCCCCACAAGGAGCCCCTGGTGATTCCCCTGGCCATCGGCCTGCTCGACCGAGCCGGGGAGCCCCTGCTGCCGCGTCTGGAGGGGGAGGATTCAGCTGACGCCATCGCCGCGACCCTTGAGCCGAACCGCTGGGGCCGGGGCACCAGGCTCCTGGTGCTGGAAGAGGGCCAGAACAGGGTTGTATTCGAGGGCCTGCCGCCCCAGGCCCATCCTCCAGCCCTCTCGCTGCTGCGCCATTTTTCAGCACCGGTGCGCCTGGAGATCGGCCGTCCGATCGGCGAGTTGGTCCACCTCTTCGCCACCGATAGCGATGCCTTCGCCCGCTGGGATGCCGGCCAGCAGCTGCTGCGCAGTGCGGCCTTGGCCCGTGCCGGCGGCGAGTCCGACCATGGCCTGGAGGAGGAGCTGATTGAAGCCTTCGGCCGCATCTTGGCCGACCCTTCCCTCTCCGAAGTGAGTCGGGCCGCCCTGCTGGCTTTGCCGGGGTTGCCGGAACTGGAGGAGGCGATGGCCGAGCCCGATCCCCCGGCCCTGTTCGCCGCCCTGCTCGCCCTGCAGCGACGTTTCGGAGAGGCCCTGGCCGAACCCCTGCACCAGGCCCTCGAACGGATCACCCCCCAGTGGTCTTTGGCCTGGCCGGAGGGCAGCGGCGACCGGAGCCTCACGGGCCTGATCTGGAGCTGGCGGGTGGCCGCCGGCGATGCCGGGGCGATCGCCTCCGCCCGCGCTGCCGTGGAGGGAAGCTCCATGACCCTGGCTCGTGCCGGCCTGCGGGCTCTGCAGTGCCATGCCCTGCCGCAGCGGGAGGCGGCCCTTGCCGCCTTCCATGACCGCTGGCAGACCAAGCCCGTGATCCTCGATGCCTGGTTTGCCCTGGAGGCCTCTGCTCCCTTCGTTGATGGGTTGGAGCGGGTGGAGCGCCTGCTGGTCCATCCCCGCTTCGATCCGATGGCACCCAACTCGGTCCGGGCTGTGCTCGGCGGACTGGCGGGCAATCCGCCGGTGTTCCATGCCATCGATGGTCGTGGCTATCGCTTTCTGGCCGACCGCATCGCCGAGCTCGACAGCCGCAATCCGATCACGGCCTCGCGGCTCGCCAAGGTCTTCAGCCGCTGGCGCAGCTACGGCGCGCTCCGCTCCGCCCGCATGGCCGAAGCCCTTGAGCGCCTGGCCGCGGCCCCCCTGTCAGACAACACCCGGGAAGTGGTGAACCTGAGCCTCACCGGTGGCTGAGGCCCTTAACCTCAGCCTGAGGCGTGCTGCCCGAGGAGTCTTCCTCCGCGTGGATTGACCCCTCGTGGTCGTTGGGCTCAACGTCGCCGGCTTGGGTTTGTCGCCGACTGTTCCGCAACAGGGCCGAGGGAGGGAAACGGTATTGGCGTCGGAATTCAGCGCTGAACCGTGATGGAGAGGAGTAGCCACAGGCACTGGCGATACCGGCCACAGTGTCGTCCTGAGCCGGATGCTTCAGGCGTTGCAGCGCCAGGTTCAGCCGTTCCTGGCGCACCCATTGCATGGGGGTGCATCCCAGGCGGTCCTGGAACACCACCTGCAGGCTTCGCCGGGAGGTGTGCGCCCAGCCCTCCAGCCGAGCCAGATCCAGCGGTTCCTCAAGATGGGAGCGGATACGGCTAAGTAGCTCATCAAAGCTGGAGTTCCGCTCGGGCATTGGCCCGGTGGCCTCCGCCAGATTCACGGCTTCCCGCCCCGATGCGCTCGCCAGCAGCAGCACCGCCACCAGCCCTTCGAGGCTGGCATCCAGGCCCAGCCGTGTGGCCAGCCTGGGGTCAATGCCCTCCAGCACCTCGAACAACGCCAACAGCCGGTTCAGACCCTCACCCAGCTCGTCCCAGCCGCCGCGACCCGGCCCGATCAGCAAGGGCCGCTGCAGTTTGCGCCGCCAATATTCGGAGTCCATGCAAGGGGCCCTCAACTGTCGGATCTTCTCCTCCAAGCGGCTGGCCTCCATGCCGATTGCCACCAGGGAACACACGCCGGAACGCAGTTGGTAGGCGCCTCCGCCGTTGAGCACCAGCAACCAGCCTGGATCTAGTCGTTGCCAACGGCCGTTGTGTTCCCATTCGAGCCGGCCACCCCGGGGAAGGATCAGCGTGGGCTGGGGCTGCGCAGCCACGATCTGAAACGGCGTGCCCACCCAAGCGGCGATCCAGTGGGGGCCTAGCCGGTTCAGGCTCAGCTGGTGCGCCCCGGCCTCCCCGGGCTGCGGGGAGCGGACGGTGGTGATGCCCAGGGGGGCTGCCAGTTGCTTGGCCATGGCCTCACGGTTGAGCAGCGGGGCCTGCGCTCCCCAGCTGAAGGGATGCAGCAGACCCGCCAGCCGCAGCTGGCCTTTCCGGGTGCGGGCCCGCACGGCTAGGTCGGACTGCGCCACCACGCCCTTCACATCCCTGTTCTTCTAGAGCTGGATGCCGGTTGCGTCTTCCCAACAAGAGAAATTGGATCGATACCACCGCATCTCTGCAGCAGAAGCAATCCGCTCCGTGGCTGGCCTTCAGGCCAGGGCCCAGGCCGGCCGCTCTGTGTTGAGCCGCTCGATCCCCAGCCCCGGAGCCCCGAATGTTGTCGGGAGATCAGCGGCGAACGGGGATCGGGAGGGTTCGCCCAAGGAAGGCAGCAGCTGGGCGACTGCCGCGGCAGCGATCGGTCCCTCCTGGAGGCCGGCGGTTCTGTTCGCCCACAACCCTGAGAATCCCGCACCCAGCATCGTGGCGGCGAGACGGGGTGCCAGCAGGGGGTCAGATTGAGCCGCCAGGGAGGGAACGGAGCCGGTGGTGATGCCGGTGATGGAATCCCTGGGTGCGGAGGCGGGGATCGCCGCATTGCCGGAGGTGCTGGTCGCGGCGGTGAAGGTTGAGCTTTTGGGGGCTAATGCGGTTGTGGTTGTCAGCGGCGTGCCGCTGTCGAGGGCTTTGTTGATCGTGCCAGTGATGAGGTAGTTTCCGACACTGCCGTAGTCGTTGTAGCCGCTCGGTGTGCTGCTGGAGGGGTTGCCAGTGCCAACCCCATCGAGCTTCACGTAGTAGGTACCCGCCGCTAGGTTGGACCAGGGCAGAGTGGTTGCCAGACCCGCTGAGTTGAAGGTGCCGAGCAGGCTGCCTGAGCTCGAAAACAGACCCACCGCGAGATCGAGATTGGTGCCGCTGTCCGTATAGGGGGTGCTGCTGTTGCCATCGCTTACCGGTGCGGTGTAAACGAGTTTGCTCCCCCCCCAGAGACCGTCACGATCCACAAAGGCCCGATAGGAATAGGGATCGAATTTCAGGTTCACATCGCCGCTGCTCTTGAGTTGGAAGGAGTAAATGTCGCTGTCTTGGGAGGTTTCGATCCTGCCGAACTGCCTCACCACGCCGCCGGTGATCGTGAGGGCTGCGGCGCTGCTGAGATTGTTGCCGATCTGGTCGAGCTGATAGCCAAAGCCGTTGAATTTTGTGATCACGCTCATATCATCGGGGCCACGGCCATAGTTGGCTGAGGCGGATCCGTTGTTGCTACCGTTGTAGGTACCATTGTCCCAAGATGTGACATTTTTGTTGTAGCCCACTCCCATGATCGGTGCCCAACTTGTTTCGCTACTGCCATTGCCGTAGTAGTAGCTGCTGCTCATGGTGCCGTCGTGGGAGAGCCCGAGGGTATGACCCACCTCATGGCTGACCGCTTCAGCCGCACCTGTGAGACTTTTGTTATAGACGAAGCAGGGTGTATCCGTGGCTGCATTGAAGCTGTTTGCGATCGCGATGCCTCCCGCGACGCTTGAGGATGGACCATAGCTGGTGATCACGACCCTGATGCCGTAGTTCGGATCGCTGCGGTTGCTCTTGATCAGCCAGTCGGTTGGTGGTGCCTGGGTGGTGACATTCACATCAAAGGGCGCGAAATCAGCAGCCACCCGCTGCCAGATCTGCTGGATTCGGCTCAGCCTGTGGTGGTGTGGCCGTTGAAATCGAGGTAGATCACCTTGCTGGATGTCGGTGAGGAATGGAGTTGAAAGGTCCAGCCCAGATCCATCAGGGCCACGGTGCTGGTCAGGTCGGAGCCAGCCACCACGGTCGCCTCGCGCAGCAGGTCGTGGTCCTCGCTGAACTCCACTAGATGGCATTCCGGCATCTTGGGTGATGCCAAGTTGAGGCAATCTCCGCTGTTCAAGTTGGGTGATCGGCCCGGCGCGTCTCCCAAGGGTCTTGCTGCCTGAGGTTTTTGTTCAGAACGGCGATGCTCAGGAAGGCGCTGCTGTTGAGAGAGACCGGTCGGGGTAAGCCGGGGCTCAAAGTGATCGCCTGCTCTGACCCCGTTGCCGGGGGATCGCCGGCTGCGAAGAGCTTCAGCCTTTCTGCTGGCGGCTGGTCGGCGATGAAGGGTCAGGTTCAGATTCGCCACGGAGAGGATCGGAATCGATGCGTAGGTGCCGACGGAGTTGGGGGCAGAAAGATCTTGCCACCGTGGGCTCTTGCTGAGGCCAAGCTGATCCATCGATCTGGCTGTAAAGCTGTGCAACAACGAATGGACAGTAGCTGCGGGTCCCTGGATTGAACCGCTGCAGACTTCGTCAAGTTGGGTTTGCATCTACAGCACATATGATGCGCAAAGCCGCTTTGTTTACTGGTCCTGATTCGCCTAAGAAGACTATTTCGCTATGGCCATGGCGTCATGATTAGTCTCGGTGAGGGCGTCCTGGGCCGAATGCGCCTGATGTTCTGGCTTGTTGCCGTTCCCCTTCCCCGGCGGCATCGGCGCTCCGCTGGCCGATTCGCGCCGCCTTCCGGTCAGAGAGCCGCTGGCGAACAGGGCACCGCCTGCATGCCGCAGCGCTCGGCCGATTCGGTGAGCCGGCAGATGGGATCGAAATCGGCATTCACCCTGGCCTGGGCCGGTTCGATCGGGCCCCGCGGCTGCGATCGAACGTGGCACCCCGACTCCAAATACGAAAAAGGCGAATCGCTGCCACCGCATCCCTGCGGCAGAAGCAATTCGCTCCGTGGCTGGCGTTCAGGCCAGGAACCAGGCCGGCCGCTCTGTGTAGAGCCGCTCGCTGCCCAGCCCCGGAGCCCCGAATGCTGTCGGGAGATCAGCGGCGAACGGGGATCGGGAGGGTTCGCCCAAGGAACCCAGCAGCGGGGGGAGTGCCGGGGCAGCGATCGGTCCCTCCTGGAGGCCGGCGATTCTGTCGGCCCCGAACCCCATGAATGCCTGACCAATCATTTTAACGGTGAGACGGGGTGCCAATAGGGGGTCGGATTGAGTCGCCAGGGAGGGAACGGAGCCGGCGGTGATGCCGGTGATGGAATCCCTGGGGCCGGCGGCAGGGGCCGCTGCTTTGGTGGGGGTGCTGAACGCGGCGGTGAGTGTTGAGTCTTTGGGGGCCAGTGCGGTTGTCGTAGCCAGCGGAGTGCCACTGTCGAGGGCGTTGACGATCGTGCCGCTGATCAGGTAATTGCCGACACTGCCGTAGTCGTTGTAGCCGCTCGGTGTGCTGCTGGTGGGGTTGCCAGTGCCAACCCCATCGAGCTTCACGTAGTAGGTACCCGCCGCCAGGTTGGACCAGACCAGGGTGGTGGCCAGTCCCGCATTGTTGAAGCTGCCGAGCAGGCTTCCGGAGCTCGAATACAGTCCCACCGAGAGATCGAGATTTGTGCCGTTGTCTGCATAGGGGGTGCCGCTATTTCCATCGCTTACCGGTGCGGTGTAGACCAGATTGCTACCACCCCAGTCCCCATCACGATCCACAAAGGCCCGATAGCAATAGGGATCGAACTTCAGATTCACATTGCCGCTGCTCTGGAGCTGGAAGGAATAACAGTCGCTATCGAGGGAGGTTTCGATCCTGCCAAACTGACTCACCACGCCGCCGGCGATCGTAAGGGCTGCCGTGCTACTGAGATCGTTGCCGATCTGGTCGAGTTGATAGCCAAAGCCATTGAAGGTGCTGATCACAGCCATATCATTGGGGCCATGGCCATAGTTGGCTGAGGCGGATCCGTTGGTGCTGCCGTAGTAGGTACCGTTGTCCCAGGATGTGACATTTTTATTATAGCCAACCCCCATGATCGGTGCCCAGCTGATTTCGCCGCTGCCGTGGCCGTAGTAGTAGGCATTGCTGCTGGTGCCGTCGTGGGAAAGTCCGAGGCTATGGCCCACCTCATGGCTCACCGCTTCAGCCGCACCTGTGAGACTTTTGTTGTAGATGAAGCAGGGCGTATCCGTGGCTGCATTGAAGCTGTTTGCAATCGCGATGCCTCCTGCGACGCTGGAGGAGGGACCATAGCCGGTGATCACGGCCCGGATGCCATAGCCTGTGGTGGTGTGGCCGTTGAAATCGAGGTAGATCACCTTGCTGGATGTCGGTGAGGAATGGAGTTGAAAGGTCCAGCCCAGATCCATCAGGGCCACGGTGCTGGTCAGGTCGGAGCCAGCCACCACGGTCGCCTCGCGTAGGTCGTTGTCGTTGCTGAAATCCACCGGATTTGCCTCTGTCGCCTGGGGAGCCGCCAACCTCTGGACATCCCCGCTCTGTTGTTCGGCCCGGCGGGTCCCCCCAGGGGTCTCCTGCCGCAGGGCCAGGCTCAGAGTGCTACGGCCCAGAGGAGCGCTTGTTCTGGTGGAGGCCGGTCGGGGCCCGCCGGGGCTCCGGGTGATCGCCTGCAGCAGCCCCGCTGCTTGCGGATCGAACGGTGCGGCTGTTTTCACGTTCCCGCTTCTGGCCGTAGGTCGGTGGAGCGAGAGGTTCAGCTCCGGCACGGAGAGGGTCGGAATCGATGCAATGCTTCCGGCGGAGTGGGCGGTATGAGGCTCCAACCACCGCTGGCTATTGCTGAGGCCTGCTTGATCGATTGTGCTGAAGAGCAGTGCAACAACGGATGGAGAGTTGCTGTTGGGCACGGGAGGGCTTTGCTGCGGACTTCATCAAATTGGATTCGCAACTACTGCATAGATGTTGCATAAATCCGCTTTGCTATCTGGTCCGAACTCTCCTACGTCGCCTGCTTTCCTTGCCTGCATGCGGTTGCTCT
Source organism: Cyanobacteriota bacterium (assembly GCA_026389265.1). Lineage (GTDB taxonomy): Bacteria > Cyanobacteriota > Cyanobacteriia > PCC-6307 > Cyanobiaceae > Cyanobium. Next base: position 9,308 of record JAPLIE010000152.1, on the reverse strand, counting down.
CGGACCAGGCGATAGCGGCTTGGCCCGAAAGCGTCTAAGGAGCTGGATTGCTGCCGGTTCCCTTTGCAGCGGCATCGCCGGGCTCCTGGTCGATTCGCGCCGCTTTCCGGCTGGTAGCGCTGAAATCGGGTGTGTTTTTTTCCTGAGCTCCCGCTGCTGGCGGCTCAATCCGGAAGGGGAGGTGGTGGTGGCGGCTGGGGCCTTCGCCACACGGTGCGCGGCGGGCGCAGGGGCTGGGTGGGGAAGCTGGTTGCCGCGGGTAGTGGCGGCGGCATCTTGAAGGTGGGGGGGGCGGGTCGGAAGGGGGCCGTGACGGCACCCCTCCCCACTCCGAAGTGGGCCTTGTGGAGTTGGGCGAAGGTGGCCTGCCGATAGGGTCCACCTTCTTTGCCGGCATAGGTTCCCCAGAGGCCCTCCCAGTAGAAATAGATCACCCCATGGCCCCGCTGGGCCACCAGCTGAACCTTCTGGCTGAGGTTTTCCATGCTGGTGGTGCGGGTGCCGAAGCCGGCCAGGATGCCGATCTCCACCGGAATCCCCCAGGTGCGGGCCTTCACGAGGGCCGGCTGGTCGAGATCTTTGGCAAATCCGGTGATCGAATAGGCGTAGTTCTGCACGACCAGGTCGTCGATCAGTCCCCCCAGGGCCCAGAGCTCCCAGTCCTGCAGCCATTGGTTGTAGGCGAAGCGGAAGGGGCCCGGCGAAAGGCTGATCACGATGCGTCGCTGGCCCGATGCCTTCTGGAGACTGGCGCGCAGTTCCCGCAGCAGGGCGGTGAGCTGCTGACGCCGCCAGCGCATCCAGAAGCGGTCGTATGGATCCAGGGGAGGGTCCTGGCCCGTTTGGGCTCGGTAGAGGGCCCGGGTGGTGTCGTCGTAACCCAGTTCCACCGGCCAGGCGAAGTGGTCGTCGAGCTGGATGCCAGCCACACCGCAACGTTGCACGATCTCGGTGATCAGGCCGATGAAGCGCTGCCGGACGCCGGGGTGGGCAGGGTTCAGCCAGACCCGCAGATCCTTCAGCGGTGAGGTGGCCAGGTTGGCTCCATGCATGGCGAACAGGGCACTGCCATCGGAGCGGCGCAGCACCCAGTCGGGATGCCGGCGCACCACTTCGGCATCACCAGGCTCCATCAGGCCGTATTCAAACCAGGGCACCACCTGCATGCCGCGGCGTCGGGCCGACTCGGTGAGCCGGCAGATGGGATCGAAATCGGGATTCACCTCGGCCAGGGCCGGTTCGATCGGGGCCCAGCGGCTGCGATGGAACGTGGCGCCTCGGCTCCAAACATTGGGATAGAGGGTGTTAAATCCCGTGGCCGCCAGCGCCTCCACCGCCGCGTCGATTCGGGCCGGGTCGTAATAGAGCGGGCTTGGGCTGTTGGTGAGCCAGACCCCCACCCGCCGTTCCCCCGGAGCCGGACCTTCGCCCGCCAAGGCCCGGGGGCCGCCCCCGAGGTGGCCCAGCAACTGGAGAACGGCCGAAACCATCAGCGTGAGGCTGACCGGCAGCAGCCGCTTCAGGTGAGCGTGGCGCCGAAATGGCGCCAGCTGCTCCGGCGCTGACGGGGGATCGGGACCGTTCACGCAGCCTGGGTCAGCGGAACATCGAACTCACGGAGCTCTCCTCGTGAATGCGCCAGATAGCCTCCCCCAGCATGTTGGCCACGGACAACACCCGCAGTTGAGGGAAGCGTCGTTCCTGCACCATGGGAATGCTGTTGGTCACCACCACCTCCTCGAAAAGACCGGGTTCAGAGAGCCGCTCCACAGCGGGAGGAGAGAACACGGCATGGGTGGCGCAGGCCAGCACCCGGGCCGCTCCGCGCTGGCGCAACAGCTTCGCCCCCTGGCAGATGGTGCCGCCGGTATCGATCATGTCGTCGATGAGGATCGCAGTCTTGCCGGTCACATCACCGATCACCGTAAGACTCTCGGCCACGTTGTGACCACTGCGGCGCTTGTCGATGATGGCCAAGGGGGCATCATGCATCTGCTTGGCGAAGGACCGCGCACGGGCCACCCCACCGACATCGGGTGAAACCACCACCATCTGCTCGAGATTCCGGGAGCTGAGGTAATCCACCAGCACTGGCGAACCGTAGATGTGGTCACAGGGGATATCGAAATAGCCCTGGATCTGCGAAGAGTGAAGATCCATGGCCAAGACCCGATCGACCCCCGACTTCACGAGTAAGTTGGCCACCAGTTTGGCGGTGATCGATTCCCGCCCGGCGGTTTTCCTGTCGGCTCTGGCATAGCCGTAGTACGGAACCACAGCGGTGATCTGCCGAGCCGAGGCTCGCCGGCAGGCATCCACCATGATCAGCAATTCCATCAGGTGGTCGTTCACCGGAGCGCAGGTGGGCTGGATGAGAAACACATCACAGCCTCGGATTGACTCCTGGATCTGGATATAGAGCTCGCCATCGGCAAAGCGTTTGATCACGCGGGGGCCATCTGGAACACCGAGGTATGCCCCGATCTCGCGGGCCAGCTCGGGATTCGAATTGCCGCTGAACAGCCTGAGGCGGCGCGTGTCCTGCATGGTGTTGGCCTGGGCTTCGCCTGGTTCCACCCGTTCTGCGGTCGAGAAAGTGGTCACGGCGAACGCGAACGAAGCGGCGCATCAGCGATGGTAGGGGTGAGCCGCCCCTTCCGGGTCGCGAATCTTTGCTTCAGCTGCCTTGCTACCCGCTGCTCAGCCTGGGGTTGCACCGCCCCCGACCGGTGAGGCCCCCCACCAGCCCCGTCTGGTGCTGGTGTGTCTCGGGACTCCCTCCGATCCGGCGGCTCCCGCAGCGCTCCTGCCGGCGGTGGCGCAGCGACTCTCCCGGGCCACTGGGCTACCGCTGCGGTCGATCTCACGCCCGGATTCTCCGCCCCAGGCCCTGGCGGACCTCCTAGCCGCGTCCGGGCCCTGGCTTGCACCCCTGCCCCTCGACCCCGGTCTTGCCCTGGTCCAAGGCAGCTGGGCCGAGGCCCTCGGGGCCTGGCGTCAGCCGACTCTGCTGGTGGTGGATCAGGCGCAGCTCGTCACCGGCATTCCCGCCGCCGCGACGGCTCTGCTGGAGCGTTGGTCCGTGCCCCTATTGGGGCTGCTCCAGTGGGGGGGGGGGTGGGACGCCTCGGCGCGGCGCCGGGACCGACTTCCCTGGCTGGGCCAGCTCGGCGATACGGAGGGAGCGGATCCTGGTGCCGACCCTGCCGCCATGCTGCTGCTGAGCTGGAGTCGGTGGCGGGACCGGCTGGCCTGAGGGGGTCAGGGTGTCTTCCAGAGCGCCTTGTCGGGCGGGACGTCGAGCTGGCGCAGACCGCCGAAGTCCTTGTTGGCCGGCTTGAGCGGCAGCCGCGTGAACTGGATCGGTCGCTGGTCGTCAAGGCCTGCCGCCAGCAGGCTGAGGCTCTCCCGGGCCGAGAGGTTGGTTTCCACCTGGCCCTGGAGATCGCGGAGCAGATCGGGCAGCTGGGACACCTGTTCAGGGCGGCGGAAACGCTCCCGCAGCCCTGTTTCCACCAGCTGGTGGTCGATGCGGCGGCCGGAGTCGCCTAGGCCGGGATCGCGGAAGCGCACCAGCTGCTCCACCTGGCTGCCGTTCAGGCGCTGCAGACCGCTTTGGAGATCGATCTTGTATTTCTGGGCCTTGTCCTGGTAGCGCATGACCTGGGGAGGGCTCAGTTCCAGGCCCCCCACCCGATCCACGATGCGCCGCAGGGCGGAACGGGGCAGCACCAGATAGCGGTCGGGTCGCGGGGGCTCCAGACCCACCAGCTCCCGCACCACATCGGCGGTCAGGGCTACGCCGCCCCGCTGGTACAGGGCGCCCAACCCCACCGGCGCCGCCGACCCTGGAATCCTCACCGCCAGCTCCACAGGAAGATTGAGAACCTGAAGGGGGCCCTTGGGATTCACCCGCACCAGCAGCAGGGCGTCGGCTCCTGGGGGACCCGCCGGGGCTGCATGGTTCACAGCATCACCGATCCGCTCGCTATCCAGGCCGATCACCAGCACGGTGATCGGCCGCCGTGGTTTCTCTGCCAGGGTGGAGGGGCTGATCTCCGGGCTGTCGCTACCGGCCCGGTCGGGTTCACGCCAGACCAGCCCCAGCAGGAGGGAACCAGCCAGCGCTCCCAGGACCAGGAAACCTCCCGTGACCAGGTTTCCCTTCGTCGGCCGCGGCAGAGCAGGCCATCGCCACCGAGCACCTGCGGCCTTGCTGGAGCCCCCCCGGGTTCGTCCGCTGTCGCGACTTTGGCTTGATGCTCGGGAGGACGGTGGGGAATCCCTGCGGGGAGGCATGGAGCCGGTGAGGGCCAGGAGGGATCCACTCTGACCCAGCGATGGACCGCTGGGCCCGCCCGGGGACCGATAGGTTGAGCATTGTGGTGATCCGCCGGCCCTCCTTTGTCTGCCGCCCAGTCCGCGTCCCAGTCCCCGCTCCTGCCCCATGAACGGGCGCGGCCCCTTCCTCCCGGCAGCACCTATCCGGCGAAGGATCTCTGCAGCCAGTGCGGCCTTTGCGACAGCCGCTGGGTGGCCTACGTGCGCAGCTCCTGCGCCTTCCTCGAGCAACGCTTCGAGTTGATGGAGCACCAAGCCCATGGCCGCTCGCGCAACCTTGACAACGAGGACGAGCTTTACTTCGGCGTGCAGCAGCGCATGCTCAGCGCCCGACTCGCCGCCCCGATTGAGGGCGCCCAGTGGAGCGGCATCGTGAGCCGCCTCGGTGTGCGGGCCCTAGAGAGCGGCCTGGTGGATGCGGTGCTGTGCGTCCAACAGAGCCCCGACGATCGCTTCACACCCGTGCCCGTACTGGCGCGCACCCCCGCCGAGGTGTTGGCGGCCCGGGTGAACAAGCCCACCCTCTCCCCCAACCTGCGGGTGCTTGAGCAGCTGCCAGGCAGCGGTATTCGCCGGCTGCTCGCCATCGGCGTGGGTTGTCAGGTGCAGGCCCTGCGGGCCGTTCAGGCCACCCTTCCGCTCGAGGAGCTCTATGTGCTCGGTCTGCCTTGTGTCGACAACGTGAGTCGCGAGGGTCTGCAGACTTTCCTGAACAGCGCCAGCCGCTCTCCCGATACGGTGGTGCATTACGAATTCATGCAGGATTTTCGCATCCACTTCCGGCATGCCGACGGCTGCGAGGAGACGGTGCCTTTCTTCGGCCTCGACACCCCTGCCCTCAAGGATGTGTTTGCTCCCAGCTGTCTGAGCTGCTTCGACTACACCAACGCCGGCGCCGACCTGGTGGTGGGCTACATGGGTGCCGAATTCGGCCACCAGTTGATCACCGTTCGCAATCCCCGTGGCCAGCGGCTGCTCGATCTGGTGGAGGCCGAGCTCGACACCGCCGCGGTGACCAGCCGGGGCGACCGCCGCGCCGCCGTGCAGCAGGGTATTGGCGCCTACGACAAGGCCGTGAAACTGCCCCTCTGGCTGGCGGAGGTGATCGGCTTCTTCGTGCAGCGCTTTGGGCCTAAAGGCTTGGAGTACGGCCGTTTCTCGATCGATTCCCACTTCACCCGCAACGCCCTGTGGCTTCAGCGCCACCACCCGGAGCTTGTGGAGCGCCACATTCCCGCCTTCGCCCGCCGCATCGTGGCCCGTTACACCCTGCCGACACCGTGAGTTCCTCAGACCGTGGCTGCGGCGTGTTGTTCCATCCCACCGCCTTTTCCGGCACCCCTTGCAGCGGCACCTTCGGAGCCTTCGCCCGCTCCTGGATCGATCTGCTCGGGAGGGAGGGGGTGGGGGTGTGGCAGCTCCTTCCCCTGGCCCCCACCGATGGCACCGGCTCCCCCTACAGCTCCCCAAGCGGATCCGCCCTCAACCCCTGGCTGATCGATGCGGATGACCTGCTCGCCGCCGGCCTGATCAGCTCCGGCGACCACGCCCAGCTCCCCTCCGGCTCTGCGGAACGGTTGGATCCGGCCCTGGCCACGGTCCGCTCCGAGGCGATCGCCGCTGCCCTGGCTCGCCACTGGCCCTCCCAGGGGGCCGAGCGGCAGCAGGCCTTCCGGCGCTGGCGGCGTCAGCAGCGCTCCTGGCTTGACGACCACGGCCTGTTCATGGTGATTCGCCGCCACCTGCAGGGCAGACCCTGGTGGGAGTGGCCCGGCCCCCTGGCGCGGCGGGAGCGGCGTGCCCTTGCCGAACAGATCCGGGACCGGGGTCAGGAGTTGCTGGCCGAGGCCCTCTTGCAGTGGCAGCTCCAGGAGCAATGGCAGGCCCTGCGGCAACGTGCCCGCCAGGCTGGGGTGCGGCTGCTGGGCGACCTGCCCTTCTATGTCGCTCATGACAGTGCCGATGTCTGGCGCCGGCCCGGGCTGTTCACCGTGGGGCCCGATGGCCAGCTGGTCAGCCAGAGCGGTGTGCCTCCCGACTACTTTTCCGCCACCGGCCAGCTCTGGGGCACGCCGGTGTATCGCTGGTGGCGCCACTGGCTGGGGGGCTTCCGCTGGTGGTTGGAGCGTCTCGACCGACAGCTGGATCTCTTCGATCTGCTGCGCCTCGACCATTTCCGCGCCCTTGAGGCCTTCTGGTGCGTGCCGGGGGCCGACCGGACCGCCGAGGCGGGGGTGTGGGTCGCGTCGCCGGGAGGGGTGCTGCTGGAGCTGCTGCGCCGCCGCTGTCGCCGCCGGGGCCGCCTCCTGCCCGGTGGGATTTTGCCGATGATCGCGGAGGACCTCGGGGTGATCACCCCGCCGGTGGAGGCCTTGCGGGATCGCTTCGCGCTGCCGGGCATGAAGGTGCTCCAGTTCGCCTTCGATGGCGCGGCCGACAACCCCTACCTCCCCGCCAACACCTTGGGTAGCCGCTGGGTGGTGTACACCGGCACCCATGACAACGCCACCAGCCTTGGGTGGTGGAACAGCCTCGATCAGGACTCCCGCTGGCGCTTCGCGTCCTTGGTGGGCGGAAGCGTGCATTCCCCCTCCTGGCAGCTCCTGGAGCTGGCCCTCGCCTCGAGCGCCGATCTGGCGGTGGTGCCGGTGCAAGATCTCCTAGAGCTCGATGATCGGGCCCGCTTCAATACCCCTGGGACGGCTTCGGGGAACTGGAGTTGGCGTCTGGATCTCCCCCTGGAGCGTCTCGCTGGGGCTGTGCACGGCTACGGCGCCATGGCTGCTCGCTATGGCAGGGCTCCTGGGGTGCAAGGCCAGGGATGAGTCCCCTCAGCGCTCTCACGGGGATGATGGAGCTGGAGCTCGCCCTCCGGCCGTGGATGGGGTGGCCTGGGTCGGTGGCACGGCGTAGGTCCCTCCTTCACCGGACTGCGGAGCCAGAACAGCTCCCCGCCAGCGCACCGCTGCCCCTTGGGGTTCCGGACTGAGGGTCAGTCGGAAGGGGGGCAGCACGGGCAGGGCCAGCTCCCCTTCCACGCCGCTGAGGGTGGTGGTGCCGCCCCGGTCGCTGCGGATCTCCACCCGCGTTGGGGTGGGGGTGGTGAGGTTCAGGATGCCCAGGCTGAGGTCGGGCCCTCCGGTGCGGGCTTGCTTGCGAAGCAGCCGCAGGCCCTTTCCCGAAGCGGCCTGGCTGATGGGCTGTAGATCCGGGAAGGCCCCCAGCAGCTCGGCGCCCGTTTGGGCGGACGCTGCTGCCGCCGCTGCCGGCTCTTTCAGGGGCGGGAGGGGATGGGTGCTGAGGATCCCCCGGGAGGCGAGTTGGAATTGCTGGAGGTTGAGCAGATGGATGAGCCCGAGGGTGAGGAGGGCATAGAGCAGGGTGGCCTGCCAGCTCGTGAACACATCGATCGAACCCGGCGTGAAGCGCCGTAGCCGGCCTTTGCCAACCGCTCCCTCGTTGAGTTGCCTTGGGTTGGGCGGCACCACGGGCTGGAGGCTGCCGGTAGGCATCGCCAGGTGGCGCTCCAGCAGGGGAATCATCGTGCGCAGGTAGGTGCGTTCCGGCAGCCGATCTCGCCAGCCCCGCTCCAGGGCCTCCAGCACCGCGGTGCTGATGCGGGTTTCCTGGGCCAACTGGCGCAGGCCGAGCCCCCGGGCTTCCCGGGCCAGCCGCAGTTGACGGCCCGCTTCCTGGAGCGGATCCAGCTCAAGTGGGGCGCTGCTGGCGGGTTCCGCCGGTCCCGGAGCGGCCAGGGGCAGCTGCAGGCGCCGGGCCAGCCTGGCGGCGACGGGGGGTAGGGGCGGAACCAAGGAAGCCAGCCTTGCGGGGCCCTTCAGTCTGGGCCAAGGACTTCGCAGGGTGTCACCCGGCGCCAGCTGCCCTCGGGCAGGTCGGCCAGCCGCAGGGGACCGATGGCCACGCGTTGGAGGTCGAGGACCGGATGGCCGAGCAGCTCGGCGGTCCGGCGGATCTGCCGGTTGCGTCCCTCCAGCATCACCAACTCCAGCCGGGTGTTCTCCCCCCTGGCCTCGAGTAGCCGGATCCGCACCGGCTGGCACCGATGGCCATCGAGGGGGATCCCGGCGGCCCAGCGCTCCAGGGTTGCCGGCCTCGGATGCCCCTCGATCCAGATCCGGTAAGTGCGGCGATGGCCGAAGCGGGGATGGGTGAGCCGCAGGGTCAGATCCCCGTCGTTGCTGAGCAGCAGGGCGCCGCGACTGTCGGCATCGAGCCGGCCTACCGGATGGAGACCCTGCCCCCGCCTCAGCTCCGGCGGCAGCAGATCCATCACCGTCGGTCGTCCCTGGGGGTCGTGGCACGTGGAGAGCACCCCGACCGGCTTGTGGAGTAGCAGGGTGAGCGAGACGGGCCGGGGCGCCAGAGGGCGGCCGTCGATGCTGATCTGATCGCGGGCCGGATCCGCTCGCTCCCCGAGGGTTGCAGCGCGGCCGTTCAGACGCACCCGGCCCTGCCGCAGCAGCTCTTCGGCCCGGCGGCGGGAGCAGACCCCGGCGGCGGCGATCAGCTTCTGCAGCCGTTCGGCACCGAACGGATCGGATTCGGGAGCTGGACGCATTGACCCGTCCGAGAAGGTCGCCACCAGTGTCCCCTGGCAGGCGCTTGGCGCTGGCCCGGTTGAGCCGGAGCGGCTCCGATTTCACGGTCCAGGTCGGATCGATTCCGGGAAAGGGTGGTAAATTACGAACCAAAAGGGTTTCTTAACCCGTCTTTCACCGATCGCTGCTGCTGTTCCCGCAATGCCCTCCGTGACCTTGGCCGGTACCGCCGCCATGCCCCTTGACGGCGACCTTGTGCGCTCCTACCTGCGGGACATCGGTCGGGTGCCTCTGCTGAGCCATGAGCAGGAGATCACCCTGGGGCGTCAGGTGCAGGAGCTGATGGCGCTGGAAGAGCTGCGTGAGGAGCTCACGATGCGCTCCGGCGGTGAGGAGCCCAGCGAAGCG
>JAPLIE010000149.1 GCA_026389265.1 Cyanobacteriota bacterium | reverse complement strand
CCGGGTGTTTGGCCACCTGATCGGACTGCTCACGATGATCAAGGGCCTGCCCTTGGCCTACAACAAGGATTTCCAGGAGGACAAGGAGGCCCTGTTCGACGGCGTGGCCACCTGTCTGGATTGCCTGGAGGCGATGGCCATTCTGTTCGAGGAGGGTCTGGAGTTCCGTCCCGCTCGATTGGAGGAGGCTGTGGGCCGCGATTACTCCAATGCCACCGATGTGGCCGACTACCTGGTAGCCCGGGGCGTGCCTTTCCGGGAGGCCTATCAGCTGGTTGGGTCGCTGGTGAAGACCTGCCTGCGGGAGGGGCTGCTGCTCCGGGAGCTGCCGCTGGAGCGCTGGCAGGCGCTCCATCCGGCATTTGCGGCCGACATTCACGGCGCCATCGAGCCGCGCCAAGTGGTGGCCGCCCGCCGCAGTGAGGGGGGCACCGCCTTCGAGCAAGTGCGGCTCCAACTGGAGCGGGCCCGCCAGCGGCTCGCGGTCCCGCAGACGGGTGTGGCTTGAGGTCCACCCGCCGAGCATGACGACCCTCTACAGACGGATCGAAGCCTCGATGCGCGGGTCTAATCTGGATAGGTCATTGGCGCATCTGCGCCCTCCGGTCCCCCCTGGACGTTCCGTGAGCATCTTTGTCGGCAATCTTCCCTTCCGCGCTGAGCAGGAAGACGTGATCGAGCTCTTCGCCTCCTATGGCGAAGTGGCCAACTGTTCCCTACCCCTCGAGCGGGATACGGGTCGCAAGCGTGGTTTTGCCTTCGTGGAGATGGCCGACCCCGAATTGGAAACCAAGGCCATCGATGGGCTGCAGGGTGTCGAGCTGATGGGGCGCCCCCTCCGCATCAATAAGGCTGAGCCCCGCGGCGGCGGTGGCGGCGGCGGTGGTGGTCCCCGCCGCGGTGGCTATGGCGGCGGCGGTGGAGGTGGAGGTGGCTATGGCGGAGGTGGTGGAGGTGGCGGTGGCGGCGGCTACTCCCGCTCCGGCGGCGAAGGCGGCGGCTATGGCTCCGGGGCCCGCGGTTGGGAAGACCGCAGTGGTGGTGACCGATCCAGCGACGGTTTCGATGCTGGCCGGGCCCGTCGTCGCCGCAGTGGCGGCGGCGATTCCGGTGGCTATGGCGGTGGTGGCGACTACGGCGGCTACGGCGGCGCCGAAGTCTGAGGTCATGTGGGCGCTGAGCCGCGCAGCCCTGCACGGTGGGATCACTTCGCCAGGGTCAGAGGCCCCGCTCCTCCAGTTGCAGGGCCGCGGCCTCCAACACTTCCGGCCCGGCCTGGCGTTGACCGGCAGCCTGGGTGAGTTCGTTGCGCCAGTAGCGCGCCCCGGGAACCCCTTCCACCACATGCACCAGGTGGCGGGCGATCGCCCAGAGCCTGCCGCCACCGGCTCTCCAGCTTTCGGCGTGGGGGATCAAGCCGCGCACCACGCTGGAGGGCCGTGCCGGTTCGTGAGTGGTGTCAAGGAAGATCGCAGCATCCACCCCCGACCACAACAGCGGATGGGCGTAGGCGGCCCGGCCCACCATCACCCCATCCACGTGGGCCAGCTGGGTCTGGCAGGTGGCTGGATCCTCGAGGCCGCCATTGAGCTCGATCAACAGCTGGGGGCGTTCCGCCTTAAGACGATGCACCAGGTCCCAGCGCAGCGGCGGGATGGTGCGGTTCTGTTTCGGATCCAGGCCTTCCAGCCAAGCCTTTCGAGCATGCACCGCGAAGCGGCGAGCGCCGCCGGCGGCCACCGTGTCCACGAAGTGGAGGAGATGGTCATAGGAATCGAGCTGGTCGATGCCGATGCGGTGCTTCACCGTCACCGGCAGGGAGGTGGCCGCCGTCATGGCCTCCACGCAGCGGGCCACCCGCTCCGGTTCGGCCATCAGACAAGCGCCGAAACGACCCTGCTGCACCTTCTCGCTCGGACAGCCCACGTTGAGGTTGATTTCGTCGTAGCCCCATTCGGCCCCCAGTCGGGCTGCCTCCGCCAGCAGAGCGGGGTCATCTCCGCCCAGCTGCAGGGCCAGGGGATGCTCCTGGGGATCGAAGCCCAGCAGGCGCTCCAGCCTTGCCTGGGCCTCCGCCGCTCGGGTTGAGCTCAGGTCGGCGCGGATGTGGTGCAGGGCCCGGGCTACCACCATCTCACTGGTGAGCAGGCAGCGCCGGCTCACCTGCCGCATCAGCAGCCGGAAGTGGCGGTCGGTGCAGTCCAGCATCGGCGCCACACTGAAGCGGTAGGCGTGCTCCATTCCCCCATGCTGCCCAGCCGAGCGTCCGTGGTGGTGGCCGGTGGTGGGCCGGCCGGATA
>JAPLIE010000036.1 GCA_026389265.1 Cyanobacteriota bacterium | reverse complement strand
CCTGGCTCCGGGCGTGGGCCTCGAGGGCCCCCAGCAGGGCCGTGGCCCTGCCCTGGCGAGCCGAGCGGCCCCGGCAGTAGAGCAGGGCCAGGCGATCGGGGGGATCCAGCAAGCCGAAGGCCTCCACCTCCCCGCCCCCGGCACCGCCGCAGCTCACCAGGCCGAAGCCCCGAAGCAGCGGCTCCCGGAAGGGGCCGTGGTCGGCTGCGCCATGGGCGGCCCAGGCCCTCACCTGCTCAGGGCTGTAGAGGGACCCGGCCTGGCTGAGCACGGCATCGCGGTAGACCTTCGCCACCTGGTCGCCATCGGCCGGCACCAGCGGCCGCAGGTGCGGCAGGGGGGCATCGCATTGCCCGTGGGGGGGATCGGGGGGATGGGTCATCACGGAGCGCATCGCTCCCACTGCTCCTAGTCTGGATCGATGCCTTAGCCAGGATTTCGCGATGGCCAACCCCCAGGCCCTGCCGCCTTCCAGCCTGGCAACAACTCCCTTCCCAGCCGACATTGGCGCCCACCAGGGCGAGGTACCCCAGGATCCTCCGCACCTCGATAACGTTGGAACCAAGCTGGTTCGCCGGATTGGCGCCGTGCTGCTCGTGCTGCTGATCGGTTTGGCAGCGCTGCTGTGGAGCACCCCGGCCTGGGGAGCCAGCACCGATGTGGTGGTGCTTCAACGGGGCGGTGCCCTGTTTCAAAACCACTGCGCCGGATGCCATCTCAACGGTGGCAATGTGATCCGCCGCAACAAGACCCTCAAACGGCAGGACCTGCTCAGGGAAGGGGTGAAGGGCGCGGCAGATGTCGCCCGGATCGCCGCCAATGGGAAGGGCCAGATGTCTGGCTACGCCAAGGTTTTGGGTGAAGGTGGGCCTGATGCCGTGGGGGCCTGGGTGTGGAAGCAGGCCGAGCTCGGCTGGCCCCGTCGCTGAGGGAGATCGCCTTGCGTGGCGCTTTAGAAACCGATCAGATTTCTGGCCGCAAACCGTTTCAATCTTGTTGTGCCAAGGGCATCACTGTCCATCAATTGATGTATTGGCTTTGTCAACTGCCTAGATAAGGGCTGGTGTGAGAACTTTTTTCCAATGTCCATCAGCATTCGCAGGTCGGTTCTTCGCGGCATCGGCTTTGCTGTCGCCAGCGGCGCCCTGATTGGCGGCCCTGTGATGGCAGCCCCCGAAACCCCCGTCGCCGCCCCAACCACCGTGGCCCAGGGCTACGGCACAGGCACCACCACCGTGGTTGACGCGGCTGAAGTGGAATCGGTCAACGGCTGGTACCTGACCGTGGGCGCAGGCGCCGTTTGGCCCGGCAACATCAACTATTGGGCCAATAGCGCTCCCCTTTGGGCCACAAGCCAGCCCCGGGGTGTCGTGATCACCAATAGTGGCTTCTCCGCTGACGGCGGTATCGGTTACGACTTCGGCGCGATCCGCACTGAACTGACCTTCGGCTACTCCGCGGCCAACGTTGATTCGGTCGTCAGCCGTGATCTCAGCCGTTCATTCAACGCCGACGGCAGGCTCAATAAATACGACACCATGCTCAGTGCCTACTGGGATGTGTTGACGTTCAGCCGCTTCACCCCCTACATCGGTGGTGGCATCGGTTACACCGATCTCGCCACGGTTCGTTCCTCCAGCTTCAACGCCGGCAGTTATGTTAATCCCCCTTATCACGACAAGGGGCTGTTTGGCTGGCAGGCCAAAGTTGGTGTCAGCTATGCCCTGGCCTACAACTGGGATGTTTATGCCGAAGGCACCTTCTCCGGCACCGGCAACCCCCAATTTGAAGGCGTGAACTTCAGTTCTTATCAAGACGTTGGCGCCAAGCTGGGCTTCCGCTACCGCTTCGCTAAACCCGCCGTTGTGGTGGTGGTGCCCGAGCCCGCACCGGCTCCAGCCCCTGCTCCCGCTCCGATCCCCATGCCTGAGCCCGCTCCCGCCCCGATCCGCGGCCTCTGGTGATCGCCCCAGGAAGGCCCTCCGGCCTTCCCCTCACCATCCCTTCCGGACCGGCTTTCGCCGGTCTTTTTTTTTGCTCGCCGCTCCGAAGGTCTGGATCTGGGGATGCCGCCCAGGGCACGGGACAGAGGCAAGGCAAAGACAAGGGTTTTCGGCGAGTGGGGCACCAGAGCCCGCTCCACCTCCCGCCCCGATCCGCGGCCTCTAGTGATCGCCCCGGGGAGGCCGCCGGCTATCCCTACTGGCTAGGGGGAGGGGTGAAGACGCCTATGGTGGCGAGAAAGAGTGAAAGATTCCTTTTGCAGGACTGTGCTTCCTTGGAATTTCTCCTGTGCCACGGCGATCAGTGTCCATCAAAAGATGTATCCACCGCTGCTGCTAACTAGACATGTCCCGGTGTGAGAACCCTTTCCACAATGACCAACAGCATTCGCAAGTCGGTGCTTCGCGGCCTCGGCTTTGCCGCCGCCAGCGGCGCCCTCCTCGGCGCCCCTGTGATGGCTGCCCCCGAAGCCTCCATCGCCGCCCCCGTCGTCGCCCCCACCACCGTGGCCCAGGGCTACGGCACCACCACCACCACCCCTGTTGAGGTGGTCGAGGTTGAATCCGTGAACGGCTGGTACCTCACCGTGGGTGCCGGTGCCGTGTGGCCAGGCGACATGAATTATTGGGCCAACACCGCTCCTCTCGCGGCCAGGAGTCAGCCCCGGGGTGTTCTGACCCAAAACGCTGGCTTCTCCGTTGATGGCGGTATCGGCTACGACTTCGGCGCCATCCGCACCGAACTGACCTACGGCTACTCGGCGCCCAGCGTTGATTCGATCGTTAGCCGTGATCTCAGCCGTTCCTTCAGCGCCGGCGGCAAGATCAACAAGAACGACATCATGCTCAGTGCCTATTGGGATGTGCTGCCGTTCAGCCGCTTCACCCCCTACATCGGTGGTGGCGTTGGCTACAGCAACCTGAGCACCCCCAGCTTCAACGTCGGCAACTACTACACCGGCAGCCACAACAAGGGTCTGTTTGGCTGGCAAGCCAAGGCTGGTGTGAGCTATGCCCTGGCCTACAACTGGGATCTCTACGCCGAAGGCACCTACTCCGGCACCGGCAACCCCCAGTTCGAACCGATCAACTTCTCGTCCTACAGCGATTTCGGCGCCAAGCTGGGCTTCCGCTACCGCTTCGCCGCCCCCGCTGTGGTGGTTGTTGTTCCCGAGCCGGCTCCGGCTCCCGCCCCTGCCCCCGCTCCGATCCCCATGCCCGAGCCCGCTCCGGCTCCCGCTCCGATCCGCGGCCTTTGGTGATCCAACTGGGAAGGCTTCGGCCTTCCCCCTCCACCCCTTCGGGACCGGCTCAGTCCGGTCCCTTTTTTATTGGCGTTGTCTCTGGGTGCTATCCGGAGCGCTCGCCCGGGCCGGGGGCGCAGCCCGGCTCCGTGGTGCGCGGCTGCGCCATGGATGGCCTTCAGAAGGCCTGGATCCAGGGGTGAACCTCAACGGCGGTCCAGATGCCATTGCGCCAGTAGACATCGTTGTGCACCAGGGCTTCCACCGCCGCCTGGTTCTCCGCCTCATAGATCCCGAACACGTGGGTGCTGCCTTCGGTGGGACCCAGGGTGATCAGCACGCCCTCCTCCTGCTGGCGCCGCAGCCCCGCAAGGTGCTCGTCGCGAAAGGGGGTGCGGCGTTGCAGGGCATCGGCACAATAGGTGCCCCAGAGAACGAATTTCATGGTGGCCGTGGGGTGCTTCCGGATCAGAGCAGCGATTCACGCCGCAGGTAGACGCGGATCAGTTTTTCATCCATCAGTCCGACTCGGCTGCTGGGGGCCTCCTGGGCGCGCTGCAGGAGGGCGATCAGGGTTTCGGCGCGGAAGGGCTGCCCCTCGGCCGCAGCCAGCTCGCTGACCTCCAGGGCTGTCTGCATCCAGTTGATCTGTTCGCGCAGCTTCGGCTCCGCCTGAATCCTGCCCAGAAAGGCAAACAGCCGCTCCAGTTCGCGCCGGTCGGCGGAATCGGCGGCGCCGGGGGGCGGCTCCCCAGGGGAGGCTTGGCTGGGGGTTACACCTTTGGACTGCTCGGAGATGGTCATGGCTGGCAAGGGAGAGGGTGCAGGGTACCCATCAGGTTCAGTCGTCAGTTTCAGTCTTCCGCTGCGGAGCTCAATCGTCGAGTCCCTGGCGCAGCTCCCGGCAGAAGGCACCGGCGGCAGCGGCCGCATCTTCTCCAGCCGCCACCGCGGCCGCCATGCTTTTCACCAGGGCGCTCCCCACGATCGCTCCATCGGCGCCCCAGCGGCGCACCTCGCGGGCCTGCTCAACGCCGGCGATGCCGAAGCCCACCGCCACTGGTGTGGAGCCCTGCTTCTTGAGCTGCCGCACCAGGGGTTCCACCCGGGCCTCCAGACGGCTGCGCACCCCAGTCACGCCGGTGACGCTCACCAGGTAGGTGAAGCCGCGGCTGGCCCTATGGATGCGGCCCATGCGTTCAGGGGGGGTGGTGGGCGCCACTAGCAGCACCAGATCCAGGCCGTGGGAGGCGGCGATTGCGGAGAGCTTTTCGGCTTCCTCCAGGGGGAGATCCGGCACCACCAGACCGGCGGCGCCGGCGGCGGCGGCCTCACGGCAGAAGCTGTCCATGCCGCGGTTGAGCAGGGGGTTGCTGTAGGTGAACAGCACCACCGGCGTGGTCAGCGCGCCCCGCAGGTCGGCGAGCATGGCCAGCACGGCTCCGGGTGTGGTGCCCGCGGCGAGGGCGCGGCCGGCGGCCGCCTGGATCACGGGGCCATCGGCGAGGGGATCGCTATAGGGAATCCCCA
This sequence comes from Cyanobacteriota bacterium, assembly GCA_026389265.1. Classification (GTDB taxonomy): domain Bacteria; phylum Cyanobacteriota; class Cyanobacteriia; order PCC-6307; family Cyanobiaceae; genus Cyanobium. The sequence continues at coordinate 18,906 of JAPLIE010000036.1, read as the reverse complement.
GCTCGATCAGATCGGCGCCGGCGTGCTGCAGGGCCAGCAGCGCCGCGCGCGTGGTGGTGAGATCCGGGTCGCCAGCCATGAGGAAGGGCATCAAGGCGCAGCGGTCCTGCTCCCGGAGGGCGCTGAAGCGTCGGGCGATTGGCGTTGAGGAGGGCGGCGTTGAGGAGGGCGGGGAGCTGATCCCGGGAGCGGCGGCGTCCATCGGACCGGGTGAGGGGCAGGCGGTGCTGGCGAGCCTATGGGGTCGTGGCGTCGGCAGCCGTCGTGGCATCGGCAGCCGAGGGGTCGGCAGCGTTGGCAGCGCGAGTGTCGCCCTCGAGTTCTGCCAGCAGCCGGGCCTGCTCTTCGGCCGGCAGGGCATCGAAGCGGTCCTGGAGTTCGGCCGTGGTGAGGGCGTCGTAGGACTCCCGGTAGATCCTGCGCTGTTCGGAGAAGGTCATCCGGCCGGTCACCACCCGGGTCAGGTAGGTGCCAGTCCAGCCGAGCACCAGCAGCAGCAACACAGCCGAAGCGGCGATGCCCGGGCTAAATCCGTCCAGGCCGCTGGCCCGGAAGAGGCCATAGCCCGCAGCACCGAGTCCCAGCAGGGCGAACCCCAGCAGCAGGGCCTGAGCGCGGGTCACGCGGCGGACTCGCCCTGACCTTGCAGGCGGAAGTTGAGGAAGGGGGCGAACAGGATGAGGCCGGGGAAGAAGAGAAACACCAGCCCGTAGATCGCTGTGCGTTCGATCTTGCCCATGCGGGTCCAGCGCTTGCCCATCCACCAATAGAGGGCCAAGGGGACCGCCACGAGGTAGGCGCCGGCTAGGCCGCCATAGAGGCCGATCAGCAGCAGGGTCGGGCCGTCGAGGTGGCTCAGGGGACCAGGCAGGGGCACGGATCTCCACACCATTGGATCGTCAATTTAGGACCCGCTTCCTCGAAGCGGGGGAGTGGCTGCCCATTCCCGCTCGCCGTTCGTTGTCCGCCCGCCGAAGGGCCGGCAGAGGGCGGCTCGGGCAGCGCTGCGGGCAGCAGGAGCAAAAAAATCCCCGGACGAGGCCGGGGATGGGAGCGGTGAGGGCCGGAGCCGAATCCGCATGGTTGTTGGGGGGAGCCATCGGCCGCCCCCCCAGGCCCGGGCTTCAGCCCAGACCGATTTGGCCCAGGATGCCTTGGCCGGTGAGCACTTCGGTGGCGAGACCGATCACGAAGCCGAGCATGGCCAGACGGCCATTCCAGGTTTCAGCGAATGCAACAAAACCGAAGCGGGGGGTGGTGGAGTCAGCCATGGAGGGTTCGTTGGTTACGAAACTTGAAGCCAGTGTAAAGCATCGTGAACGGGTGTGGTTGTGTCCGGCGATGCCGATCCGGGCTTTCAGCGGTGCGGATGTCCGCAATCTGCATCTTCAGGCGGCCTTGAGCAGCTGGTCGAGCTGCTCGGCCTGGATCGGTTTCGAGAAGAGAAAGCCTTGGCCGAGGCGGCACCCCAGGTTCAGGAGGGTTTGGCGTTGCTCCAGCCGTTCCACCCCCTCGATCACCACGCGCATCCCTACGGAGTTCTGCAGGTGCACCACCCCCAGCAGCATGGCCTGCTGCAGCCGGTCGGTTTCGATGGCGTCGATCAAGCAGCGGTCCACCTTCACGGCACCGAAGGGGAGGCTGTGGAGCCGCTGCAGACCGGAGTAGCCGGTGCCGTAATCATCCATGGCCAGGGTGAAGCCGAGGTGGTCGAGGGCCAGCAGACGCTCCCGCGCTCCGGAGTTGTGATCGAAGTTCTGGTCTTCGGTGAGCTCCAGCATGATCTGGCCGGGGTTCAGGCCATGGCGTTCGAGTCCGTCCCGCAGCACCCTGATCAGTCCCTCGTGGTGCAGCTGCAGCGGCGACAGGTTGAGCGACACGTACTGCAGACCCTGGGGCATCGACAGCCACGGCCCCACCTGGGCAAACACGGTGTCGATCAGCCAGGAGCCCAACAGATTGATCTGTTCGGTGGCCTCCGCCACGGCGATGAAGTCGGAGGGGGAGACGCTGCCGAGGATGGGATCCTCCCAGCGGCAGAGCACCTCCACCCCTTCGATGCGCTGGTCGGCCATCGCCACGATCGGCTGATAAAGAAGCCGCAGCCGTTCCTGGTCGAGGGCGATCGCCAGGGGGCGCGCCAGCAGCCGCAACTGGCGTTGCTCCCGTTCAAGGGGGGCCGCCACGCAGATGCTCGCCTTCGGTTGGCGATGGGCGCTGATCAGGGCCCGGTTGGCGGAGTCGAGGAGGAGCTCGAAGCGTGCACCATCTTGGGGGGAACGGCTCAGGCCGATGCTCAGCACCGGCGTCACGGGCCTGTCCATGAGCAGGAGCGGCAGGGAGAGGGCCTTCTGCCAGCCTCTGGCCTGCTCATGCAGCCCTGCGTTGGTCCGTTCACCGGGCACCAGGGCGATGAAACGCTCGCCGCGGCTGCGGCAGATCGAACTCCCCTCCGGCAGGCAGGCCAGGAGGCGCCTTTCCAGGGCATTCATGATCGATTCGATCTGCTCCAAACCCAGGCGGTTGAGCAGCCCTCCTTGCTCCCGCAGTTCAACCTGCAGCAGGGTGGCCCCCGCTGTGGTGAGCTGGGCGAACCGTTCTGCCAGGGTCGCCAGGGTGACGCTGCGGGAGACCAGCTCCAACAGGTGCCAGTCGCCACCGCCTTCCTCACCCGGATCCAGCCGGGTCAACATCACCAGCATCGGCAGCAACCGGCCCTGGGCGTCGTGGAGATTGCCCTGGACCAGGGTGAGGTTCTGGTGGGAGCTGGACAGCGTGCTGGCCTGAGCCCGGAAGGCGGCGTTCATGGCCACCAGGCACCCTTGGGCGTCGCTGATGGCCGCCGGTCGCTCCAGGCGGTCGAGCAGGGCCAGGGCCAGGGGGTGTTGGGCTGCCTGCCGGATGCCTTCCAGGCTTCTCATCGGGCTCATCGGGGAGGCATCTTCATCACGGTGACGGGCAGGCCTCGTTCGGCAGCGATCAGGTTGCCGGTGGCCTGGGCCAGAGCCACCAGAGCCACCAGAGCCAACCGCACCGGATCGAGCCGTGGGCGACTGATCTGTTCCTCCGTCGCGACCAACTCCTGCACCTCACGGCCTGCGGCCACCGCCTGGCGGGGGGAATCCGGCACCGGCACGGGCAGATTGAAAAAGGCGATCAGGTCTTGGCCATCGGCAGCGGGTCGCTGCTGCACCCCATGCGCTCCCACGCTCTGCAAAGAACGCTCAAGCCGGGCGATCAGCCCTTGCTGGCTGGACCGGACATCGCAAACGAGGCAGGCGGGGGAATGGAGGAGAACAAGAGCCATCGCCAAGGCTTCAGGGCGTGAGCGGCATGGTGTGGGAGCACTACTGAGCAATCCAACTGAGCAACTCAATTGGTGATCCCAACGCATACATGCCCAGAACCAATAGCTTACATGCCCTCTCTCGATTCGGCGGCGGTCGCGCAGGCGATCGACAAGGCGATCGTCTTCAGCATCGGCGAACGCGATATGCCGGCGGCGGCCGCTCAGGGTGTGCCGCCGGGGGCCGGCGCCGTGCCGGGCCGGGGCGGCGCCGGGTCGTAGCGCACAGAACAGCGATAGCGGAACGACAGACCCGGCAGGGCGATGTCGCTGCAATCGCTGCCGAGAACGCGGGCTCCGGCGGGAACTCGGGAGGAGGCATCCCGCAGGGCGCTGGCCTGGTCGATGATCGACTCGGCGGTGACCTCGGCGGCCTTCACGGCGCCAGCGCCGATCAGCAGGGGCGTCAGCAACACGGCGATGGTGTGTGAGGCCCGGATCCGGAGTTGATCAGCCAAGGCGGGGGAGCGCGGGGATGGTTCCAGCCTGAAGGCCGGGCAGCGGTCTGTCAGCCCAGACTGCGGTTGCCCGCGGCGGCGGCGGATCAGCCCGCCACACCGCAAGGGGAAGGGGGCGTCAGGGCTGGATCCGCGGACGCCGCAGTGCCGGCAGCCAGATCGATCGAGAAGAGATCCGCGGCAGCGCTGCGCAGGGCCTCCACGCGCTGCTGCAACGCCTCGCGTCGTAGCCGCTCCTGGGTGAGCTGGAGCCGCAGGGTTTCGAGCTGCTCTCGGTGCTGGCGTTCCCGTTCCGCTTCGGCGGCATCGAGGGCGGCCTGCTCTTGCTCGGCGCTCTCCAACTGGTGGGCGATGGCGGCGTGAATCGTGGCCACCTCGCGGTCGGAGCGCTGGCGGGCCTCCCGCTCCCGGTCGAGCTCCTGCTCCAGCTGCATCAGCCGCTCCAGGGCCTCGCTGAGCCGGGCCTGGAGTTCGTTTCCCCGTTGTTGTTCGCTGGCCAGATCGGCCTGGAGACGATCGTTTTCCGCTTCGGCCTGATCCAGCTGCTGGCGGCTGCGCTGAGCGAGCTCGTCCGCGAACAGCTGGGTGAGTTCCTGGATGGAGAGGTCGGAGTTCATGGGAGGGGATGGCTGCCGCGGGATCAACACATAGCGGCAGACCCAAGCCGCTGCGGTCGCCTTGCTTACTCCGGTCGACCCTTGCGGCAAACCACCCCCACCGGCCGGCGGCATCGGTGAGGGCGCTGGGCGCGAAAGGACTCATGGGCAGAAGGGAGTCGGTGCGGATCTCCCGCAACGGATACCCCGGCTGCCCGCGTAAAGTTTTGTATCGCTGAGATTCTGAAGCAACTTGGACAGCCTTTCCCTTTCCCGTCAATTCACGCTCGAATCCGGCTCCCGCGCCATCGATGCCTGTGAGGATCCGGTCGAACTGCGCCGCATCGCCAAGATGCTGCTCTCGGCCTGGCAGCTTCAGTCGGATCTCACTCGCCACTATGGCGCCCAGACCCTCGGGCTCCCGACCCAGTTCTGACGTGCTGGCGGACCACACGATCTGGACTTCGCTCAACGATCTCAAAGCCCTTCAGTTCTACTTCTGCACCTACGCGAGATTGAGCCGCTCACGGCCCTAGCGGGTTGAGAGTTCACCCACACCATCGGGTAGGAGAGGGCGGGAGGTGACCCCATGCTGGTCGGGCTGGCTCAGCAGTGGCCGCAATGGGAGAGCAGCTTGCTGGTTTTACCAATGCAAACCTTGAGCTGGCACGAGTTCGACCAGGCCGTCGAGCGGATCGCGCAGTTGATTGGCGACCGCCGCTGCAGCGGCATTCATGGCATCCCCCGCGGCGGACTGGTGTTGGCGGTAGCCCTGAGCCACCGGCTGGAGCTGCCGCTGCTGCCCGAGCCCCAGCCCGGTTGCCTGGTGGTGGACGACGTGTTTGAGACCGGCCGCACCCTGGCGCCCTACCGGCAGCTGGCGGGGGCGGAGCTGGTGGTGTGGATCAGCAAGGTCGAGCCGCTGTGGTGGCGGGCCGTGGAGGTGAGCCCCAAGGCGGAGTGGATCGTGTTCCCCTGGGAGAGCGCCGAGCGGGCGGCGGCCGATGAACGGCGCTACCGCGCGGAGCGCAGCTGAGCATCCCGCCGGCGGTCTGGAGCCGACGACCGTGACCCGGCCCAGCCGCCTGGATGGGCTGGACCGCCCAACCTCCGCTACCCCTGGGCATGGGCATGGGCCTGGCATGGGCCTGGGCATGAGCACCTGGCACCGGGCGCTGATGGCTGAGGCAAAATGGGCTGATGACCAACAACGACAGCTACCGCTACGAACCCGTCGAGCGCTTCGGTGCCTCGATGACCAGCCCTCGGCCCTGGAATCAGACCGCCCTGGCGGGGGTGGAATTGCTGAATGGCCGGGTGGCGATGCTGGGGTTCCTGGCGGCGATCGTCGGCGAGCTGCTCACCGGCAAAGGGATCGTGGGTCAGTTGGCCTTGGGGCTGCGGTTGCTGTTGGGCTGAAGCGGCGCGGCGCTTTGCTTTTCCGGGATCTCGCTCCGCCGGGGGCCTGGGAGAGCTGGCGCTGGGTGATAGCCACGGGGGCTCAGTTGGCCAGCAGGGGCAGCTTCAGGGCTCCGGTTTGAGGAAACGGCCCGCCAGGCGCACGGCCAACACCACGGCGGCGACTCCATAGGAGGCGAAGGTGATCCCCTGGCCGGTGGTGCCGGCTTCGTAGGCACCCCGTTCCAGCAGCACGAAATCGGCAACGGAGGCCGCCGTGCCCCACAGCACCACCCAAACGCTCACGTAGGCCACACCTTTCAGGGTTGGGTTCATGGGCTCTCTGGCGATGGCAGGAGGGATGGGGATTGAAACCTAGGCACCGAACTGCCTTCGTTGAACGGATCCAGGCAGCGGGCTAGATCAGGAAAGGCCGCAAGGATGGCGCGATCTTCGGTCACCAACGGCACCCCCAGCTGCTGCGCAGCGGCCACGAACTCGCAGTCGTAGGCGCTGCAGCCGCTGCTGCTGGCCAGTTGCAGCACCTGCTCCGAGGCCACGGGCTCGTCATGGGCTGCCAGCAGCGCTTCGGCTTGCTGCATCAGCGCGATGGCCGCTGGGAGCTTGAGCCGATCGCTGGATCAAAGCTTTGGGTGCCAAGGCTCTGGCGCAGGGCCCTGATTTCCGCCAACTGCTGCTCAACGGAGCCAGGGGTGGCGCCGAGACCCGCTTCCAGGCAAACGATGGCCTCATTGTTGAGGCTGCGTCGATGGCGTCTTGCGGCGGCGGCTAGGCGGGCATGCAGGGCATCCGGGTCCACCTTGCGGAGTGCATCCGTGATCTCGCCTGGATTGCGTGGTGGACGGGCAGGCTCGCCAGGATGGTGCGCACACCGTCCGGACCATGCCCACCACCACCACATTTGCGGCATTTGCCCAACGGGCCGACTATTCGCTGCTGGAGTCGCTGCAGGCGGATCCTCAGGCCACAGAAGATGGCCACGATCACCGGCCGCGCCAGGTGTTCTCGGGGCACTACGTGCCGGTGACCCCCACGCCGCTACCGGCGCCGGAGCTCGTGGCGCACAGCAGCACCCTGTTTGAGGAGCTTGGTCTGAGCGAGGCGCTGGTCCACGACGAGCAGTTCCTGCGGCTGTTTTCTGGCGACATCAGCGTGGCCAGCGAGTCGATGCGGCCCTATGGCTGGGCCACCGGTTATGCCCTCTCGATCTACGGCAGCGAGTACATCCAGCAGTGCCCGTTCGGCACCGGCAACGGCTACGGCGATGGCCGGGCGATGTCGGTGTTCGAAGGCGTGTTCAACGGCCAGCGCTGGGAGATGCAACTCAAAGGCGGTGGTCCCACGCCCTACTGCCGCGGCGCCGATGGCCGCGCCGTGCTCCGCTCCAGCGTGCGCGAATTTCTGGCGCAGGAGTTCATGCAGGCCCTGGGGGTTCCCACCTCCCGCTCGCTGACGCTGGTGGTGTCCCGGTCGGAAACCGTGCGCCGGCCCTGGTACGCGCCGGGGTCCCAGTCGTTCGATCCCGACGTGCTGGTCGACAATCCCGCGGCGATCTCCACCCGGGTGGCGCCGTCGTTTCTGCGGGTGGGGCAGCTCGAGCTGTTCGCCCGCCGCGTCCGCAGGCAGGCCCATCCGGAGGCGCTGAATGAGCTACGGATGATCGTGGCGCACCTGATCGAGCGGAACTACCGGCCGGAGATCGATGCGGCGCTGCCGTTCAGCGATCAGGTGGTGGAGCTGGCGGGCTTGTTTCGCGGAAGGCTCACCTCTCTGGTGGCGAACTGGATCCGGGTTGGCTACTGCCAGGGCAACTTCAACAGCGATAACTGCGCCGCCGGTGGCTTCACCCTCGACTACGGACCGTTCGGCTTCTGCGAACTGTTCGATCCCCGCTTTCAACCCTGGACCGGCGGCGGCGAGCATTTCTGCTTCTTCAACCAACCGGCGGCTGCGGAAGCCAACTATCAGATGTTCTGGAGCGCCCTGCGGCCGCTGCTTGAGGGAAACACGGAAGCCTTGGCGCGGCTCGATCAGATCCGGGACGGGTTCGCCAACACGATGAGCCAGGCGATCGAGGCGATGTGGGCCAGCAAGCTCGGTCTGAGCCGCTACGACGCTGACCTGGTGAATGAGCTGCTGGAGCTCATGGTGCGCTCCAAGGCCGACTACACGATGGTCTTCCGCAGGCTGTCGGCCATTCCAGCTGGCATCCCCGAGCACCTCTTCGCCCTTAAGGAGAGCTTCTACCAACCCAGCTCCGAAGATCTCGATGCCCCATGGACCCTGTGGCTGGGGCGCTGGCGGGAGCAGATCACGGCCAACGGCGAGCTGCGCGAGACCTCCGCCGCGATGCAACGCATGAACCCGGCGATCACCTGGCGCGAATGGTTGATCGCCCCGGCCTATGAACAGGCGGCCCAGGGCGACACCAGCCTCGTCCAGGAACTGCAGTCGGTGTTTCGCCATCCCTACGAGGCGCCATCGGCGGAGCTGGCGGCCACCTACGACCGCCTGAAGCCCCGGGAGTTCTTTAACGCTGGCGGCGTGTCCCACTACAGCTGTTCGTCGTGATCGGGTCGTCTTGAGCAGGCCCAACCTGGCTGGCGGTTTCAGGCCTCGATCAACCAGAGGGCCTCGCGGCCGCCAGCCATCCCCTGGCAGCTGAGGCGGCGATCGAAGCTCACCAACCGGCCGCCGTGGTGCACGGCCAGCGCCAATAGATAGGTGTCGGTGAGCTGGCTTGCCTCCAGCAGGTGCGACACATCCACACCGTTATGGTCCAGAAGGCTGAGCGAATCCGGCCAGAACTGATGCTGCGGGTGGCGGATCAGTTCCGCCATCAAAGGGGCTACCACCGCCGGCGGCCCCGGACTGTTGGGATAGCGCGGCTGGCCGAGGATGCGCAGCACGGCGTTCTGGGTGAGCGGGCAGGTGGCCCAGCCCTTCGCCTGCTCTGCCGCAAACCAGCCATGGGCTGGCTCGTGGTGCACGTGGCGCCGATCTAGCAGGGCGATCAGCACGTTCACATCCAGCAGGGCCGCACTCACACCAGTTCGTCGCGCAGGTTGTTCACGAGCTCCAGATCCACCGGTGCTCCCATCTCCTTCCAGGGCAGCAGGGGCAGGCCGTTGCGATGGTCGGCCCTTGGGTGTTCCGAGCTGGAGCATGGGGCTGGTGCCACCAGGGCCTGGCGCGCCAGCTCGCTGATCACGGCCCCCAGGCTGGTGCGCTGCTGCCGGGCCAGCACCCGCGCCGCTGCCAGCACGTCATCGTCGAGCTGCAGGGTGGTGCGCATCTGATGTTGTGGCATCAAGCATCAGTTTAAGGTGGTTCTGCTGTCGGCGCGGCTTCCGCGCGAGCAGCGGTAGCCGCACAACTGCCACAGAGATTCCCCCGTGCCAGTGGAACAGGGTGGGGCCGAGGGCCAGGTCGCGGTAGCCGGGTGGAGGGGGAGAAGCGGGCTTCTCAGGCGGGCCGGGTGGAAGTCGTCATTGGAGCTTGTGCCTGGCTATTACCGCTAGAGCTATCTAGTCGTGGTTGTGACAGTCGTGACCACCATCGAGATCACGCTTCCCGACGCGCTTGCGGGAGTGGCAAAAGGAGCCGGACTTCTTTCTCCCGAGGCGATCGAGGATCTGCTGCGTAGCAAATAGGCGTCCGACCGCTTGAAGCGCCTCCAGCAAGCGCGCGATCATCTTTCTGCGCGCCCGGAGGAGGCGATGACGCAGGAGGAGATCCATGCGGAAATCAAGGCCTACCGTCAGGAACAAAGGATTGCGGTGCTACGGCAGCGTCAGCTGCCCACCAAGCGGTCGTAGTCGGCATGACTGCCGATCCTGTGGAGTTTGCGACCCGATAGAAGTTTGAACTGCAGTGATGGATGAGTGGGATCTGCCTAGTGCCTCCGGCACGCTCGGGCTGCGCCCTCGGTAAGAGCAGGGCAAAGTTCTTATCAGCGATCTGCTGGATGTCTCGGGGTAACGACTGATAGCAGCGCCAGAATCTGGGCGATGCTGTGTGCTTCACAGTGGGCGGTGGGGCTGATTTCGGTAGTCGTCTTCCGCTTCCGCCATAAGGGCGTCAAGCTTTCCCGCGGTGGCGTCAGCCACAAGCTGGTGGTCCCAAGCGGCTGCATCGAATTCCGCAAACCAGCGTCTGAACTCCGCCAGGGCCCCAGGGTCAAGGGCTTCGACGGCCTGCTCCAGGGATTTCGCATCGGCCATGGTCTGTTTGTCCGATTCATCGTTCATCAGTCTGACACGAACTGCCTGGCGTCGCCTCCCCTCAAGCCGCCAACGCCGCCGCTATTCAGCCGTGGATGGGTAATGGAGCTGGGATGCCGAGGATCTCACGGATCTCTCCTCGGGGGCGGTGCTTGCTCGCTACCCCGGCTTTGAAACTTCAGCCGAGGAACAGGTCGAACTGGTTCAGATCGCCAGCGGGCTGAGGGAGGCGCTGAAGATCCTGCTGGGATCTGCTCGGCAACAAGAATGAGCAGGTAGTCCGATGACGTTGGCCCTCAAACCGCCAACGCCGCTGCTATGCCAAGCAACAGCCTGGCAGCCACGCCGCCGGGATCTCCCGCTCGAGCCGCCACAGAGATTCCCCCACGCCATCGGCCGCTCGCCCTCGTGGCTTTCGTAGGTGGCAAAGCCGAGGTACACAAACGGTTCGGTGGGGGCGCCGGGGCGGCGATCTCGTTTGCGTTGCTCACGCACGAACAGCTGAGGCCCACCACGCCTAGGATTTGACAGCTTTGCAGGGCAGGGCTCCATGACATCCCAACGGCTGAAGGTTGTTGTGGAGCGCCACGCCGATGGGTATGTGGCTTATCCCTTGGGCATCCATGGAGTGGTTGTGGGCCAAGGTGAGACCTACGACGAGGCGCTGGAGGATGTGCGCTCCGCGATCGCTTTCCACCGCGAAGCATTCGGCCCTGAATCACTGGATCAGGATGATCCTGTGCAGGAAGTCTTTCTGGCGGAAACGGTCCTTGCCGGCTGATGGCCAAGTTTCCCGTCGACGCGCCTCGGGATCGCGTGTTGAGGGCTTTGCAGCGCTTGGGATTTGAGCTGATCCGTGAAGGAAATCACATCGCCCTGGCGCGGACGAATAAGGACGGCACGCGCACGCCCCTCACCATGCCCAACCATCGGCTGATCAAAGGGTCAACGTTGAGGTTGATTCTCAGACAATCGGAAATCAGCAGGGAAGAATTTCTTGAGGCCTACGAGGAATGCTGAACAGCAAGGATCTTCCGGGCCAGGGGTTCCTTGATTTCGTTTTGTCTGAGCACAGCTTCCTTCACACCGGTGGCTGGATTGATCCAGATGGAATGTGAAGCACCTTCCCTTTTGAGGAGGCAGCCAGCCATGCGAAGCCTCCGCTCCAGATCGCGGCGTTTCATCCGATCTGCAGTGGCATGCGCATGGCATCAGGCGGCAGTCCGCGACTGATCTCAGCCTCACGATCCTCAAGCAGAAGCTCAATCGCTGCCTGCAGATCATGTTTGGCTTCCTCGATGGATTCACCCTGTCCGTTAGCGCCCGGGATCTCCAGGCAGATCGCCCAGAAGCCTCCCTCAGGAGCCGGCTCAATCACTGCAGTCAGCTCCCCCTTCATGAAACCAGCCCATAGCGCGATCTCGTCATTTTAGGTGGCAAGTCGTTGTTCAGCACCCAGAGTTGATCAGGCGCCGTCCCACTTGGCCTGTTGCCCTGCCCCCCCCTCAAACCGCCAACGCCATCACCGGTAACCACGCCGCCGGGATCTCCCGCTCCAGCCGCCACAGAGATTCCCCCACGCCATCGGCCGCTCGCCTTCGTGGCTTTCGTAGGTGGCAAACCCCAGGCACACGAAGGGTTCGGTGGGGGCGCCGGGGCGGCCGTCCTGCTTGCGTTGCTCGCGTACGAACAGGAGCACCCTCGAGCCGCTGGTGGCGTGGTGGATGGTGCGCTGGCCGGTGGGGGAGGCGGCGGTGGTGGTGCTCTGGCTTTCCCAGTGGAACAACGCGGGGCCGAGGGCCAGGTCGCGGTAGCGGGTGGAGGGGGAGAAGAGGGCTTCGCTTTTGCGCAGGGTGATGAACAGCAGGTCGGTGGCGCTGGCTTGGTGAGCGAGCACGCCTTCGCGGTGGATCCAGGGGGATTCGGTGCTGAGCACGCCGAAGGCTGCTTCGATCTCGGCGCGCGTGTAGTGGCCGTGCACGCGCAACGGCACCGGCAAGGCCCAGGGCAGCGGGTGGAGGCGTCGATCGGCCCGCTCGGCGAGCAACTCCAGCAGCTGGATCAGCTCCTCGCGCCAGGCGCTGGCCTGCCAGAGCACCGCCAGGGCCTGATCGAGGGGCCGCCACTGGCGGCCGGTGCCGAACAGTTGGGCCGTGAGCATCAGACACTGGCGCCGCTCGCGCTCGGAGAGGCGCTGCGGATCGGGCGGAGCGGAGGCGGCCAGGGAGGAGGCGGTGGCGCGCAGACGGTCGGGGTCGTCGAGGTGGAGCAGGCCAGATGCGATGGCGCGGTTGAGGCGCTCCTCCTCGGGATGGGGCAGATGCGCCAGGTGGGGCGGCAACCAGCCCAGCTCGCGCCGCAGGGCGGTGAAGCCTGCGCCGCGGATGCCGTAGAAGTCGGCCGGCTCCATGGCCAGGGCTTCGAGCCAGTGGGCCAGGCCGCTGGCGGGGCCGATCTTTCCCTCAGCGGCGAGGGCGCGCAACTCCTGGAGCAGCTGGGGCCGGCGGCTGGGCAGGCACTGGCGCAAACTTGAAAGCACCCGCTCGCTGGAGACGCGATCGAGCACCAGCCGGCAACCGGGCGGCAGAAAGGGGAACCCCTGGGCCAGCTGGTCTTCGAGCTGGCGCCGGCTGCAGCCCAGCAGGGCCCGATAACGCAGATCAAAGCGAAAGCGCCGGTGCTGCTGGCCGATGAAATCCAGCACCGTGAGGCAGCTCTTGCCGGTATCGGGCGAGAGCCGCAGGGCCCGGCCCAGCTGCTGCAGGAACACCACGGCGCTCTCGGTGGGCCGCAGGAGCAGCACGGTGTCGATCGATGGGATGTCGAGCCCTTCGTTGAAGAGGTCGACGGCGAAGAGGATCTGAAGGTCGCCGGATTGCAGGCGGCGCAGGGCGGCCTGGCGCAGATCGGCGGGGGTGGAGGCATCAAGGGCTTCGGCGCGGAGGCCGCGGGCACAGAAGCGCTCGGCCATGAACCGGGCGTGCTCCACGCTCACGCAAAAACCCAGGGCCCGCATGCGGGCGGGATCGGCCACGGTTTTGTGCAGCTCGCTGAGGATCAAGTCCACGCGGCGGTGGTCGCCGGTGTAGACGGCGCTGAGCTGGGACGGCACGTAGCCGCCGCGGCGCCACTCCAGGGCGGAGAGGTCGGTGGCGTCGGCCACGGCGAAGTAGTGGAAGGGGGATAGCAGGCCCTGATCGAGGGCGCTCCAGAGGCGGAGTTCGGAGGCGATGCGGCCGCCGAACCAGTGGAGGATGTCCAGCCCGTCGGCGCGTTCGGGGGTGGCGGTGAGGCCGAGCAGCAGCTGGGGGCGGAGGTGATCGAGCCAGCGGCGATAGCTGGCGGCGGCGGCGTGGTGGAACTCATCCACGATCACCACCTTGAAGCGCTCGGATGGGATCTCAGCGATGGAGCGATTGGCCAGCGACTGCACCGAGGCGAACACATGGCGCCACTGGCTGGGCATCTCGCCATCCACAAACAGCTCCCCGAAAGAGGGATCGCGCAGCACCTGGCGGAAAGTGGCGAGGTCCTGCAGCAGGATCTCCTTGCGGTGGGCGATCAGCAGCAGCGGCGGCGGCTCGGGCGAGGGGAACTGCTCGGGGAAATCAGCAGGCAGGCGGGCCACATCGAAGGCGGCGAGCACGGTCTTGCCGGTGCCGGTGGCGGCCACCACGAGGTTGCGCCAGCGCTGATGGAGCGAGCGCTCAGCGGCGAGGGCATCGAGCATCTCGCGCTGGTAGGCGTAGGGCCGCAGGTCGAACCACACCGGGGTGGTGGCGGCGCCGGATCCAGCTGCGGCCGCCGGATCCACCCCTCGCGCCAGGGAGAGCTGGTGATCGAGGCGAACCTGCTGTTCGGGGGTGGCGGCATAGGGCTCGAATTCGCCCTCCTCCCAGTAGGCCTCAAAGGTGCCTTCAAACTTGCGCAGCATCGCGGGCGTTTCCAAGGCCGCCAGGCGCACGTTCCACTCCAGCCCGTCGAGCAACGCGGGAGCCGAGAGGTTGGAGGAGCCGATGTAGGCGGTGCTGGAGCGACTGGCGCGATGAAACAGCCAGGCCTTGGCGTGCAGGCGGGTGCGGCGGGTATCGGTGCTGACGCGCACCTGGGCCTTGTGCTCCACCAGCCAGTCGAGTGCCCGGCGGTCGGTGGCGCCCAGGTACACGGTGGTGAGAACCCGCAAAGGCCGCCCTGCAGCCAGGTACTGCTTCAGAACGGGTTGCAGCAGGCGCAGCCCGCTCCACTTGATGAAGGCACAGAGCAGATCAATCCGATCGGCGGAGGGCACCTCTGCCTGCAGGGCCAGGCCCACACTGGGCTCACTGGGGGCATTGATCAGCAGGGTGCCGTCCGCCAGGGGAATCAGGGGGCGGGCCAGCGGGTCCTCATTGGGTAGCAGGGGAGCGGCCCGCAACTCCTGCAGCAAACGGGCACTGGGGTGGAGCCGATCGCCGGAGGTGATCGTTTTCGGCGCCTGCTCCTGCAGCACCGCCACGATCCGGTTCACCAAGGCCAGCTGCTGCTGCTGCCGCTGGGCCTCCGGCAACGCCGCCAGGGCGATCTCACTGAGCTGGCGCAGGTAGCGGGCCAACCGCTGGGGAGCCTCGGCGGGATCGAGCGGCTCTACCTGGTGGAGGTAGGCCAGCTGGGAGGCGAGCGCCTGGTGCTCGGCCTCGCTGAGGGGGTGGTCGTAGAGGCCGGGAGGGAGGTCCTGCGGGGGCATGGAGTGAAGACCCGCTGCAGGGATTGACCCAGTAATAGCAAGGTTGCGCCCGTGAATACCAGCTTGCTCTATACCGATGGCTACAACTGGGCCGATTCGGGATCAGCAGTCCCGCGGGTATTCAGTAGCTGCATGAACAGGTGGTTTGCGGACATGTGAACTACGGATATCTTGGGCGAGAATGCTTTCAGGCTTTAGGCTATGCAGGAAGTTTCAGCGGATTACCGACTGGAGACGGCGGTGGTTCTCGGAAAGGGACGGCAGCCATGCACAAGTTCGCGGAACCGTCCATAAAGAGTTCGCTTGCCCTCCTTTTTTAGAGATTTACGCCTTCTAAGCTTGATTGCCCCCTGCTCTTGCCTCTTAAGGTACAATCCTGACAGCGGGAGCTTCCTAGATGTTTAATCGGACAAAGTCTGATGAAGTATTCGGCATTTCGTCTGACTACAGAAAAATATCCTATGTCGACCGTGGCCAGATTGACACAGTGCTTCAGACATATCTTGGGCGAGATGTCCATATTGCACTTCGCGGGGAATCAAAATGCGGAAAGTCATGGCTTCGACAAAAGAATATTCCAAGCGCTTTGGTTGTGCAGTGCAGACTTGGCAAGACAGTATCGGATATATATGTAGACTGCTTGTCACAGCTTCAAATTAGACTTGAAATTGACAAGCAAGACTCGGCAGCACTCAAGGGCAGGGTTACTGCACAGGGTGATATTGGCATTAAGATACTTACCGCATTGCGCCTTGGGATAGAAGTTGAGAAAGTAAGCAGCGAAATAATAAAGGATCAACCTGCCGGACACGACATGAACGATCTAAGATTTATTGCTGATATCATTAAGAAGTCAGGGCGCAGACTTGTGATAGAAGACCTCCACTATATGAGCTACGAAGAGAGACGAAAGTTTGCATTTGAGCTTAAGGCTCTATGGGATTACGGCCTCTTTGTCGTGATCATCGGTGTTTGGAGCCAAAGCAACATGGTTTTGTTCCTTAATCCTGATCTAAGCGCGAGAGTTCATTAGTTAGCCATAACTTGGTCCCCTGAAGATCTTGAAAGAGTTCTAGACAAAGGAGGAGAAGCCTTAAATCTGTCATTTACAAGAGAATTCAAAAGTCGAATTATCGAACTCTCGTATGGAAACGTTGGGATCCTGCAGAAGCTTACTCTCGAAACATTGGATCACGCAGAAATTCGTGAATCGCCAAGATCCAACATGGAGTTTAACGATTTGGTCTCACTTGAGGCTGCAGCTCTTTTCTATGCAGAGCAACTGAATCCTCTTTATCAGCAGTTTGCAAGAAGAGTCTCAAGCGGAATAAGGAATCGCAAGGACTCAACTGGCATTTATGCACATGCAATGGCAGTAATCATAGAGTGCAATGATGAACGGCTTATGCAAGGCCTAAATCTTGAGACCATTTTTGAAATAGCCAATAAAAGGCAGCCAAGAATACAGAAAGGTAATCTTGGGTCTGTTCTGGAGAAGATTGAAGGGCTACAAGTTGACGAAGGGGGTAGGGGCCTGGTGCTATCTTATAATGAATCAACTGGTGACCTGACAGTTGTTGATAGGCAGCTGCTCTTGTATAGACTGTTTTGTACTGTCAGATGGCCTTGGGAGGATCTGATAGCGGAGGCCGAAGCAAGCGAACAAAGCGCTTCACCTGGCCAGCCACCTAGGGATATTTGAAGCACGCGTTTACGCCTTGCTGGCAGGTGAGCGCTGGCGTTGAAGAATCCAGGCTTAATACATCTGCTTCCCCTCAATCACCCCCCTCACCCCACCCCTCGGCTCCTCGCAATCCCCCTCCCGCCGCGGAATCAGATGCCAATGCGCATGAAACACCGTCTGCCCCGCCGTCTCACCTGAATTCAACCCCACATTCCAGCCGCTGATCGAGGCGTCCTGAGCGCTCAGCAGCTCCCGCCGCCGCTTCAGCAGCTCCACCACCGCGTTCCATTCCGGCTGGTGCAACGCCATCCCATCGGCCACATGGCGCCGCGGGATCACCAGGCTGTGCCCAGGCGCCACCGGATAGGCATCGGCGATGCACAACGCCAGTTCGTTCTCCAGCAGCACCCGGCCGCTGCCCTCCAGCGCGCAGAACACACAGCCCGCCTCGCGGCTGGCGTAGCTGGCCTGCAGGCCGCGGAAGTCGGTGGTATCGGTGTCGCGCTTGCCGGCATTGCAGCGGAAGCAGAGGGCCTGCAGGTTGCTGAGGTCGTCCGAGCCGCCATGGTTCCTGGGCACGATGTGGTCCACCTCCAGGGCCCGTTGGTGCTCGTGTGCCCCGCAGCATTCGCAGCGGCCCCTGGCACGGGTGAGCACCCTGTATTTGATCGAGCCGCTGATCGGCGTGCGGTGGCGGCTCCTGTGCCCGAAGCCGCAGGCTTCTGCGTGAGCAAACAGCCCACCTCCTCGCCGCGCTGCACTCGGAAGGCATCGAGGCGCTGGCGGCACAGCTGCAGCAGCTCTTCGCGCTCGGCGTCGCTCAGCTCCTCGCCGCCCACAAGGTCGTAGGCGCCTTGGTCGTAGCGGGTGATGCCGTTGCCAGTAAGCACCTTGCCCACCATCCGCTTGACGCGCTCTGTGTAGTAATCGATCTGGGTCACGTCTTCCCCCAGGATCCGGCGGGCTACGTCCTGCGCCGGGGCGGGGCTGCGGCGGCCCAGGAGCTCCATGAGCATCAGGGGTTGGGAGACGTGGCTCATGCGCATGCGCTTGGCGATGTACTCGCGCAGGCGCTGGTAGGTGGGGGAGGGGGTTGGGGGCATGGGGGGATCCTGGCGCTGTGGGGGCCAGTGCTGGGGCGGGGTGTGACGGGGGGTGGCACTGGTGGGGGAGAGAAGCATTGACGCGATGCCGCGACCTCCACGTAGCACACGCGCTAACATGGATAGGTCATTTCGCCTTGCTTACTTCAGTCCTCGCGTTCGCGAGGAGATCGAATCGTGGCCTGTCGACCTGCTGGCCCGTTGTGTAGCCGAAGGCTTCTGCAAAGCAGTTGAACTCCTGGACCTGCTGGAAGACCATGGCCCCCTGCTGGGCTCGCCACACTCCAAGGCCCTCGGCTAGGGCCTATTTGAACTCAGGCCCAAAAGCCGCAGTGGGAGCTGAAAACGCCCCAGCGCGATCTCACCATTGCCCGGAACTTGATGCCCGCAAACGGGCTGGTCTGACCCAGGAGGACGTGGCGCTGCGCATGGGAACGACCCGCAGCGCCATCAGCCGGCTGGAGGGATCCCGCAAGCACCTTCCCGCGTTGTCAACTCTTCGCCGTTACGCCGATGCGCCCGGTTGCGATGTGGTGATCCACCTCGTTCCTCGTTAGATGAGGGTGGTTGTCATTCCTTTTTGCCGCTCTCGGAAAGCATTGAGGCGCTGGCTGCGCAGATGCAGCAACTGGTCGCGTTCGGCGTCGCTCAGCTCCTCGCCGCCCACCAAGCCGTAGGCGCCCTGGTCGTAGCGGGTGATGCCGTTGAAGGGGAACCTTGCCCACCATCCGCTTGACGCGCTCTCTGTAGTCGTCGATCTGGGTCACGTCTTCCCCCAGGATCCGGCGGGCCACGTCCTGTGCGGGGGCTGGGCTGGCTGTTGCCTGGCCAATCCGTGTCCCAGGAGCTCCATGAGCATCAGGGGTTGGTAGATGTGGCTCATGCGCATGCGCTTGGCGATGTAGGGCCGCAGGCGCTCGTAGGTGGGGGAGGGGGTTTGGGGCATGAGGGGATCCTGGCCGGGATTCCTTGTGCGGGCCGGCTTGCTGGGGCGGGGTGTGACAGGGGGTGGCACTGATCTGATGTAACTGCCCCGTCTGCATTGCTCATGGTCGAACTTTTGACTGGATCAGACCTAAGGTTGATTCGGTGTCTGCTTTGAGCATTGGGCTGATGGCGATGAACCTTCCACTGAGCCGGATGAGCCTGCAAGAGAAGCTCGTGGCCATGGAGCTCCTCTGGGCAGACCTCTCGGCCACCCCCGATCAAGTTATGTCACCGGCCTGGCACGGCGAAGAGTTGCAGCGCCGGAGAGAGCAAGTACAGCAGGGCAGTACCAAGTTTCTGAACTGGGACGACGCCATCGCTGAACTAAAAACAGAACGACATGAACATCAGACTCCTTGAGTCCGCC
>JAPLIE010000199.1 GCA_026389265.1 Cyanobacteriota bacterium | reverse complement strand
AGCGGCACCGATTATTCAGGCCTCGCAAACGGAACGCTCACGTTTTTGGCGGGATCAGCAACGGCGGTGCTGTCGATACCCACCTTGAATGACGCCCTGGTCGATCCCGGCAAGACGCTCATCGTCAACCTCACGGCGCCGTCCGGTTACGTCGTCGCAACTGGCGGCTCCCTGTCGGCAACCGTCACACAGATCGATAACGACCCTCAGCAACTGGTCATTGCCCAGACAAGAGATGGTGGCGAGGCTGGTGGTTTGGCTGCAATTTTCACCGTAAGTCGCTCCGGCCCACGCACGGCTCCCCTCACAGTGAGCTATGCGCTGTCGGGCACTGCCACTGCAGGCGTGGATTACACGGGCACCAGTACAGGAACTGTGACGTTCCTGGCCGGAAGCAATACTTCGACTCTGACAATCCCTGTTATCGATGATGCCCTTTCCGATCCTGACGAGCAGATTATTGCAACAATCACAGCGCCCTCTGGCTACTTGCTTGTTCCAGGATTTGAGATAGCAGAAGCCTTGATCACCGACAATGACCCTGCCCCGGTAGTGACGCTTGCTGCAACATCTGGGGTCGCTGGCGCTGCTAATGACCTCACCATCGCTGGCGGACTCGGCGACGAAAACCTCACCGGCGGAGTTGGAAACGACACTCTCAACGGAGGCCTGGGTAACGACACCCTCACCGGCGGGGCAGGTGCCGACATCTTCCGTTTTGACTCGGTGCTGAACGCCACCACCAATGTGGATGTCATCACCGACTTCACCCCAACGGCAGTCGCCACCACCACCGATCGCATCCAACTGGAAAACACAGGTGCAGGACTCTTCGCGGGAATCACTGCCACCGGCACCCTTCAAGCTCCTGCCTTTGTGAGTGGCACTACCTTCGCCAACGCCAACCAACGCATTCGCTACGACGGCAGCACCGGCAACCTTTTGTATGATCCTGATGGCAATGGCGCTGCCGCCTCCATCCTCTTTGCTACCATCTCCTCCAACCTTGCCGCTCTCAATAACACTCATTTCGTGGTGACTTGATCACCTTATGTAGTGCAGACTCCTCCAGGATATGCATGGTCATCACAGGCGTGAACCGTTTATGTAGTGGGTCAGCCCAGGCTTCCCAGCCGGATCAGCGCTCCCACCAGCATCCGCCGCTCCACCCCGGCCATCGGGGAAGGAGCCCATGGCAGGGCGGTGGTGTCCAGCACGGCGCGCTGGTGGAGATCGGCGTTGAGGTCCATGGCTGTGATTGTGCTCAGTCCTGAGCTGGTGCCTGGGGCGGTCGCCACTGCTGGGTTGGGGGCTGCCAGCCCAGTTTGCGTTTCTCGCTCCAGAGCTTGAGGGCCGCCTCGCGGCTGAGCTCCAGCCGCTTCTTAAGCAGCGGCACCGGTTGATCTGGCAGCAGCTCCCCCACGGTGACCTCCAGCCGCTGGCTCCATCGATCCCAACGACTGGGCCGGAAGTGCAGCACCTGGCGTCCATCGCTGATCCAGCCCTCCTGGGGCGAGAGCGGCGGTCGTTTGCTGCTGCTACTGGGCATTGGGGATGGCGCTCAGGCCACCTCGGGCGCCCAGCCCCGTTGCCTCACCATGTCGTCCGTCCAGCCCTGGCAGCGGCTGGTGAGGTGCTCGCCATGGGCGATCAGACCCTGATGCAGATGGCAGGTGAGCAGGGGGATGCACTCAGGGCTTGGGTGGTGGCGGAAGAAGTGGCAGGTCATGCAGACCTTGCGACTACAGGTCTTGAGCAGCACGCCTTCGTCGAGATAGGGCCACGCCTCGATCTCCTCCGCTCGGGAGGGCTGCAGGCGGGAAAGCGGGACCGGGACCATGGCGATTGCTGCGAGCGTACACCTGTACTAGCAGGGGAGGCGGTTTGGCGCCAGGGGTTCAGGCGGTGTCGCCCTGGTGCTGCTTTGCTGAGCGCACCTGCTGGGCGGCACGGCCGATGGAGCGATCAGCGCCACGGGCCCCGCCATGCAGCAGCAGATGGACAGGCCGGCCGCCACTGCGCTGCAGGAGGGCGGAGGCGATGCGCTGCTGGGGCCAGGAGAGATCACGCCCACCGGCAGCGACGATGACGACGGAGCGATGAACAACAACCGGCGGCGGCAATAAAGCGGCGGACGGCAATGCAGCGGCGTGGGCCACTGCAGCAGAGGACAAGCTCATGGGCTACAGAGCAAACGAACGGGGCAAGTTGTCTGGGATTTCGTTGCCGCAGGCGATGGGCTCGTGGCCTTTGGCGCAGTCTTTATTCTACCAGTACAACCGCACTATTGAGCGAGCAGGACGGCTGCGGGGCAAGCGATCTGCCCAAAATGCAGCCACCCCAAACAGGCCAAGCTGCTTGATAACCAATGCAGCCTGATTCAGCCGAATAAGCCACCGCCCGCGCAGCCGCGCGAGGGAATCTTGGGCCTCACCCCAACACCCCGACGGCTGGCAGCCGCCCGGCCACCGCAGCCGCGGGAGAGCGGCCCTGCCCGCCACCCCAACACCGTCCCCGGAGCGGAGGGCGGCGGCGGCTGGCCGATGCACGCCACGGCGCAGCAGTGGCACGCTGAAGGACTGCCGTCGCCGACCGGAGCCCTGCGGCGACTGCTCAGGCCATCGGGCCAGCCTTGAACAAGGCCAGTCCTTATTCAAGGCTGCGAGCTCTGCCTGCATCAGGCCTTTGCGGATCTGGAGGCAGCAACGCAACGAAAGCTCTCGACACGATCACGACGCATAGGATGTACCAGTACATCTCGGTTGGCCATGACGACGACACGGCTCTTCCGCAACGGCAACTCCCAGGCCGTGCGTATCCCGGCCGAGCTCGCCTACGAGCGCAGCGATCTGGAGCTGGAGATCGAGCGCTGCGGCGATGAGTTGCGCATTCGACCGGCCGGCCGCCCCATCACCGGTGCGCTAGAGGCGTTGGCAGCCTTCTCGCCCTCGTTCTTGGCGGAGGGTCGCGAACAGGACGAGCAGCAGGAGCGTGAATCGCTGTGAGCCTCAGGACCCGTTTTCTGCTCGACACCAATATCTGCATCTACCTGATGAAGCACCAGCCCCCGCAGGTGGCGGAGCGGTTCTCCGCTTGCAGGGTCGGAGAGGTGCTCATCTCGGCGATCACCGCCGCAGAGCTGGAGTACGGGGTAGTGGCCTCCGGGGTCGATGCAGAGCGCAACAGCGCTGCCCTGGCTCGCTTTCTGCTCGAGGTCCCCGTGGCGCCCTTCGATGGGGCAGCCGCCAGGGTCTACGGCGCCGTCCGCTTGGCGAGCCGGGAGCGGCGCAGGGATGCTCTCGACAAGCTGATCGCTGCGCACGCCCTGGCGCTGGACATCACCCTGGTGACCAACAATCCCCGCGACTTCGTTCCCTACGCCGGCTTGAGAATCGAGAACTGGGTGGACTGATCCCAGGGCAGAGTTTGCTCAGCCCCAGGGGACGTCGAGGAACTCCACCAGCAGCACACCCCGGTGGGTGCCGTGGATGGTGAACGCGCTGCTCAGGATCCTGGGCCTATGGCCACAGCGGCATTGGCTCGTTGGAAGGCAGCGATCGTCCCCGCGATACTTGCCCATGGATAGGAACGGCAGTGGACTTCGAGGCTGTGGCCCATGGCCTGCGCCATGCTGCCGGCATCGATCCCGCGTTGGTGCCCACGAAGGCTGTAGCTGTGCCTGAAGCTGTAAGGCACCGCGCGCTGGGCGTTGGCGGTCATCGTCTCTCGCAGAGATCGCCAAGCGTGTTGGCGGTTCAGGTAGGTCTTGATGCAATCGGCGGGACTGTTCCCACCGCTCAGTGGCGGCAGTTCGATCAACTTGGCCTGCCACCGCTGCAGCAGGTTCCAGGAGATTGACTCCCCGTCTTCACCAATCAGGGGCAAGGGGAATAGCCGACGCGACTCTGTTGAACCTCCACCACTTCGCTTGCGGTAGGCGCACCACCAGTAGGGCTCTCGACTTGATGAATCCGTTCGGATCGTCAGATGCAGCAGTTCGATTGGGCGTAGACCCAGCTCCGCCATCAAGCGAATCGCATCGGCCCAGCGAAGACCGGCTGCATCCTGCGGCAGTGCGGCGAGCAGGTTCAGGATCTGCTGATCGGTTAGGGGATCCCCTTTTTGACTGGCAGAGGCTGCTTCCCTGGATTTGGTGCCGACGTGTTGCTTGAGATCGGCCGGAGGGGCCCAAAGAGCAGGTACACCTGCGCGGTGCACGCCGTAGCGCAGGAACTGAGCCAGTGACTGTGCGCGGATCTGGCGCCTTCCGGCTGGAGAGCAGCTCCACGGCTGCTGAGATAACAGGCAGGTAGTGGGCTTCCCAGGTCTCAGGTTTGACGGTGGTGCCGTGCTGCAGCTTCTGCACCCGAAAACCCTCGGCGACGGCGGCCCAGTCGATCGGCGCTGCGGGCGCTTCCCCGGCGGCCAGGGTAGAAGCTGCTTTCAGGGTGTGACCCTCGCCGACAAGGCGATAGATCGAGCGCACCCGTGCCACGGCATCGCCGGTCTGCCCCTTGGCCCAGTCGAACGGGAGAGCGACGGAGGTCATCCGGCCATCGGGGCCCTTCACCTCGAGACGCATCCGGCCGCGGTGCTCGCGCACCCACCAGCCCTCAGCCGTACTTGTACGAACGGAGGCTCGGAAACCCTTCACCCAGGCCTGGTTATGACTGACTCTTTCCGCCATGAAGCACCCGGTCTGAGCGTTCGTACAATTGTACGGAAAAATGGCTCTGCTGGACCTGACAGGCCATGACAGCCTCCGTCAAAGTCCGCGGCCGCAACGGCTCTCGGCAGTGGTGATCAGGATTTCTCTATTGATTTGGGAGCACTAGGTCGCAGGTTCGAATCCTGTCGCCCCGATTGACTTTTCACCGATTGGCCGAGGGGCATGTGAGCAAATAGGTGAGCAAATCACCGGTTTGCTCACCGCCCGGTCCCAGGGCATTTTCTAGTGGCTTACTGGCGTGGGGCACAGATCTCTGGATAGATCTGCTTGAGATGGTGGCCTTGGCAGTGGCCCTGGCGGCGAGCAGCCCGCCCAGCTGGCCCCTGCGCTTGCTTGAACTAATGGCCCTGGTCAATGGCCTGGCGCCTGCTGGCAGGGCTCCTGGCCCAGTCCTGGAGGGGTGTTGGCACGGAGAAACCGCAGCAGCTGTTGCCGGTGACAGTGGGATCAGCTTCTGAACCCGGGGATGCTGGTCACGGCAACAGCCGACACGGCTGGTTGGTACTCCCCCCGTCCGTTGGACCTGCCGATTGGCCGACCCAGGGGCATCGAGATCAATCCTGATCACCCGGCTCTTCCTTGCGTGGGGCCACGCAGGCCAGAGCGCTGATCAAAACTCAAGCGTCTCTTTGCTCACTTCAGGTGAGCAGCGCAACCCCCTACTGGCGGAGGTGCCGCCGGCTCCAGCCGGTGATGGTGGCCTCGACGTTCTCGAGGTGCCACTGCAGCGGGCCCTTGCCCTGGGTGCAGCCCCAGCGGCGGTAGTGCTTGCCGGGCGTGAGCACCCCCCGCAGCCTCAACTGACGCAGGGTCTCGCGGCTCATGCCCAGCCCTGCACAGGCGTCGGCCGTGGTGACCCAGACCCGATGGCGCCCGCATGGGGCAGGGAAGACAGGGGTATCCATCAGCCCAGCCCCCGCACGATGTCGACCACGGCTGGGTTCCAGAGAATTTGATAGCCGCTATGGCCCTGGCGGCAGTAGGGCAGGGCCTCGGCCCACTGCTGCCCCCGTTCGCTCAGC
Source organism: Cyanobacteriota bacterium (assembly GCA_026389265.1). Taxonomy (GTDB): domain Bacteria; phylum Cyanobacteriota; class Cyanobacteriia; order PCC-6307; family Cyanobiaceae; genus Cyanobium. The sequence goes on along the minus strand of JAPLIE010000199.1, from coordinate 14,259 downwards.
TCCCATTCATCACGGGCATTGCGGAGCTGCAGGCCACAGGCCGCCAGATGCTGGTTCATCACCCGTGCCGCCATCCCCAGCCGTTGCCCGAGCTGGGTGGCATTGAGTGAGCAGATCGGGGCCTGCGCTGCCGGCAGGGCTCGTCGCAGGGTTTCGATCGCCAGCCCAGTGTTTTCCTCAATGCAGGTGAGCGTTGCTGCCATGGCGATACCGGGTTTCACGCCGGGGACCTGGGCGACGGCCTGACCAATCAGCAGCAGAGCGCCGACGCTGTCCTGCTTTTCTGAGGGCAAGGATGCAGGCGTGGGCGCGAGGACTGGCACGGCGTAGCGCCCTGTACGGCGGATCGCAGGCAAAACCTCGTGCGTGACCCAACGCTTGAAGCGCTTGGCCTCTGGCTTGCGGCTGCCGAGAACCAAGGTGTAGAGACCAGGTTCATTCACCGTGGCCACGGCCTGCACACCACCAGGGGTGTCAGTTGAAATGACACCCTTCTCGTCGGCATCCAGTCGGTTCGTGGCCTGACGAGGATTGCCGATCCCCAGCACGCTGCAGAGATCGGTGACGACAAACCAGGGGTCGCCATGCTCGTCAGCGAAGACGCGGAGCTGGCTGCCTTCGTAGTCAAAGGGAACAAGGGCGCTTGACGTCGTGCTTTTCATCGGTCTGAAAACGGTTTGACGGGTGGAACCTCATCGGCATCAGCGCCGGCGGCGGGGCGGAAGACGGTGTTGGTGCTGGCCATGGGCCGGGGCGGCATGGGGCCGGCGATCAGCAGCAGCAAGGTGCTGAGTTGGAGAAGCAGACCCAACACCAGCAGTAGGCGCACTCCCAGCCCGAAGTGGCTGGTGAGCGTGACTAAGACGGGCGGGCGGGGGCTGCGGCAGAAGGCCGGCAGCTGGGGCCCTGGCCGGTGCGGGGACCCTCCCCGCCAGGTGACTGGCTGTGGGGCCGATTGATCGGGTGCCATCAGAAGGGGACCTCCTGGTCGTTGCTGTCGCTGGCGGCGGACCAAGTTGGGGTTGGATTGCTAGGGGCCTGGTTAGGGGCTGGGCTGCTGGCCTGACTAGCGACAGCCTCCGCTGGGGCGGGGCTGTAGCCCTCGAGCTCGTCAAAGCTGTCGGTGGGATCGAGCTGCTCGTAGGGGATGTAATCGACGACCTGGATGGCTCGGGGCTGGAAGGTCATGCCGCAGCCGTTTTCTCCATCCCAGTCGTAGATGTCAAAGGCGACAATCAACTTGGAGCCATTGCCAATCGCAGCGCCAGTCCAGGGCTGCTTTTTGGCATCGACGATGCGGGGCCCCTCGGACAGGGAGCCATCACGCCTGAGAAACTGCGGCACCTTGAAGCGCAGCACGGTGATCTCACTGGGCCGCTCGCGATCGGCCTTCCAGGGGAAGCCCTTTTCGGCACGGCGTTTGCGGCTGCCGTGCAGGGGGCCTGGCTTTCTCGCCAGGCCCTGTATCGGAACCCCCTGTGGGGGTCAGTGGATCGACCAGCTGCGCCGCGCCACCCCAGCGGCAGAAGGAAGCAAGCCTGCTGGACGGGGTGCGCGGTGAATTGCTCGACCGCCCTACGCCCACGGCGGAAGCCCTTGTTGTTCGCATAAGGTTGCTTGCTAAGGGGAGCTTGTCTGACCGAGGATTCATTACAAAGAAAAAGACCGTGATGGCCGCGACCCCTAAGGTTGATCTTGGAACGCAGGTTGGGCTGGGCTTAGGCGAGCAACAGTTCCGCTGGAGCAGGGATCTGGTGCGCTTTCTCCCCCTCAAGAGCCAATTTTTGCTGAGTGGCAACGTTCGCGATCGATATCCATTGCAGCTAGCGCAGGGGCGTGCCCGTCCTTTGCCTCTGCAGAACTATCTCGCTGAGCTTCTCCGCTCGGCTGGAATCGCCCATGTGCTGGCGTTTGATCCCGTCAATGGCTTCTCCCTTCCGCTCAGCGATGGCCTGGTTCTAACGGCTGAATTCCAAGGTCTTGCCTTCCTTGACCTCCAATGGGATCAAAACGGGCGTGCCCCTGCCAGTGTTGCCCGATTTTTTGAACTCCTGCCTGGGATTGTGCAGCATGAGGGTCCGCCGATCGCCCTTCTGGCCGATTTCTCCTCTCGCTACCTGGCGCGTGTGGATTTGCCAAGTCCCGATGAGCACAGTTGGTTCACCACAGCCCTAATCCTGGGCCATGGCGTGAGGCCCCGGCCCGTTGGGCCGGATCATTCACCTCTGTTCAACCCCCTCATCTGGATTGCCGACAAAGAGGGTGACTTGCCGCCATGGCTTGTGGTCAACAACCCCAGGCTGCGACCGATCACGGTGCCCAATCCTGATCGCCATACCCGCCGACAGGTTGCTCCCACCCTCGTTAAGGGCCTACCGGGGGCCTCAACGTCCACCGAAGAGGTGCTGCGATCAGCAGAAAACACCTTGGTGGAGCAGTGCGAAGGTTTGCTGTTGATCGACATGGTGGCCATTACGGACCTTTGCCGAAGGGAGGCGGTAGCGATCACGGAGTTAGGGGACGGCATTCGCCGCTTCAAGCTCGGCGTCACCGAAAACCCCTGGGCCCAGCTGAACCGTGAGCACATCCGTCAGGCAGACCAAACCGTCAGCCGTAGGATCAAGGGTCAAGATCATGCCGTGACCAAGATGCTTGACATCGTCAAACGGGCGGTGATTGGTCTGACCGGTGAGCAGGGCAAGCTCGGCCGGCCACGAGGGGTTGCTTTCCTCGCTGGACCCACCGGTACGGGCAAAACCGAACTGGCCAAAACCATCACTGAGCTGTTGTTTGGCGATGAGGGAGCCTATATCCGATTTGATATGAGCGAGTTTGCCGCTGAGCACTCCGATCAACGTCTGATCGGAGCGCCTCCGGGCTACGTCGGCTACGACGTTGGCGGCGAACTGACCAATGCAATCCAAGAGAAGCCGTTTTCGGTGGTGCTCTTCGATGAAATCGAAAAAGCGCACCCGCGCATCCTCGACAAGTTTCTCCAGGTGTTGGATGACGGCGTTCTCACATCCGGGCGGGGCGAGAGGGTCTATTTCTCTGAAGCCTTTTTGATCTTCACCTCCAACCTCGGAATCTATCGGATGGGTCCCGATGGAGAACGGGTACCCAATACCAGCCCCGACGACTCCTTTGACGCTGTGCAGCAGAAGGTGTCTGGGGAGATCGACCGTTTTTTCAAGCTGGAACTGGGGCGGCCTGAGATTCTGAACCGCATCGGCGAGAACGTCATCGTCTTCGATTTCATTCGCCCAGAGGTGGGAGAGGAGATCTTTACAATGATGGTGGCAGCGATCCTGGATCGGGTCGAGAGAGCGACGGGCCGCAGCGTCACGCTCAGCGATTCGGCACGCCAACAATTGCAAACCATTTGCCTTGCCGACCTCTCCGATGGCGGTCGCGGGATTCGCAACCAACTAGAAGCGCACTTGGTGAATCCCTTGGCTCGAGCACTCTTCGACCAGCCGGCCACTGGGCCTGTCTGCGTCTGTGCAGTGCAGATCAGTGGTGGCTTAACGACCTTGGAATTTCAAGCAGGTGAGGGCAGCTGAGATGACGGCTTCTCCAATGATCGTGAATCTCAGCAGGCTCCACTTCCCCGTCAGCAGCCTTGGCTATGGGCAGCGAGTTGCGGTCTGGTTTCAGGGATGCTCCTTGCAGTGTCCTGGTTGCGTTAGCCGGGACACTTGGGAGCACGGGCTGGGAACCATGCCCCTTGAACGTCTGGTGGAGCAAATCGCCCGCTGGTCTGACGCCGCCGATGGCCTCACGGTTTCAGGGGGGGAACCCTTTGAGCAACCAGATGCCTTGCGCGAACTGCTGCTCTGGTGGCGACAGCATCAGGGGGGCGATGTCCTTGTCTTTTCAGGCTTGAGCTGGGAGTTGCTGCAAAGCACCTATCCAGACATCCTTGCGTTAATCGATGTCTTGATCAGTGACCCCTTCGAAGCTGGAGCGGGCCAAACCTTGCCCCTCAGGGGTTCAGACAACCAGCGGCTGCACTGCCTTACGCCCCTAGGCCAAGAGCGCTACCGGCAACCTCCGGAGGAGCGTGTTTTGGATGTTTGCATCGATGGTGACAAGGTTTGGCTGGCTGGGATCCCCCGTCAAGGGGATCTAGCCAAGCTGCGCAGCCAGCTCCAGGGTTTGGGCCTTTCGCTCAGTACATCAGATCAGGCGGGGTGCTTGCCATGACAATCCGCCTGGTGAAAACCTGCCCCATCTGCGGCCATGCCAACGACCCAGGTGAGTTCTATTGCGTGGGCATCTTGGCCACGGGTTTGGCCTGTGGATTCACGATCCTTGATGTACCAGCCCTGCCCGAGGGTGGCCAACCGATCCACCCTGAATCTGCAGCCGCCGCTCAGGTGTGGCCTGGGTCCCCAGAGGCGGAAGCTCCAGTGGAGGAAGCCCCTGCGGATGAAGCGACAAGCGATGGCCGTTGGTGCCTTAACGGCCATGCCATGCAGGCCAATGATCAAATTTGCCTGAGTTGTGGAGCAGGCGCAGTCGAGGCTTCAGCGCACCTGGGTGACGACCCCTGCAGTAGTGCCAGCGAGGCCATAACGGGCCAGCGACTCGATGCCATTCCCGCCGAATCCCGGGCCAATGACACCTTCCTGCGCACCTTGCTCAGGGCCATACATACCCAACTGGAGACCGATTCGAGCGATGGCCGCGGGCACGGCGCCATCTGCCCAGATTCCTTTGTCGTTCGCAGCCTTGATCCCCTGGAGGTGTCGCTGCTGGAGTCGCCCTTTGCATCAAACCAAGCCCCTGGGAGTGGTGATCTGACACTCAACGGCCATGGTCAGGTCTCCCGGTACTCGCCACCTGAGCAGCTGATCGGCATCCAATCTCCGGCCTCCGACTGGTGGAGCGTCGGCTTGGTGTTGCTGGAGCAATGGCAAGGGCCCGCGCTTTGGGAAGGGATCCACGAACGGGCCTGGTTGCTGCAGGTCATCACTGAAGGCGTGGTGATCCCGGCAACAATCGAGCCCGATTGGCGCAATCTTTTGATGGGTCTGTTGACCCGAGATCACAGCCAGCGCTGGGGAGCGGAGCAAGTGCAGCGATGGCTCTCAGGGGATCGCGACATCGCGATTCACTACGAGAGCGCGGCAAGTGAAGGGGCAGGGGAGGCCATTGCCCTTGGTGGTGTGCGCCATCGCACCCCTGCTCGGTATGCCCTCGCCGCTGCCCAGGAGCAGAACTGGGGAGTGGCCTTGGAGCAGCTCACCAACGGTGAATTGCTCACCTGGCTGGAACAAAAGCAATGGGACGCGGAACCCGTTGCCGAAATCCGACGACTCGCCAATGACGGCGCTCTGCTCTTGGATGAACGGTTGATGGTGGTTCTGTTGCTGTTGAACCCCAATTTGCCGCTTTGCTTCAAGGGTGACCTAGTGACCCCAGCCACCTTGGCGGCCACCCCGGAGCGTTCCCGCGATTGGCTGCGGGGATCGCTGCCTGAGCGGTTACTGCGTATTGGGCGTCAGACCTGGCTGGCTGATCTGGCTACACGACGTTCCAACGCCATCGAGCTGGCCATGAGTCTGAAGCTCAGCCTTGAAGAAGCGCGGTTTGAAGCCGCTGCTTTGGTGGGTAGCAGGCAACAGCTCGAAGCGGCCTGGACCCAACGTCGACGTGATTGGCCTGATGCCGTCCATCAAGGGATCTTGAATCTGATCAGCAAAGGCAACCGCAGCGACGAAGAGCTGCTGCTGTTGATTAGTGCCCCCCTCGAGCGGTTCCGTTCAGCCGCCTTGGTGCTGGAAGAAGCCAGGCAAGCGGCTGCAACTGCAGAGCTTCTTGATGGTTGGAGTGACGATGCTGCTCGGCCTTGGTTGGAGCAAGAACGACACAGGATTCTTAATACCCTCTCTGATCGTTTGGCGGATTTCGTGCGCTGCGGTACCCCCATGGCAGATCATTGGGCCGACCAATTCCGCTACGAGCGGCACATACCCCTTGCAAGGGCCCTTGTTCTATTGGCCATCTCTCCTGGGCAATGGCAACGGCCGAAAGGAGGTGAACACTGGCAACGGCTTATGCATTTTTTTCAGCGGCGTGTCCTGGGGGACATCCAGCGCGGTCCGTTGCTTGCCTTAAACATCAAGCCGAGCAGTGACGGGATTGATCTCAACGAACTTGGTAGCGATTCATTGCCGGCACAAGCCCTTCTTGATCACATCGTCTCTAGGCGGTCGTCGCTGCGGCTCATCGATCCCAGCCGCTTGGAGGAAGCGCCGGGTTTGGCCCAGCGCTTGCGGCGTCTCCGGCAAACCGTTGAGGCCTACCAGCGCGAAACAGGGATAGCCACATTGCATCTGGGCTTTCCCTTGCTGCTTTTGAAACCGCCAACGGCAGAGCAGAACGAAATAAACCAATCCAATCTTGTTCCAGTCCTGCTTTGGCCCTTGCAGCTCAGCTCAGGCCAACCAGGTACTGGGCCAGCCCTTGGTTTTGATAGCGAACGCCAAGACGGGGAAGGTATTCGCCTGAATCCGGCACTAATGAACCTGCTTAGCCAGGGGCAGCGCCTCAAGCTAGAAGCAGCGGCCCAGGAAATCAGCCAGCGGGCAGTCCTCACTGGCGTGCAAGTGATGGAGGTACTGAGCAACATCTTTTCAAGCAGTGAGATGGAAATAAAGCCCTGCCCCCAGGAGCGCAAGCTCGCCAAGGACGAAAGCCAACGCCTCTGCGCAGCAGCGGCCCTCTTTCAATGCAAATTCTCTGACCAAACCTTGGCCCATGAATTAGCCCAACTAGAACGCAAACCAGCGCTGCAAGGGCCCATGGCCGCCCTCTTGCGGCTTAGCGATGAGCAGGCAGTTAGCTCCGCGTTAAAAGCAAGTGACCCATCCGAGAACGATTTGATCCTGGTCAGCCAGGCCGATCCCTCCCAGAAACGAGCAGTTGAGAAGGCTCGTCAGAACCCAGGAGTTCTGATTCAAGGCCCCCCTGGAACAGGCAAAAGCCAAACCATCGTGAATGTGGTGGCTGACGCCATTGGGCGTGGCGAACGGGTTTTGGTGGTGTGCCAGAAGCAGGCAGCATTGGAGGTGGTCCGCAACCGCCTTGATGCCGTAGGGCTCGGCGCAAAGCTGGCCATGATTACCGATCCAGGCCGGGATCGCCGCATCGTCCTCCAGGAGTTGAGACAACAACTCGACACCATGGCCCAGCGCCCCGATGCTCGCTCTCTGGCACCGGCACGAGAAGCCATCGCCACCGATGTCTACCGGCTTGAAAGCGAGCTCGACGATCTGCATCAAGCCATGGCCATGGCCGTTGGCAGCAGTGGCTTCTGCTACGGGCAGGTGATTGAGGAGTTGATCGCCGCCCCGGCCATGGGTGGCAGCTTGGATCTTCCTGGCTTGAGGCCTGGGCTCGTGGGCCTGCACCATGAACAGGTGCGAACCATGGCAGAGCGGTGCGGCGATCTGGCCCCCCTTTGGTTAAAAGCCAAAGTAGAAGGGAGTGCCCTCAAGGTGCTGAAGCGCTTTTCAACGGATTCAGGCAACCTGGCATTTCTTCAAGACGCCCTCAACAAGCTCACCGACGCGGAGCAGTACCGGCAAGAAGCCTGCATAGAAGCAAGCCTGCACTCCGGCGGGGTGCTTGAACCGCAAAATACGAAGCAAACAGAGGTTTGGCTCCAGCTGCACGGAACAACCTTTATTGCCGCGAGTCAGACGTTGGCGGCGCTGTTGCCCGGCTGGCTCCCTTTGTTCAGTGATTCCAGCGGCCAAGCCCTTGAGGAGCGCCTCGCCGCAGAGATCCGTCAGCTGAGGCTGATGCAAGAACCCGGCATCGCACTGCGTTGGCACTCAGTCTTGGAGCACGTCAATGACGTCGATCTTGACAAGCTCAATCAGGCAACAGGCCGGTGGTTGCGTTGGCATCGATCCATGCTGCGACATGTCTATCCCCGTTTTGGCCAAGCCAATGCCACCATTGGCGCCCTAGCCAGCGATGCCCTTGGCTTTGGTGCAGCCGGTGTGGCAGAGCTCAAGACCTATCTGGACCACGCTCTTGCTCTAAGGATCCATTGCCGGGCATTGGAATCTATTCAACGTGCTCTTGGACTTGATGCCAGGGTGATCAACAGGCGCCCATTGCAACTTTTGGGGCAATTGGAGGAACTTTCGATCCTGCTGCAGGAAGGGCGATCCCTTGTCGAAGGAGCTGGCCAGTGCCCGGAACCCCAAGCCTGTGAACTTGCGCTGCAATCGGGCCGCGCCGAATCCCTGCGGGACTTAGTGGGCAGCCTGCGTCTTGGGATCCACCGCCAGGCCCTGCGGCAACGCAGCCTGCAGCGCCTAGACGCCTTGAAGCCTTGGTTTCAACCCGATTGGATCGCCAGTTGCGCCGAGGCGGTGGCCCTGAATCAATCAATCAGCACTGAGCTCGCTGCCATCAATGTCGCCATCCCCACAGTGGTGGACTACCAGCTGTATAACAGCCGCAGCCGGGGCTTGTCGGAGCAGGAGCGCCATCTGCTCAGCCACTTCAGCGCCGAACGCTCCCGCCTTGAACAGGGACCTGAAAGCGCGGTGGGGTTAACCGTGCGACAAACAATCTGGCGTGAGGCGCTGTTGGCATGGCAAACCCAAGCAGAAGCCGAGGAGCCAGTGTTGCTGCTGGCCCGGGAAGACGTGGAGCGCAGGGTGAAGCGGCTTGCCGATCAAGACGAGCGGCTTGTAGCCATCAACCGAGAACAGACCGCTGCCTTGCAAAAGCCCGAGCGAGTCATGAAACGGGCGCAATGGGACGAGCTGGTGATGCTCACAGGGCCCAGAGCACGCAAGCTGCGCGAGGTGGTGGAGCTGGGGGAGGAACGCGGCCTGTTTGAGCTCAAACCGGTGTGGTTGGCCAACCCGGAAACGGTGGCCCGCATCTTCCCACTGCGGCAGAACTTGTTTGATCTGGTGATTTTTGATGAGGCTTCTCAATTGCCGGTGGAACACGCCTTGCCGGCTCTTTACCGAGCGGGTCGGGTCGTCATTAGTGGCGATGACAAACAACTGCCCCCTACCAGAGTTGGGAGAAAGAGTGTTAACAACGGCACTACTGACGACAACGACGGGCTGGATGTGTTTTCAGAGGATGCCTTCGAAGCCCATGAAGTACGTCGCCAAGTAAAGGACTGTTGCAACCTCCTGGAACTTGCAACTGCGGCTCGCTTAGCTGAGGTGTCGCTCGACATTCACTATCGCTCCACCTATCGACCACTAATTAGCCATTCAAACGCCGCTTTTTATCTAGGCAAGCTAAGTATTCCGGCCCTGCATCCAGCCGATGAAATCCGCAAGCGCAGACCACTGGAACTGATTGCCGTCAATGGCATCTATGAGGGCCAAAGCAATCGCGATGAAGCCGAAGCGATCGTGGTTTTTCTCGCCGAGCTGTGGAGTAGCCAGCCGGAGGCCCCCAGTATTGGGGTAGTGAGTTTCAACAAAAAACAAGCTGATCTCATCGAAGATTTACTAGAGGAGAAGGCCGATCAAGATGAGGCCTTCTTTAAGGCTCTAGTTCGTGAACGGGCACGGCGGCACAACGGAGAAGACTCTGGCTTCTTCGTTAAAAATCTTGAAAATGTGCAGGGTGATGAACGCGATTGGATCCTGTTTTCGACCACCTTTGGCCGGGATCAGCAAGGACGTTTCTATCGCCTCTTTGGGGCGTTGGGGCAACAGGGAGGGGAACGGCGTCTCAATGTCGCCACCTCAAGGGCCCGCGACAAGGTGGTGATCTTTAACTCAATGCCGATTGAGGAGATCAGTGACCTCACGAGAAGCCGCAGACCACCAGAAAAGCCCCGCGACTTTCTCCAGTCGTATTTGATCTATGCCTCCGCCATCTCCGATGGTCGACTGGACGATGGGGAGCGCTGGCTTGAGCGCATTAATGCTCGGCCTCGCCATGACACCAGCCATGGGGCAGCCCAAGGGAACAACCGCGCATTCGTGGCAACGGTGGCCGAACACCTCGAGGGGCTGGGGTATGCGGTTGAACGGGCCCCGGCACAGGATGCTTTTGGCTTTGATCTGGCCATTAGGGATCCCGCCACAGGGCTGTTTGCTCTTGGTATCGAGTGTGATGCCCCGCGGCACCATGATTTAAAGCAAGCTCGCGATCGAGAGATCTGGCGGCCGTCAGTGCTTAAACGCTGCATGCCCCATACCCACCGCATCTGGTCGCGGCTCTGGTTGAGCGATGCCAGCAGCGAGAAAGGCCACTTACAGCGAGCCCTTCAGCAAGCCCTGCCAGCTCCGCCTTAATCGCCAGCTCGTTGTTCCCATCCCTTTAGACAGATCATCTGACCACCACCTCCTTTTCAAACCATGAGCGGCCCCAAGATTGTTGATATTCGAGTCCTCCAGGCCCAGCGTGAACGTCAGCTGAGGCTGCTGCGCGAGCGCATTGCCTACCAACACAAGCAGTGGGAGCGATCCCGCCAGCGCCTGCAGGCCGCCATTGAGGAACTGTCAGACCAGGACGATGGCCAGATTGTGAAGACGATCCAGGCCGCGGTGCAGCAAATCGAGCAGCGCTTCCAAAAATGGCCCGATGACACAGATCTAGAGGAGTTGCTGCAGCTCAGTGAGGCTCAACTGCGCTTCATTGAGCAGGAGACCCAGGAACTCAAAGAGCAGCTCACTCGCCAGTTGGCTGATTCCCGCCAGGGCCAGCGCTCCCTGCAGCTAGCCATCGCTAATGCGGCCAGCCGGTTGGAGCGGGCGGGGCTGGGTGCTGAACGGGATGAACTCCTGGCACAAGCCACAGCTGCTGCCCTCGAAGCTGCCCTGGAGCGGCTCAACGCTGCCGCTCTGGAAGTGGGCGATCGGGTTCTTGCAGCAGCCACCACAGCGCTGGTGGGGAGCATCCAGCCTCAAAAGATTGATGCCGGGCCGTCGATTGATGCCGCTGGTGAGCGGGTTGAGCGTTTGCTCGTGCAACTAGAGCTATTGGGTGAATACAGCCAAATCGCAGGGTTTTCCAAGCGCCTAGAGAACCTAGCTGTGATGGTTGATCCATCCAAGCGCCGACTTTTGATCGATTCGCTGGCCCTAGAGATCGATGCTGCCCTCAAGGCTGAATACGTCGAACAGAACCGCCAGGCCAGTCTTGCTGCATTGGAAGCGGAATTGTCGATCTATCCAGCGGCACCATCAGTGCTGATCGAGCAATTGCACTTTTTGAAAGGACAGTCACACGCAGAGATTACGGATGTTGCTGCTGAGGTACGCAACTGGTGCGATGCTGAGGCACGGCGACAGGACGGGGAGCAGATTCGCTCCCTAGTTCTGGGATCCCTGCGAGAGCTGGGTTACGACGTGCGGGAAGGCATGGCAACCGCCTGGTCAGAAGGCGGACAGCTGATGTTACAAAAACCCGGAAGTAGTGATTACGGAGTTGAGCTGCAGGACGTGAATGGACGAATGCGCACCCAAGTTGTGCGCTTTGGTGATCCGGCTGCAGGCCTCAGTGAGCAACAGAAACAGAGAGATGTGGAGGTGGAGCAGCAATGGTGTACGGCCCATTCGACCGTACTCAAAAACCTTAATGACGCTGGCTTAGACGCAAAGATTCTGGCTTCACGCGCGATCGGTGAGCTTCCATTGGAAGTAAGAGCTGTAGACAAGGTTGCTGTCGCTGAGAAGCGCAAAACACTCGGCAGTCCAACTGCACCTAGTCAGCGCCATATTCAAGGTGGTTAGCGATATTCGTTGGATGTAGTTGCATTACATGTACCATTTTTGAAAACGAACATTGTTGCTTCGGAGGGTGTGGTCTTGAGAGCATGAGTTGTTAATCGGCATAGACGACCCCCACCCCCGGCCAGTCCTCAAAGCCAAAGCTCTCCATGGGCTCCTCGGGTTCGACCCAGTCCTTTGGGGCTGGATCGGCGTACTCGAGCTTGCCGATCACATGGGAGGTGGGGACGCCCAAGACATCGCCGGTATCGACATCGAGAACCGCCAGCCAAATGGGATGGCCCTGGGCATGGATCATCTGGATGCGGCCGACCAGCTCGGGCCAGTGGCTGCCGGCCCGCACCGCAACCAGCTCGCCCGGGCGGAAGTCCATGGGGCGAGGGTAGTACAAACGCTCAGGGTGGCAATAGCCTGGTGCCCAGGGCCGTTTGGCCAGCTGTTCCCCAGATAACCGTGATGCGGAAGGACTCGAAAACCCTGTTCGTCCTGGCTGGCCTCTCCCTGGCTGCCCATGGCCCTCTGGGTCAGGCGGCATCAGCTGCCACGGTCCTTTCGATTGGTGATGGCGACACGATCAGCGTGCTGGAGCGGGGCCAGAAGCTCAAGGTGCGTCTGGCCTGCATCGATGCCCCCGAGACGGCCCAAACGCCTTTTGGTGTGGCCAGCCGCAATCAGCTCAAGGCCCTGCTTCCCCTTGGCTCCACGGTGAGCCTGCGGGTTCAGGCGGTGGATCGCTATGGACGCTCTGTGGCGGAGGTGATCGGCAAGGGCCCGGTCAACCTGGCGATGGTCCAGAGCGGCCATGCGTTTGTCTACCGGCAGTATCTGGGCCGCTGTGATCGAGGGGCCTACCTAGCGGCCGAGCGTTGCTGGGGGACAGTCCTGAGGAAGAGGAGCCTGAGGCGGTGCCGGGAGTGCCGACGGATCTGTTGATTTGAGGGGCGGGGCGGGGGCTTGGATCAGAGCCCAGCCCAGTGGCCTCTGTAAATTCAGCTGCGCGCGCAAATCAACCAAGGAGGTTGATGTCCTGCCTGGCTTTCGTCTGCTATGCCCTTCCAGCACAGAGCAATACCTTGAGGCGTCCATTAGTGAATCCTCAGCAAGCCTTTTTTATGGCCATGGAAGAGGTTCATTGCGAAAGCCTTTCTAGGGTTCAGGTGCTGGTAATAGGTGACCATGTCGTTGCTAGAGCGTTGTAGTGCTGGGGTCATCTCGATGCGATAGCGCCGGAAGATTGCAGGGACTCGCTGGTAAAGCACCAGCCCCTGCATCTTTTCGTGGTCGCTGAGGTGCTGCAGTTCCAGCACCAGGTTGATGTCGGCAGGATTGTCCGCCGCCGTGACGTAGCTCCCGCCAAGCACCAGCGGGGGCAGCGGCAGGAAGGTGGGACTGAGTTCTGCGCTGATGAAGTCGCGCAGCTGGTGGGTTAATCGGCGGCGTTTGTTGCTCCAGGCGAGCACGGCTTCTACCTCCTCCAATGTGCAGGAATGGACGCCATCGGGCAGCAGACCGAACTGATCAAAGCTGGGGATTGGCATGACTCATCTGCCTCCCGAATGGGTATTCCAGCTGTAGCGATGGGCACTGCTGAAGCCCCCTAGGGCGACCCGGCCATGGCAGCCGGCGATGCAATCGTTCAAAGGCTTTCAGCGGGATGTGCGTTCTAGAACGAAGGCAGGGCAGGCAATAGCAAATGTCAAGGCTTCCAGACAGCATTAAGACAGCCTTATGTTCGGCTGATTTGGTGTCAATTGGTACGAATAGAGGGGTTGAATGGTGTCGCTATAGATACCTTGCTTCGCCGGAATAGCTTCTTAGGTCAGTGTATTGCATATCTTGCAATTCTGCTAGCAGATTGTTTTGCCTCCTGGCCTTGGGCGGCTTGGCTTGCTGGTCCAATTGCAACGCCGAAAAGGATTACCCAACTTCCATCACCACCACCGGCACCGGCGAAAGGGAGTAGCAGCGGTGGGCCTGCTGTACCCCCGAGGCCGTGTCTGCCCCACCGGGGAAGGCGATCACCAGCTTAGAGGCACTAACGTTGGGGAGGTGTGGGCCTGGGTCTCCGCCAGGACCTGCTCGAGGAGGAGGCGATTGCTGATGGGGCGGGCCCTGCGGCCACAGCGACTCCACTCGGCTTAAAGGGACTGGACCGGCCAACCCAGCTGATGGGCACCGCGGCCGATGGCCTGATCGGCGCCTCGGGCACCGCCATGGAGCAGCAGATGAACAGCCCGGCCATCGCAGCCGCGGGAGAGCAGCCGGCCCCGCCTCCCCAATACCGGCCCCGAAGCGGCGGGCGGCGGCTGCCGAGCGGAGGCCTGCGGTGTCTGCTCAGCTTTCTCGTGCAAAGGCCAACAATGCGCTGACGTCACCGCGGTCGGCTCGCTGAAGAGCAGCGATGTACTGCTGTCTCAGGCCTGAGGCATTCGCCAGGGAACTGCTACCTCCCCAGGAGAAGCGAGGTGCCCCCAGCTGCTCGATCAACACGTCAGCGATCAGGCGGGCGTGGCGGCCGTTGCCG
>JAPLIE010000133.1 GCA_026389265.1 Cyanobacteriota bacterium | reverse complement strand
GAGAGCCTCGACCCGCGCCAGTGGATCGGCGTGGCGCTAATGGGGATCGGGGCCATTCTGCTGGCCCTGCGCTGAGGCCTCGACTGAGCGCAGCCGTGCTGGCCCTGCGCTGAAGGCTGCCGTACGGCCCGGCCAGAAGGGCTGGCGACCTTGTCCATAAGCCCCTTAGCGTTTTCCTTCTCCTGCGTGTTGCCTGCGGTGCCATGCCTGCCCAGCCTCGTTTCGCCCCCCGCTCGCTGGGGTTGATGTCCCTGGTGGGCTTTAGCCATCGCTTTCCCCAGGCGCTCCGATCGGCAGCCTCGAGCCTGCTGGCGGCCACCGGCCTTGTGGCGCCATCCATGGCGCTGACACTGGCCGTTCCCCTGCTGGCTTCCCCGGCGCTGGCCTCAAGCCCGGCGGCCTGGGCCGCCTACGACGCCCGGGTGCGCGCCGCCTGCAGAGCCGCCACCAGCCTGGTGGGGGCGGTGGAGCGCGGTGATCGGTTGGACCTGCCCGGTCCAGCCCTGAGCGTGTTCCTGTTGGAGGGCCGCTACCGCCAGCCCCATCTGCAGGGCCAGCGAGGCCTTGAGCTCTGTGTCTTTGAGCAGGCCACCGGTCGGGTCAGCGTGGTGGGCGCCGATCGGCTTGATGGGCCAGGGGCCAGTTCGCCCTCGGGCTCCGGCCGGCGGCCACGGGCCGTTTCTGCGCCCTCCTAAGACTCAACGCCTCCCCGGCGGCCCGCTCCGGTGAGCTGCCCGGCCCTGGCCAGCAGCTTGATCACGGCGCTGTCATCCAGCTGCTCGAAGCGCTCGTACCACGGCCCCACCGCCTGCAGATGCGGCACCACCGCCAGTATCTCCAGCCGCTCCACCAAGGCTTCAAGCTCCGCTACCAGCCTTCGATCGACCACCGGCACCGCCAGGCCCAGGGAGGCCGGACCAAGGCGGCGCAGCGACACCAGGGCGGCCCTGGCGGTCTGACCGGTGGCGATGCCGTCGTCCACCACCACCAGATGGAGTCCGGCCAGGCTGCGGGGATCGGGGTCGCCGTAGCGGCTCTGACGGCGCAGCAGTTCGGCCTGTTGCTGGCGCACCAGCTGGCTGCGCTGCTGGTGACTGAGGCCGGTGACCTGTTCAGGGTCACCCCACAACACCACGCCCCCGGGGGCCACCGCCCCGATCGCCACCTCCGGCCAGCCGGGATCGGTGATCTTCCGCACCGCCCAGGTGGCCAGGGGCAGCCCCAGCCCATCCGCCATCGCCGCCCCCACCGCCACCCCGCCCCGGGGCAGTGCGATCAGCAGGGTGTCGTTCCGGCCCCTGAGGTCGGCCCAGCGCTCGGCGAGCGCGCGGCCCGCCGCCGTGCGACCTCTCCAAAGGGGCGGCTTTGGCTGCATGGCGTTCCTCCGGGCCCCACCTCCTTCATGTTGATTGAGCTTTCGGCGTGCGGTCCGGGCCGGAGCGAGCGGATCTGCTGCGCCGGTGCTGAGCCGCAACGATTTCTGCGGGTTCCAGGCGATCCCCCGGGCCGTCCGCAGGTGCGTTGGGTTGAGCTGGATGACCGAAGCCTGAATCAGCTGAGATCCCGCTTCAGAACCACATAGAGATAGTCGGGAGATTTGTAACGACTCGGCAGGCAAATGTGAAGTTGTTCCAGACGACTCCAACACACCGTGCGGCGGATGGCGTCCATGCTGCGGCCCTCCTTGAGCAGCAGGCGCATGGCCTTGCAGTAGAGGGAGTATTTGGC
>JAPLIE010000004.1 GCA_026389265.1 Cyanobacteriota bacterium | reverse complement strand
GACAACAAAAGGACATAAAGCCCAGTGCAAGGACAAACGCAGTCGGTCTCCTTCGATGGTCGGGAGATCCGACTGACCACCGGTCGTTTCGCCCCCCAGGCCGGGGGTTCGGTGTTGGTTGAATGCGGCGATACCGCGGTTCTCGTGACCGCCACCCGCTCCGGCGGCCGCGAAGGCATCGATTTCCTGCCCCTCACCTGCGATTACGAAGAAAGGCTCTATGCCGCCGGGCGGATTCCCGGCAGCTTCTTCCGCCGTGAAGCGCGCCCCCCCGAGCGAGCCATCCTCACCACCCGGCTGATCGATCGCCCCCTGCGACCCCTCTTCCCCTCCTGGATGCGGGACGACATCCAGGTGGTGGCCACCGTGCTGTCGCTCGATGAGCGCGTTCCCCCCGACGTGCTCGCCGTGACGGGGGCCTCGATCGCCACCCTCCTGGCCAAGATCCCCTTCGCCGGCCCGATGGCGGCGGTGCGGGTGGCCCTGCTGGGCGACGACTTCGTGCTCAACCCCAGCTACCGGGAGATTGAGCGCAGCGATCTGGACTTGGTGGTGGCCGGCACCCCCGCCGGTGTGGTGATGGTGGAGGCAGGCGCCAACCAATTGCCCGAGCAGGACGTGATCGAGGCGATCGACTTCGGCTACGAGGCCGTGGGCGAATTGATCAAGGCCCAGCTCCAATTGCTGAGCGATCTGGGTATCGAGCAAGTGATTCCCGAACCCAAGGTGGACGACCCAGCCCTGCCCGCCTTCCTGGCGAAGGAATGCTCCAAGGCGATCGGTGAGGTGCTCAAGCAGTTCAGCCAGACCAAGACCGAGCGCGATGGCAAGCTCGATGCCATCAAGGCCGCTGTGGGCGAGAAAATCGCCGGCCTCAAAGACGACGACAGCATCAAGTTGGTGGTGAGCGGCAACAGCAAGGTATTGGGCAACAGCTTCAAGAGCCTCACCAAGACGTTGATGCGCGAGCAAATCATCAAGGATGGCAAGCGCGTCGATGGCCGCAGCCTCGATGAAGTCCGTCCAATCCAGGCTGCCGTTGGCGTGCTGCCCAAGCGGGTGCATGGCTCGGGCCTGTTCCAGCGGGGCCTCACCCAGGTGCTCTCCTGCGCCACCCTCGGCACGCCGAGCGATGCCCAGGAGCTCGATGACCTCAACCCGTCCACCGAGAAGACCTACCTGCACCACTACAACTTCCCGCCCTACTCCACCGGCGAAACGAAGCCGATGCGCAGCCCCGGCCGCCGCGAGATCGGCCACGGCGCCCTGGCCGAGCGGGCCCTGGTGCCTGTGCTGCCCAGCAAGGAGAGCTTCCCCTATGTGCTGCGGGTGGTGTCGGAGTGCCTCAGCTCCAACGGCTCCACCTCGATGGGTTCGGTGTGCGGCAGCACCCTGGCCCTGATGGATGCCGGTGTGCCCCTCAAGGCCCCGGTGAGTGGCGCCGCCATGGGCCTGATCAAGGAGGGTGAGGAGGTGCGCATTCTCACCGACATCCAGGGCATCGAGGACTTCCTCGGCGACATGGACTTCAAGGTGGCCGGTACTGAGAAGGGCATCACCGCCCTGCAGATGGATATGAAGATCACCGGCCTGGCGGTCAAGACCGTGGCCGAGGCGGTCAACCAGGCCCGCCCGGCCCGGCTGCACATCCTCGAGAAGATGCTTGAGGCCATCGACAAGCCCCGCGACACCCTCAGCCCCCATGCCCCGCGCCTGCTCAGCTTCCGGATCGACCCCGAGCTGATCGGCACCGTGATCGGCCCCGGTGGCCGCACGATCAAGGGCATCACCGAGCGCACCAACACCAAGATCGACATCGAAGATGGCGGCATCGTGACGATCGCCAGCCACGATGGCGCCGCCGCCGAGGAAGCCCAGCGCATCATCGAAGGCCTCACCCGCCGGGTAAGCGAGGGCGAGGTGTTTAGCGGCTCGGTGACCCGCGTGATCCCGATCGGGGCCTTCGTGGAGATCCTGCCCGGCAAGGAGGGGATGATCCACATCTCCCAACTCTCCGAATCCCGCGTGGAAAAGGTGGAGGACGTGGTGAACGTGGGCGATCAGGTGACGGTGCGGGTTCGTGAGATCGACAACCGCGGTCGCATCAACCTCACTCTGCGAGGAGTGCCCCAGCAGGACCAAACGGCCAACTAAACGCTGGGCTGCTCAGCACTCAGCATTGAAAAGCGGCCCTGATGGGCCGCTTTTTTTCTGATCAAAACAACTCAATCTTCAAGTAAAAACGCAGCCAGCCTCGGTTCAGATGGTTTCGCAGTCCGCATCGAGGAAGGTGTCTAGGAAGCTGCCAGGTTCAATGGCCTTGGCAAAATGCAGACCCACAAATGTGGCGCCGTGGTTGGTATCCACCCAGCGCACAGTCGAGGCCATGGTCACCGCCTCGGGGCCGTGGCGTGAACGGAGCCGCAGCTGAATCTCGGTTCCTTTCAGCACATTGAAAGCCTTGCGGCCGAGGGAAATTGAAGCGCCGGAGCGGCTGATGTCCCACAACTGGCCGGAATAAAGCGTGTCCTCGGGCCCATCAATCTCGGCCTGCACCACCGACAGAGGTGGTGTCTGCCGATTCTCACGCCTTGGCTTGTAGCTTGCGGTACTGGCAGGTGTCGAGGGGGGTGGGGCTGACTGGCCACCCAAGCCCCTGAGGAAAGGATCGAGCAGACCTGCCATGGCCAGGGGTTAACCAACGGATCAATTCAGATTAAGGGAAACGCGAGAGAGCAGCTCATGGCTGTCCTTCCGACTCCGCGGCCAGGGCCGCCAGGGCCCGACGGCACACCTCGCCATGGACCACGCCATGGCTGGCGATTAGACAGCCCGCCTGATTCACATCGCCCGTGTTGTAGGCCAGGGGGCGGCCATCGGCATGGCTGAAGGCGCCGCCAGCGGCGCGCAGCACCGCCTCGGGGGCGGCCATATCCCAGTCCTTTGGAGCCGTGCGCCCCGAAAGCGACACATAGAGATCAGCCTCACCGCGCAGGATCGTGGCCACCTTGCCGCCCACGCTGCCCATAGCCCGGCTGGAGGCCGGAGCGATCGCCTCCAGCAGGCACTCCAGCCGGGGATCCCGGTGGTTGCGGCTGGCCACCAGCACCATCTCCTCGCACCGGTTGTGGGCACTCAACTCCGGCGGCGTGCGCACGCCCAGGCGATCCTCCCGCCAGGCTCCTACCGGCTGCCCCCCCTCCCCGAGCAGCCCGAACCAAAGCTCATCGATCTCCGGCAGCAGCACCACCCCCAGCACGGGACGGCCCTGCCGCACCAGGGCCAGGTGCACCGCGTACTCGCCACTGCCCTGTAGGAAGTCGCGGGTGCCATCGAGGGGATCGAGGATCCACAGCCACTCCGCCGGCAGCGGTACGCCGGGCTGGAGCTGCTGCTTGGCGGTCTCCTCACTCAGCACCGTCCAGGGGGCATCAGGGAAGGCCGTGACCAGCCCCTGGAGCAGCCACTGGTTCACCGACAGATCGGCGGCCGAAACCGGACCCTCGCCCCCTTGCTCGACAGCCAGAACCGGCGGGAAACCGAAGGGTGGCTGAAGGCCCCGGCTATAGGCCAGCAGGATGTCGGCGGCACCCCAGGCCAGCCGCCTGAGTTCGCTCAGCAGGGTCTCCAGGATGATCCCCGCCGGCAGGCTGGGTGCCGCTGACGGCGGCGAGCTGGGGGGCATCATGGGGAGGTAAAGGGGCATTGTGCAGGAGCCGTGACCGTGCGGAAGTCGGGGCCGCCAGCGGAGCCCATGGAACCCGTGAAGTCAGCGGAGCCCATGGAGCCAGTGGAGCCTCCCGCCAACGCCCCCGAAGCCGCCCCCGACGCCGACGCCGCCAACGGAGCCCCGACGGGCGAGAGGCAGGAGCATCACCCCCCCCCGGAGCCACGACCGGCCACGGGCGGGAAAGGCCCGAACGCCACTGAACCCAGCGGCGGCACGCTCTATGTGGTGGGAACCCCGATCGGCAACCTCGAAGACCTTTCACCGCGGTGCCGGCGAGTGCTGGAGCAGGCCGATTGCATCGCCTGCGAGGACACCCGCCACAGCGGCCTGCTGCTGCATCGGCTGGGCATCCGCGGGCGTCGCCTGCTGAGCTTCCATGCCCACAACGAGGCGGCCCGGATGCCGCAACTGCTGGAGGCCCTCGCGGCCGGTGAGGCGGTGGCCGTGATCAGCGACGCCGGCCTACCGGGCATCGCCGATCCGGGGGAGGGCCTGGTGGCAGCGGCCCGCCGGCATGGCCATCCGGTGATCTGCATCCCGGGTCCCTGTGCCCTCACCACCGCCCTGGTGAGCAGTGGCCTTCCCTCGGGGCGTTTCTGCTTCGAGGGCTTTCTACCGGCCAGGGGCGGGCCGAGGCGCGAGCGGCTGGAGGCCCTGGCCAGGGAGGAACGCACCCTGGTGTTCTACGAGGCGCCCCACCGGCTGGTGGCCCTGCTCGAGGATCTGCTCTCCCAGCTGGGGAATCGGCCGCTGCAGGTGGCGCGGGAACTCACCAAGCGCCACGAACAACAGGTGGGACCCACCGTGGAAGCCGCCTTGGCGCACTTCCGCGCCACGCCACCCCTGGGGGAATGCACGGTGGTGGTGGGGGGTGCCGAACCGGTGACACCCTGCTGGGATCCGATCGCCCTGGGTCAGGAACTGGCCGCGCTGGTGGCCGGGGGCCTCAGCCGGCGGGAGGCCGCCCGGACCCTGGCGGAACGCAGCGGCCACAGCCGGCGAGAGCTCTACGCCCTGCTGCACGGGGAGCCCGGCACGGTGCCCCCCGAGCCTGAAGGCGACCCCTGAGCTTCGCCTGCGGGCACGGTGCGGGCCGCGGGTGCCCGGCAGAATGGAATCACCTCCCTTCCTTGTGATGGTGTTGCGACTGCGCCTTCTGCTGGGCAGCCTGCTGGGCGGCTCCCTGCTGCTGGTGATGCTGTGTCTCGGCGCCCAGAACCTCGATCAGCGGGAGCGTCTCAACCTGGGCTTCGGCCAGACCGCCCCCCTTCCCAGCGGCTTCTTGGTGGGGTTGGCCCTGGCGGTGGGCGTGATCAGTGGGGGAAGCACCGTGGCCCTGCTGCTGCCGGGACGCGACGACAGGCCCTAACCCGGAACGACACTGATCGCCTGAAACCGTTGGAGAACAGGTGATCGAAGGCTCAGTGCCCTGGAGACCGAGCCCAGGCGTCCCGTCTGCCCGCCCCAGCGCGCGCCCGAGCGGGCTCAACTCCCCGGCAAAGCGAACAGCGCTCCCTCAATCACCACCCTGCTGATGCCTTGGGCCAGCAGGTAGGGGGCGGTGAGGGTGAAGACCGCCGGATCGGGAATCTTGATCACTCGCTGGGTGCGACCACAGTGCCGCTTGGCTTGGCGGGGGTTCACGAACACCATCAGGGCCTGCCGGTCCTGCTCCTCCGCCGGCAGGCGACCGAGCTCGGTGAACTCGCTGAGGGGCTTGGCCTGAAGTTCCACGGTTTTGTCCACCAACATCCAGGCACTGCCACGCAGATCGGCGGCCGTGAGCGGCAGGGGGCGGATCTCGGTGTGGTCATCCACCACCTCCAGCAGCGGCACGGGCACGAAGCTCTGGCCATCGCTGTCGTCTGCATCAACATCAAGGGCCAAGTCATCGTCCGACTCGTCATCGCCGAAGTCATCGGCGTCGTCGATCGCGAGCACAGCCGGTCCATCCTCCCGGTCCGCGGCTGGGGCAGCGGCAGGGGGCCGCTGGTCCGACCGGCGGATGAGGCGACGGGGAGGGTTGTGGGCGATAGCCGCCGCGGGAAACCAGGCCGCCACGGGGGCAGCACTGGTAGGGGAAGCACTGGTATCGGGGTCGCCGGCGGGACGATCGAACGCGATCGCTGCGGCTTCTGCCCGGCCACTGCCCTCGCCCTCTCCATCGTCATCGCCCTGTCCATCGCCGGCAGGTTCTTCGCCATGGGAAGCGGTGAGCTCGAGCACCACCGGATCCGCCGGCTCCATACGGGGGGTGGCGCTGCGCCGATTCCGCTCCTTGATGCGGTCGTACTCGCCGGGTTCCAGCGCCGCCTTCACCGCCCGGCTCACGGTGTTTGGACTGCAGCCATAGATCTCGGCAAGCGGCTGCAGGCCCTCACCGGCGCGGAACCTCTCCACCACCTCGGCTTTCTGGCTATCACTGAGCCGGGCGGCTGGCATGGAGCGCGGATCCTCACAGCCCTCCACACTAGGAGGCTCAGCGCAGAGCCTGTGATTTCACTTCCCGGCGACGCCCGGTGCCAGGGGCTGGCACAATTCGGCCAGGCTCCCTTAGCTCAGCTGGATAGAGCAGCTGCCTTCTAAGCAGCCGGTCGAGTGTTCGAATCACTCAGGGGGCGTTTCAGCAAGAGCCTGATTTTTCAGCCCAAAAGCCTCTCTGTCACAGGCTTTTGGGCTGACAGGATTTGCCGGCTTCTGTTTGCCCGAGCCAGGCTGTGAGAAGGACCTTCTCCCATACCTTCTCACATGCCAGCGGTCCCGGAATGGGATGTTCTGCTCCGCGGCGGCGTCCTGCGGGCCCTCGGCCAGCGGGGCTGCCGAAGCGGCTGGACGGTGTCGAACTTCAGGGGGCGGACCCGGCTTCACATCACGGCCCGCGCCGGTGATGGGCATCGCAAGCAGCTGCTCCTGCCCTACCCCTGGGAGTCGGACCAACTCGAAGCCATCCGCGATGGCGTGGTAACGGTCTACGAGGCCTTCCAGAACGGGGCCCCTCTCGAGCTGGCCATTGCGGAGCTGGGTGCAGCCAAGGCTGAGGCTGAGGCCAGGCGCCAGGCAGAAGCCCTTGCCACCCAGCCATCAAACCTCCAGCCCAGCGTTCCACCTCCCGCAACAGCCAGCCGCCCGATCTCGATTGACTGGGCCGGCCTGATCCGCCGCTACCAGCAGCACAAGCTACGCAGCGGCGAAATCAAGGAAACGACCTGGGAGCGGCTTTACAAGCCGCGAATGGCGCTGGTCCTCAAGACAGCGAAAGGGCCACCGACTACCCGCGATGCAACCCAACTGCTGGAAGCGCAAGCTGATCTGTGGAGTCAGCGCCCTGGCTGTCGCACCAGAAGACTGCAAATCCAGTACACCGCTGCTCTGCTGCGTTGGGCGGTCAGCCAGAAGCTGCTTCCAGCCCAATGGGCTCCGGCGCCTGACCTCTCCACGATCATCGGTCGGTCACGGGAGAGCCGAGCGGTCACGACCCCGATTGCTGTACCAGACATCCTGGCGATGGTGCAGGCCATCCCGGACCCGCGCTGGAGGTTTGCCTTCCAACTGCTCTGCGCCTTTGGCCTGCGACCCGAAGAGCTGCAGCATCTGCAGCTTCGCCAGGGACGGCTCTGGTGCACCTATGAAAAGGTTGCCTCTCGCGGCAAAACCAAGCCCAGACCACTGCGCCTGCTGCCCTGTGACCACTGGGCCACGGAATGGAAGCTCCTCGAGACCTTTGATCCGGCAAAGCTCCCACCCATGCGAGCGGGCTTCGGCTCGGATTCCTTCAGTCGCTACCTGCTGAGGAGGGACCACTGGCAACACCTGCGCCAGCAGTACGAAGCCCAGGGAGAAAAGTTGGTGCTCTATTCCTGCCGGCACGGTTACGCCCACCGGGCCCACGTGATCTGTGACCTGCCGCCCAAGGTGGTGGCCGCCGCAATGGGCCACAGCGTTCAGACCCACCTGGCGGCCTACAGCCGCTGGTGCGGGGATGATGTGGTGGATGACGCCTTCATCAAAGCGGCACAACGGCTGAGGGGCGTGTCGTCGTGAGTCTGTTGTTTTGGAGAGTTATTGCTCACCTGTCGGCTTGATGTAGCCGGCCTCAATCAGGAAGGCCCGCAAGGCTTCCGGGAAGGAGCTGTAGACGACTTCCCGGCCCAGGCACTTGCCATTGTCATCCAGGTCGCCCTTGCACTCCTTCAGCCCCCAATCCGAGGAGGCGTCATAGCGCTGGGTCATGCGATCCCATCCGTCATACAGTTCACTCACCAGCGCCTTGTTGGCGACGTAACCGGCCAGAAACCCATTGGCTGATTCAGGGTTCTTCTGTTGGAACCAGTTTGCCATCTGCTGCAGGTTACGGCGATGGATCGGTTTGAACTCAGGCCGATGGGTGATATCCACAAACTCATTCCCCTGGAGCTGCCAGATGCGTGCAGGCGCCGTGCTGCAGGCGTAGCAGGCAAAGCGATAGAGGAACCGGTTGTCGACGTCGACGATCAGGAAGCGTCCATTCCCGAGCGGGTCCTCTGCCGGCGAATCGCCCCCGTCAAAAGGTCCGAGTGTCACCTCTCGCCAGGTCTGGCCGCTGCGGTCGCTCGTGAGCACCTGAATCTGGTTGCAGCAGTGCGCCCCTCCGGTAAAGGAAGAGTGCAGGACTTCGGGGTAAGGATTGGCCGGGTCCATCTCCGCGATCTGGACCACCGTAGCCGGACTGCCACCCCATTTCTCGGCGCCAACGAGCCGGCCGACCTCGTTGCCATTCACACGAACGACAGCCACCGGTTGCAGCACGTTCGATCCGGACTCGTTTGCAGCACCGATGGGCCTCACCTTGATCGAGGCAGCCAAGTACGAGACCCGCCTGGAGCACCTGGCGGTGATCAAGACCTTTGCTGAGGGCGAACTGCTCAGCTGGCTGCCGTTCATGAACATCGCCGGCGGCGGCCTCTTAACTGGATCCTGGCGGCCTCGCCCCCCTCCACCAGCGACGGGCTGCGGGCGGTGAGCTGGAACCGCCGCTCTGCCCAACCCTCAGGCTCCCGCACCCTCCTGCGCGAGCTCACCAGCACGACGGTGCAGATCCGCCGGCCCGCCGAGCTGGTGCTCGCCACCACGGACTGGAGCTACTACGAGAGCGCCAACGAACCGGCCCAGTTCTGGGAGCCGCTGATCTTGCCCCCTGATTTCGCCTCGGTGAACCTGAGCAGTGCGGCGATGAGCTACTACAAGCCCGCTGATGGCAACGCGTGGCTGGCGATCGGCGCCCACGGCCTGCTGCTCCGCACCAAGGCAGCGGGGGACTCGACGCCATGACGTATCAGGTGTTCTGCCAGGTGTTCCCCGCCGGCAGCTGGAAATGGACAAGCAAGGACCCCGCCGGGGTCGGCATGCGCCTCGATGCGGCCTTTCGGGCCTTTGCCGCCCTGGTGAATGCCCTGCCCGGCAATGCCGATACCCCCCTCTCCGTCATCCGCTCCCACGCCGATGCCACCGCTAACCGCTGGGGTTACACCTGGCAGCTCGGCCACCCGATCGAGCCTGCCCATCTCTGGTTCGTGGTGGAGAGCCCCACCGCCAGCGGCGCCACCCTCCAGGGCGATACGCAGACCTACAGCTCTGGCCAGTTCGGCTCCGCCAAAGCGAGCACCTTCTCCAGCAACACCAGCAACGGCGGCTACGGCGCCTACAGCAACTCCGTGGCCAACAGCGCCGGGCTTGCCTACATCGACAGCACGATCACGGGCGCCAGCTCGATCGGCGCGATCCTGCTGATCGCCCAGGACACCACCCCCGGCCGCGAGTTTTTCTGCTGGGCCCTCAAGACCACCGGCGGCAACGACGAGCTCCACCGCGACTGCTGCCATGCCCTCTACAAGAGCCCTGGCACGACGGGGTGGAACTCGATTGCCATCTTTCCCCGCACCAGCCGGCAGCCCTACGAGACGGTGGCGCTGCATGGCTTACAGCGGCAATCGCTTTGGCAGCCTTCCCTCCGCTATCAGCGCCAGCCTTCACAGCAATGGCCACCAACTGCGCAGCGGTATCGCCATCGGCCACAACGACTTCACCCTCGAGTCCCAGGGGCTCCTCGACACCCCGCCGCCCCTGATCCAGCTGCCGGCGCCTTTGTTCATCGGCTCCACCACCATCCGCGGCGCCAGCACCCATTTCGGCAAGGTCACCCATCCCGATGGGGTGATGCTGCAGCTGGGCCAGCGCTCCCTCGCCCACGACATCTGGCTCTGGCTGCCCAGCGGCACCAGCCACAACCAAGCCAGCCCCTGGATGTCGGTCTTTGCCCTGAGCTACTGGCGGGAGTGCAACGAGCTCCACTTCATCAGCGGCCTGCCCCCTGGGGGCCTGCAGATGGTGACGGGCACGGCTGATTTCATCCGCAACTTCCCGCCGATGAGTGCGGCCGGCACCCGCCAGCACCCGCAGCAGGGGGCCCTGCTCTCCAGCTCCGGTGGTGGTGGTGACGGGGGTGATGGCAGCGATGCTCTGGCCAGGCCCACAACGGGGTTGCTCTGGCCTCGGGGGGTGTGAGGCCACCCCTTTTAGGGGTAATATGACTCAATACTTGAGTTGTGCTACCCGCTCTGGGGGTGCGACGGATCCAGTCATGAACCCCGTCCTTGAGGCGATTTTCGGCAACCGCACGGCGGCATGGGTGCTGTTGTTTTTGCAGTGCTACGGCGAAGGACATGCCCTGCGCATCGCCAAGACCTTCGGTTTTGGATTGAATATGACCCAGCGTCAGCTGAAACGCCTCGAAGAAGAGGGTGTGCTGGTGAGCCGGCTGGTGGGCAACATCCGCCTCTTTTCCTTCAATGATCGGAATCCAACCGTGCGCAACCTCAAGGAGCTACTAGAAGCCGAACTCAAGCTGCTACCGAATGAACAAGTGCAGCAGTATTTCCGAGAGCGGCAACGTCCGCGCCAGTCGGGCAAAGCCCTAGTCCATTATGGCTGAAATCACAGAAGCCACTGGCATTGAGGAACTGGCTGTAATCATCAGCGAGGCATTAGAGGCAGCTGGGATCACCGCCACCTTGTCGGGCGGTGGCGCGGTATCGATCTACAGCCACAACCAGTACATGAGTCATGACCTTGATTTTGTGACTTCAGCGGACCCCAAGAGCCTGCTCAAGGCGATTGCTCCCTTGGGCTTCGTCCAGGGTTCGACCAAGCGGCTCTATGAACATCCACGCACGACGTGGTTGGTTGAATTCCCTGCCGGTCCCCTCGCCTTTGGAGATCTCTATATTGGGGACCTCCGATCAATAGAAAGTCTTCTGACTGTGCATGGATCCTTGCGCGTGATCACGCCAACCCTTTGCGTGATCGATAGGTTAGCGGCCTACTTCCATCATTGCGATCGGCAATGTTGGGATCAAGCAGTCATGGTATGCCGAAGCCATTCGATTGACTGGGATGCGATTGTTAGCTGGGCAAAAAATGAGAGGCCGGAGTTTAAAGAGGTCGAGAGATTGCGGGCAGAGGCAGATTCGTAGGCAAGACGATCTCCATAGGAACGAGACCCCCCCCTCACTAGGGGCGCTGAACGAGGGGACTGAGCTGGGGCAAGCCGTCGAACGGAGCACGAAGGTGAGTAATGGCAGCTTAAACAGCTTATTGGTTGCTTGGTGGCATCATGAGCTGCCTCGGCAGGGTGAGGCCGGGGCTCTGTCCTGGGGTACTGGGCATCGCGTCTGGCCTCGCCGTTCCGCTCGTCCAGATCAGTCAGGCTGGGCAGGCGTTCCGCGGCTCCCTGCCGGTGCCCCGTTCCCCCGCCCTGACCAGCCAGACCCTGATCGCCCTGGGCCCCGAGCGCCTGGCGGAGCTGCTGCTTGAGCTGGCCGGCAGCGATCCGGTGATCAAGCGCCGCATCCGCCTGGCTGTGGCCAACGCCACCAGTCCCGAGGACGCCGCTGCCCAGGTGCGCCAGCGCCTGGCCACCATCGCCCGCTCGCGGAGCTTTCTGGAGCGCGAGCAGCGCCGGGCGGTGCTCAAGGAGCTGACCCTGCAGCTGGAGGCGATCACCGGCCCGATCGCCCAGTCGGAGCGCACGGCTGCCCGGGAGCTGCTGTGGCAGTTCCTGGAGCTGGGCAACAACGTGCTGGGCCGCTGCGATGACAGCAGCGGGCTGTTTGGTGATCTGTTCCGCCAGGCGATGGGCCAGCTAGGCCGGCTCACCGAGGCGGCACCGCCTGACCCCGCCCCGTTGGCGGAGCAGGTGTTCGAGGCCTTCTGTGACAACGGCTATGGGGTCTTCGACGGGGTGATCGCCCAGCTGAAGCAGGCGCTCGGGCCGGAGGGTCTGGCCTTGCTGAAGTCGCGGTTCGAGCAGCTGGCCGAGCAGCCGGTTCCCGTGCCGCCGCGGCAGGAGTGGCAGCAGGTGGGCTGGGGCTCCGGCGGCCTCACCTACGCCCATGAGCGCGAGGAAAGCTCGCGCCAGTGGACCGTGAAGCTGGGCCTTCAGGACGTGGCCACGGCGATGGGCGATATCGATGCCTACATCGCCCAATACACGCCTGAGCAACAGCGCTTCCCGCGGATCGCCACCGGCATCGCCCGGCGTCTGCTTGCGGTTGGGCGGCCCGAGGATGCGCTGGCCTTCCTCACCCGAGCCACGCCCGACCACAGCCGCTGGCCGGAGATGGAGTGGGAGGACACCCACATCGACACCCTGGAAGCCCTGACCCGGCAGGACGAGGCCCAGGCCGCCCGTTGGGACCTGTTTGCCCGCTGCCTGCGCTCAGATGTGCTGCGGGAGTACCTCGATCGCCTACCGGCCTTTGAGGATGGGCCGGCGGAGCAACGGGCGATCGAGCAGGCCCTGGGCCATCCTTCCGTGGCTCAGGCGCTGAGCTTCCTGATCCATTGGCCCTCCAGCCTCGGCAGGGCCTCAGAGCTCGTGGTGAAACGCCGCAGCCAGCTTGATGGAGACCAGTACACCCTTCTGGGGGCCACCGCCGAGAAGCTGAGCCAGGCGCATCCCCTGGCAGCCACCATCGCCCTGCGATCGATGGTGGACTTCACCCTGGCCAACGCTCGCTCCAGCCGCTACGGCCATGCCGCCCACCACCTGCAGAGCTGTGAGCGGCTGAGCCAGCGCATCGCCGACTGGGGGGAGATCCCCAGCCACGACGCTTACCTGGCTGGAATCCGCCAGAACCATGCCCGCAAGAGCGGCTTCTGGAAGCGCATGCAGGACATGGGCATGGCTCAAGCCGGCTGAGGCGCCCGATCCCGCCAGGGGCCGCTGGAGTCGATCGGGGCCTTGATGGGCAGGGTGGCCTGGGGCACGCTCCACAATGGTGGAACCAGCTGACGTCTGCGGGCCTCCAGCGTGCCTAAGTTCTGGGCCTTGGCTTCCGTCCCCGCTGCGCCCATCGCTTCCCCTCCGGTCTCCGCCCATGACGAGCGTCTTCCCCGGCTCCCCCACCACCCCCTCCAGCGCAGGCCTCGCCGCCAACCAGTCCACCCTGGTCGACCAACCTGGCCTCGTGCTTCGCCCGGCCGCCGAACGCTTCCGCAGCAGCCACGGCTGGCTGGAGAGCTGGCACAGCTTCAGCTTCGCCGGCCACGATCACCCCGCCTGGCGGGGCTTCGGTCCGCTGCTGGTGATCAACGACGACCAGGTCGCGGCCGGTCGGGGCTTTGGCATGCACCCACACCGGGACATGGAGATCATCACCGTGATGGTGGAGGGGGTGCTGCACCACCGTGACTCGATGGGCCACAGCGAAGCGCTGCGGGCCGGCGAGGTGCAGCGGATGAGCGCCGGCAGCGGCATCGTGCACAGCGAGATGAACGAGGGGTCCCAGAGCTGCAGGCTGCTGCAGATCTGGATCACCCCCAGCAGGCAGGGGCTTCCCCCCAGCTACGGCCAGAAGCCCTTTGAACTCGGCAGCGGCTGGACCCTGCTGATCGATCCCGAGGAGAGCGCGGGGGCCATGGCCATCGATCGGCCGGTGCGGATCTGGCGGGCCCGGCCCCAGGCTGGGGAACGGCTGGCGCTGCCCGGTGCGGCCGAGGCCCACGGATGGATCCAGCTGGTCGATGGTGATTTGGAGATCAGCCTGGAAACAGCCGATCAAGGCTCATTGCAAGGAAGCCTGCAAAGCGGCGATGGGCTCGGTATGGAGCCCGGGATGACGGGGGCGATCACGGCAGGCGCTGGCGGAGCCGATCTCCTGGTGTTCGAACTGCGCTGAAGGGCTGGATCAGCCTGGCTAGACACCCCAAGATCAGACCACCGAGCCACGCCTGGAGACCGGACCCAGGGGCATGGAAGGTCCGCCCCCTCTGCCTAATCTGCCCGGAATGCATCTGCCTCCACGCGGTCGTCTCCATGTCCCTTCAGATCGCCGTGGCGATGATCGAGCGGCAGGGGCACTGGCTGCTCCAACTGCGCGACGACATTGAGGGAATCGTGCATCCAGGTACCTGGGGCCTGTTCGGTGGCCACCTGGATCCGGGCGAAACGCCGGAGCAGGCCCTAAGGCGGGAGGTGGAGGAGGAGATCAATTGGGTGGCCGGCGCGGTGAGCCTGTGGTTCTCCCACCAAGAGCCCCATCGCGTCCTGCACGTGTTCCACGTTCAGCTCACGGCCCCCATCGAGACCCTGGAACTGCGTGAGGGGCAGGACATGGTGCTCGCGGACCTTGATGAGCTGCGCAGCGGTGCCATCTGGAGCCCGAAACGGCGGGAGAGCCGGCCCCTGGCCCCCTCCCTGCAGCTGGCCCTAGACCACCTGGAGCAGCAGGGCCTTCCAGATCTCTCGGCCAGCCATCACCCCTAAACAGGGCAGAATGGCAAGGCCTGGAGCCCCCGCACCACGCAGCAAGACGACCAGGATCAGGGGCCACCAAGAGGCAAAAGAGCGTTTCTTTACCAGAGGGCGCGCAGCGTGCAGTAGAGTTTGCAAGATTCCTTCACATTCAGGACTTCTGAGGATGTTCACGCTCGCCAAGGCCTCCCAGATCTTCCCTGAAACCCTGGCAGCCGATGCGGTGCCAGCCATCACGGCCCGCTTCCGCCTGCTGAGCGCTGAAGACCAACTGGCCCTGATCTGGTACGCCTATCTGGAGATGGGCACCACGATCACGGTGGCTGCTCCGGGCGCTGCACGCATGCAGTTCGCCGAGCCGGTGCTGGCCCAGATCAAGGCCTTGGACTTCGCTGGCCAGAGCCAGGTGATGTGCGACCTGGCCAACAGCAGCGACACCCCGATCGGCCGCACTTACGCCACCTGGTCGGTGAACATCAAGCTCGGTTTCTGGTACCAGCTGGGCCAGTGGATGGCCGCCGGCCAGGTGGCACCGATCCCCGAGGGGTACCAGCTTTCCGCCAATGCCGCCGCCGTGCTCGCTTCCGTCAAGGGTGTGGAGCAGGGCCAGCAGATCACGCTGCTGCGCAACTTTGTGGTGGACATGGGTTACGACCCCATGAAGGGCGAGGGCCAGCGGGTGATGGAACCGGTAGCGGCCCCGACCCCCGAGCAGAGCCGCAAGAAAGTGTTCATCGAAGGCGTGATCAATCCCACGGTCAACGCCTACATGGATTTGCTCAATGCCAACGACTTTGACGCCCTGATCCAGCTGTTCCTCCCCGACGGCGCCCTTCAGCCCCCCTTCCAGAAGCCGATTGTGGGCAGCGATGCCATCCTGCGCTTCTTCCGCGAGGACTGCCAGAACCTCAAGCTCCTCCCCGAGCGTGGCTATTCCGAACCAGCCGAAGGCGGTTTCAACCAGATCAAGGTCACCGGCAAAGTCCAGACCCCCTGGTTCGGCGCCGGCGTGGGCATGGATGTGGCCTGGCGCTTCCTGCTCAACCCCGAGGGCAAGATCTACTTCGTGGCGATCGATCTGCTCGCATCGCCGGCCGAACTGCTCAAGCTCGCCCGTTGAGCACCGGCAGCTCCAGGGGAGTGGGCTGGTCGGTAGCCATCCTCTCGGCCTGGCTGGTGAGTGGGGTTGGCCTGCTGAGTGTGGATCTCAACCGGGTCGGCGAAGTCCTCTCCCTGACCTCGGGCATGGCCGCAGGTCCATGGATCGAAGCCCTCCTGGTTCTGCTGGCCGTGCTGATGCGCGGCTTTCTCCACACCGGCCTGTTCATCGTCGCCCACGACGCCATGCATGGGGTGCTGCGCCCCTCCTGCCCAGAGGCCAACGCCCGCTGGGGCCAGCTGGCCCTCACCCTCTATGCCGGCCTGGCCTACGGCAGCTGTCGCGCCAAGCATGAACTCCACCATCGTTTCTCCGGCGGCTCTGGCGATCCCGATGTCCACGGCGCCGAGCAGCCTGGGCTGTTGGCGGCCCTGCGCTGGTTCCTCCACTTCCTGGGCGGTTATCTGAGCTGGGAGCAGATGGCCTATCTCCTGGGGGGGTGGGGTGCCCTAGGGCTGCTGAGCCTGGGGCTCACGCCCACCGCAGGCCTGAACCTGCTGCTCTTCTGCATCCTCCCCCTGCTCCTCAGCTCCGCGCAACTCTTCGTGTTCGGCACGTATCTTCCCCATCGCGCCACGGATCCGGACAGTGAGAGCCAGCGGCCCCGAAGCCTGGACCTGCCGGTCTGGTTGTCACTGCTCACCTGCTATCACTTCGGGTACCACTGGGAACACCACCAGTACCCCTGGCTGGCATGGTATGAACTGCCCGGCTCACGATGCCTCTCCAGCAGCGATAAGGTTCGGATACGGGCAAATGCAGCATGGCTGAACGGAGCATGATCGGTGTGGAATCTGCGCAGGCCCCTTCCCAAACGGCCCAGGAGCTTTGGCCGGACTGGAGCGAACGGGAGCAGGAGATCGCCCGAACGGCCTTTGACACGGCCCACGGCCGGGCCCTCACCAGTCTGATCATCGAGATTCAGCTCCAGGCGGCGATCGTGGATTCCGCCGGGGCCCTGTGGCAGCTGCACGACTATCTGAGCATCCAGCGCCATCGCATTGAAGGCCGTTTTGATTTCCGGCCCCAGCCAATTCTTTTTCTGTTTGCCAGCTTGGTAAAGGAGAAGCTGCTGGATCTGGCCGAGCTCGAGGGGCTTGCGGATGCAAAATTGGCCAAGATCCGTGCCATGGCCCAGTTCTGAGCTTTATGCCATTGGCCAAAGCCAGGAAACCGCCCCCCATCAGGATCCTGATCGGCTGGTCAGCTAGCCGACCTCCGTAGGTTGGCAGGCCCACTGATCGATGCGATTGCCCCGTCTAGGTTCACCGCACCACTGCAGCGATTCTTCAGTGCCATGACCCACCAACCCTGCTTCCCTTGACCGCATCGCTCCCACGGGGAGGGACCCCGACCGCGCCTAGCCCGGCCGCTAGCGATGGGCCGACAGCCTCCGAACCCCTCGGTCGGCGGGACTTTGACCTGCGCCCGTTCATGGCCAGCTCCAATCGGCTGGCGACCTGGCAGATCATCAACACCCTGGTTCCCTACGGGCTGCTCTGGTGGCTGGCCCTAGAACTGCTGCAGCGATCCCCGTGGCTGCTGCCGCCCGTGATCATCCTGCAGGTGTTGTTCCTGGCCCGCTGCTTCTCCCTGATGCACGACTGCGGCCACCATTCGTTGTTCCGCAATCGCCGCGCCAACCGTTGGTGCGGCTTCCTGCTCGGGGTGGTGAGTGGTATCCCCCAGTTGCCCTGGTCCCGGGGCCACGAATACCACCATCGCCACAACGGCGATTGGGAGAAGTACCAAGGACCTTCCGCGTTGGTGAGCACCGAAGCCTTTGCCCGGCTGAACCCCAAGCAGCAGCGCCAATACGGCTGGATCCGCCATCCTCTGATGCTTTTTCCTGGCGGCTTCTTCTACCTGGTGATCAAACCGCGGCTAGCCCTACTGCTCGGCCTTGCGGCCCTGCTGCCCTACACCATCCGCAGCCTGCAGGAGATGCCGGATCGTTCCTTCCAAGAGATCCTCGCTTCCCACCACAGCCGCCACTGGTATAGCCCCGAGGAGTTCCAAGACCTGCTGCTTAACAACCTCGCGGTGCTGGCGGTCTGGACGGCCATGGGCGCCACCGTCGGTGCAGCCGCCTTCTGGACGATCTATACACCGGTCATGACCTGTGGTGCCGCCATCTTCATCTGCATCTTCTTCGTACAACACAATTTTCCCGGCTCCTACGCCCACACCACCGAAGGATGGAATGCGATGGCAGGCGCCCTTGAGGGCACGAGCGATCTGGAGCTGCCAGCTGTGCTGAACTGGTTTTCTGCGGATATCGGCTGCCACGCGATTCACCACCTCTGCGCGGCGATTCCCAACTATCGCCTACGGGCCTGCAATCAGCGCAACGCGGATAGACTTCAAGGGGTAAAAAGACTTACACTCTCCGATATACCTGGCTGCTTCAATTATATTCTTTGGGATCCCAGTATCGGCCGGCTCACCACCATGGCCTCCCAGCGAAGCCACGCTTAACGGATCTGGGCATCAAGGGCCTAGGATGCAGATTCTCGGGGCAGACCCCTGACCGAACCCACCACGCCTACGCTCACGATTGGCCAGTTGGAGGCGCAATACCCCATGTATTGCAAGGCGATGAGGTTATTGCTGCGAGAAGGCTGCACCCAGAAGCAAATAGAGCGCACAGTCTGCTGGGATCGCTTGGCGATTCTCCATCACAGTCTGCCGAAGAACTACAAATCACCCGAATATCTGTTCTGGCTTTTTCGCCGCGAATATCAGCAGCAACAGCTTCGCGCCGTCAGCTGAGCGGCTAAGGGGTTGTATGGCGCGTATGGCGGGTGATCGACCCGAGGTTGCGTCGCCGTGATCGTCCCGGGATTGTGCCACGTGATCAGCCCTGGGTTGTGCAGGCCCCCATCGGCCTCTGCGCCGCCAGGGCGCCGGAGTGATGCCATAAAAAAACCCTGCCGGAGCAGGGTTGATAGCGGGGACTCAGGGTCGAAACCCTGTTGCCGGCCCCGAAGGGCAAGGGGTAATCAGTAGCGGTTGCGGTTGCCGTAGCCACCGCCGTTGTAACCGCCACTGCCGCCGAAGCTGCCGTTGCCATAGCCGCCACGGCCGCCGCCACCACCGCCGCCGCCACCGGTGCGGGGTTCTGCCTTGTTCACGCGGATGGCGCGGCCCATCCACTCGACGTTCTGAAGCTCGTCAATAGCCTTGGATTCCTCGGCATCGCTGGCCATCTCCACGAAAGCGAAACCGCGCTTGCGGCCGGTGTCGCGATCCAGGGGGAGGCTGCACTTGCTGACCTTGCCGTATTCGGCAAACAGTTGCTGGACGTCCTCCGCTTCGGCATCGAAGGAAAGGTTGCCCACGTAAATCGTCATGAACCTGAGAGAGAAACTATGAACCTGATCCGCCGAAAGCCC
>JAPLIE010000108.1 GCA_026389265.1 Cyanobacteriota bacterium | reverse complement strand
GGGCTGCTGCTCAGCTGGCGCCAGGGGGGAGATGCCCTGCTCTGGCCCTGGCTGCTGCTGATGGCCGCCGGCCTCGGCCTGGCCCTGCGCTGGATTCACATCTACCTGCGGCCCCTGCACCGGGCCCTGCAGCTCTTCTGGCTGGCGGGCTGCCTTGGGGGGCTGCTGCTCGCCCAGCGGGTGGGGCTGGGCTCCATGGGCGAGACCCTGCGGGAGCAGCCCGTCTGGATCCTGGCGGTGGGCCCCTTCTTCGCTGCCCTCACCGGCGTGGGCTTCAAGGAGTTCTTCTGCTTCCGCAGGCCCGAGGCGATCGGCGTGACCCTGCTGCTGCCCGTGGCCCTGCTGGGCCGGCTCAGCGGCCTGCTGCCGGTGACCACCACTGCCACCCTGCTCACCCTGGAGAGCGTGCTGCTGCTGGTGCTCTGCCTGCGCAAGTTCCCGATGCCCGCCGCGGCCGATGTGGGCGATAAAAGCGTGTTCCTCCACCTGGAGGCCCAGCGGCAGGGTGCCGCCGCAGCCACTCCGGCTGCCGTGGCCACTCCAGCTGCCGCGGTCACTCCGGCAGCCGTGTCCACGGAGGCGACGTGAGCCTGATCTCCCTGGTGGGAGCCGGCAAGGACTACGGCATCCGCACCCTGTTTTCCGACCTTGAGCTGCAAGTGGGTGCCCGCGAACGGCTGGGGCTGATCGGACCGAATGGGGCGGGCAAAAGCACCCTGCTGCGGGTGCTGGCCGGCCATGACCCCCTCGATCGGGGCGAGCGGCGCTGCTCCAGCAAGCTCAATGTGGTGCTGCTGGATCAGGAGCCCGACCTCGATCCGACCCGCACGGTGCTGGAGGAGGTGTTCGCCGCCGGCGGCGAGCGCCTGGCCCTGCTGCGGGAGCACGAGGAACTCAGCCTGGCCCTGGCCGCCGATCCCGCCAGCGACACCCTGCTGGCCCGGCTCAGCTCCTGCAACCACAGGATGGATAGCTGCAACGCCTGGGACCTGGAGCGCGACTGCCGCGAGGTGCTGGAGCGCCTCGGGATCGGCGGCGCTTCGGACCTGCTGGGCCGGCGGGTGGGGGAGCTTTCGGGGGGCAACCGGCGCCGGGTGGCCCTGGCGGCGGCCCTGGTGGCCCAACCGGAGGTGCTGCTGCTCGATGAACCCACCAACCACCTCGACGCCGAAGGGGTGGAGTGGCTACAGGGCTGGCTGGATCGCTTCGCCGGCGCCCTGGTGCTGGTCACCCACGACCGCTACCTGCTCGACCGGGTGACGCGGCGAATCGTGGCGGTGGAGCGGGGCGAGGCCCGGCCCTACGAGGGCAACTACGCCACCTACCTGGAACGGCGGGCCGAGGAGGAGGCTTCCGAGCAGGCGAGCGCCGCCAAGTTCCGCGGCAGCCTGCGGCGGGAACTGGCCTGGCTGCGCCAGGGCCCGAAGGCCCGCAGCACCAAGCAGAAGGCCCGTCTGCAGCGGATCGAGGCGATGCGCGAGGCCCCCGCCCGCCAGGCGAAGGGCCAGGTGAGCCTGACCTCAACGGCGCGAAGGATCGGCAAGCAGGCGATCACGGCCGAAGGGCTATGCGTGGCGGTGCCGGCCAGCCCTCCGGGCAGGGATGCCTCAGGACCTAGGACCGGCCGCCCCGAGGGACCAGCCGAACCGCCAGAGGAGGCTCCACAACCCGGGCCCGACCATCCAGGCCCCCGCCTGCTGCTGCGCGACTTCAGTTACGACTTCAGCCCCGAAGACCGGGTGGGGATCATCGGCCCCAACGGCGTGGGCAAATCCAGCTTGCTGCAGGTGATCGCCGGCCGCCGCGAACCCAGCGCCGGCACTTTGGAACTCGGCTCCACCGTGAAACTCGCCTACTTCGACCAGCACAGCGAGGTGCTGCTGGCCGACCGGGCCCAGCGCAAGGTGATCGATGTGGTGCAGGAGGCCGCCAGCCGGGTGGAGGTGGATGGGGTGGATCTCAGCGCCTCCCAGCTGCTGGAGCG
Organism: Cyanobacteriota bacterium; assembly: GCA_026389265.1. Classification (GTDB taxonomy): domain Bacteria; phylum Cyanobacteriota; class Cyanobacteriia; order PCC-6307; family Cyanobiaceae; genus Cyanobium. Next base: position 26,258 of record JAPLIE010000108.1, on the reverse strand, counting down.
CTTCCTGTTTCCGCCGGCCCAGCAGCACCAGCCGGTGGCGAAGCTTTCGGGCGGCGAACGACGGCGGCTGCACCTGTGCCGGCTGTTGATCGAGGCGCCGAATGTGCTGCTGCTCGATGAGCCCACCAACGACCTCGACGTGCACACGCTCGGGGTGCTGGAGGACTTCCTCGAAGATTTCCGCGGCTGCGTGGTGGTGGTCTCCCACGACCGCTGGTTCCTCGACCGCACCGTGGATCGCCTCTTCTGTTTCCGCGATGGACAGCTGGAACGGTTCGAAGGGAACTACAGCACCTACCTCGAACGCCAGCAGGCAGCTGCGGGCCGGCCGGCCGGGGGAGCGGCCCGGACCGGATCAGCCGCGGCCAGAGCCGATACGGCGGCGAGCGCCCCCGGCCCCGAGGGCCTTGCTCCCAGCAGCAACAACCCTCCAACGACCAAGCCAACCCCACCCCGCCGCCGCAGCTTCAAGGAAAACCGGGAACTCGAATCGATCGAACGGGACCTGCCCCTCTGGGAGGAACGCCGCAGCAAGCTGGAAAGGAGCCTCGCCAATCCCAGCGGCGGCGACTACGGCCAGCTGGAGACCCTCACCCATGAGCTGGCGGACTTGGTGGAGCGGATCCACAGCGCCGAGGAGCGCTGGCTGGAACTCAGCGAACGGCCGAACTGAGCCGGGACCCGATGGCGGCCCTGCGCGTTCCAGATCAGCAGGAGCGCACAGGACGGTCTCAAGCGACGGGAAGCACCCGTATGGTGGTTTCGGTGAGCTCCGGCCGTGTGCGGTCGGTCATTCATGAAAACCATCGACGACCACATCGAGAAGGACCGGGTCGAGATTGAATCCGCCAAAGCGGAAGGCAACCTCGGCAAGGTTCGCCACCTCGAGGAAGAGCTGAAGAGCCTTCAGGAATACAAGACCCTCCACCCCGAAGACAGCCACGATCCCTCCCCCCTGGAGGTTTACTGCGACCTCAACCCGGAAGCGCCCGAGTGCCGCGTCTACGACGACTGATTCGCTGCGCCGTTGTGCCACACCGCAAGCCGTTTCGCCACTCCACAAACAGACAGTGCAGCCCATGGGATTCTTGATTCCCGGGGGTTTTCGCTTGGCCTGATGGCGCTCTGTCCCTGCGGCGCAACCCCGTGCCGCGGGGAGCATCCAAGGGCTCTTGCCTGCACTGCCCTTATCTGCACTGCCCTACCTGCACTGCCCTTATCTGCAGCAGGGAGGGCTGCGCAGAGATCCACCGCGATCTGTTGAGAAGGGATCAGCGTTGGAAGATCTCAGTGATAGAAGGAAGCTGCGCTGGAAGAGATCAGCGGTGAAAGGAATCAGCGCCGGGAGGGATCCTCTGCGGAAGAATCCCCTGCCAGAGGTTCCGCATTGAGGCGATCAGCTGAGCCAGCCGTTTCGGAGGCTTCCGGGAGGCTCGGGCCGGCGGCAGCCGCACCGCGTGGGGTCCGCGGGCGCGTGAGGGGCACCAGGAGGGTTTCGGGTTCTTCGATCTCCCAGGCGCCACTGGCCGCGATCCCGCCCGCCGCGGTGACACCGGCGGCCCCAGCCAGAGCCACGGGCTCCGGAGCCGGCCGATCCACCCCCAGCTCCCGCCACACCAGCGCCAGCAGGGCATCGAGCCCGGTTCGGGTGGCCGCCGAGATCGCCAGCGGCGCCCCCAGACTGGGGAGGGCAGCAGCGCTGAGGCCATGGGCGGCCAGGGCCTCCAGCCGCTCGGCGATCTCCTCGGAATCAAGCAGTTCGGCCTTGGTGAGCACCACCAGCCGCGGCCGCGCCTCGAGGCCATGGCCGTAGGCCCGCAGCTCCGCTTCCACCACCTGGAGGTCGGCCACCACGTCGTCCGAGCTGCCATCCACCAGATGGAGCAGCAATCGGGTGCGCTGGATGTGGCGCAGGAAATCGTGGCCGAGGCCCGCGCCGCGGGCGGCGCCGGCGATCAGGCCGGGGATGTCGGCGAACACGGTGCCATCGCCGCTGGGGCGGCGCACCACCCCCAGGTTGGGCACCAGGGTGGTGAAGGGGTAATCGGCGATGCGGGGCCGGGCGGCCGAGAGCACGGCGATCAGGGTGCTTTTGCCGGCGTTGGGCTGGCCGATGATGCCCACCTCGGCGAGCAGCTTGAGCTCCAGCCACAGGTCCCAAGCCTCGCCATCGCGGCCCTCGGTGAACTTCTCCGGTGCCCGGTTGCGGTTGCTGAGGTAGTGGGCGTTGCCGAGGCCGCCGCGGCCCCCGGCCGCCACCAGCAGCTCCTGCCCCGCCTCGGTGAGATCACCCAGCAGGATGCCGGTGCGGCTGTCGCGCACCTCGGTGCCGCAGGGCACCTTGATCAGCAGGGGCTTGCCGCTGGCGCCGCTGCTGCGGTTGGGACCGCCCCGCACGCCGTCGTCGGCGGCGAAGAGGCGCTTGAACTTGAAATCCAGCAAGGTCTGGAGGTTGGGGTCGGCGCGCAACAGCACGTCGCCGCCACGGCCGCCATCGCCGCCGGAGGGACCGCCGGCGGGAACGTACTTCTCGCGGCGAAAGGCCACGATGCCGTCGCCACCACGGCCACCGCGCACGGCGATGCGGGCCTGATCGATGAACTGCATTGAGCCAACCCTAGGATCCCTCGGTAATGGAGCCGCCGTGGCCGAGGTTCGCTTCCATCAGGTGAGTAAGGCATACCCGCCCCTCCGGGGCGGCGATCGGCCGGTGGAGGTGCTGCAGCGGCTGGATCTCGCCGTCGCCGATGGGGAGTTCTTGGTGCTGGTGGGGCCTTCGGGCTGCGGCAAGAGCACCCTGCTGCGGCTGCTGGCCGGACTGGAGAGCCCCAGCGGCGGCGAGATCTATGTGGGGGATCGCCCCGTGAGCCGCCTGCGCCCTGCCGAGCGGGATGTGGCGATGGTGTTCCAGAGCTACGCGCTCTATCCCCACCTGAGCGTGGCCGACAACATCAGCTTCGGGCTGCGCCGCAGCCGGCCCCGCACGGCCACCGAGCAGCTGCTGGATAGCCTCCACCGCGCCACCCGCCCCTGGCCGGCACCGCTGCGGATTCGCTCGGATCGGGAGGCGGCGATTGAGCGGCGGGTGGCGGAGGTGGCCACCACCCTGGAACTGGATGGCCTGCTGGAACGCCGGCCCAAGGAACTCTCCGGCGGCCAGAAGCAGCGGGTGGCCTTGGGCCGGGCGATCGCCCGCAAGCCGGCGGTGTTCCTGATGGATGAGCCGCTCAGCAACCTCGACGCCAAGCTGCGCACCGGCACCCGCGCCCAGATCGTGGAGCTGCAGCGCCGGCTGGGCACCACCACCCTCTACGTGACCCACGACCAGGTGGAGGCGATGACGATGGGGCACCGCATCGCCGTGCTCAACGGCGGGCGCTTGCAGCAACTGGGCACACCCCTGGAGCTCTACCAGTGGCCGGCCAACCTGTTCGTGGCCCAGTTCATCGGCAGCCCGCCGATGAACCTGATACCGGTCACGGTGGCCTCCCCGGGCCAGCTGCTGCTGGAGGGGCGCCGCTTGCTGGTGGAGGGCCCGATGGCTGAGGCCCTGGGGGGCCGCCAGGGCCAGGCCCTCACGGGCGGTCTGCGGCCTGAGCACCTGAAGCTGGCCCCGGCCACTAACCGCAATCTGGCGGCCGAGGTGAGCCACGTGGAGGCTCTCGGCAATGAGCAACTGGTGACTTGTCGGCTGCTGGAGGGCAGCCACCTCGTGCTGGTGCGGGCCACGCCCGACCAAAGCGTGACCGTGGGGCAGTCGGTGCACCTGGAGATCGACCCCAGCGGCTGGCGCCTGTTTGAGGGCGAGGGGGTGGCCCTGCCGAGGCCGAAGCGGCCATTAGAGAAAGGGAAACCCCTGGAGCTGCCACAGATTCAGGGTGATCTCCAGGTTTGAGGGACTGGAGCGATGCCGAGGGGGCGACATCCGCGCGGGGAGGTCTGGGGCGAGGCACGGCGTGCAGCATCCTCAGCCGCCACAATGGCGAGATGAATCGTTCCGGCGACTGGCTGCATCAGGCGCAGGCCGATCTGGAGCTGGCCGGAGTGAGCGCCGCCGCCGGCCACCATGAATGGGCCTGCTTTGCTTGCCATCAGGCCGTGGAGAAGGCCCTGAAGGGTTTGCACCTTCGCCATGGCCAGCAGGCGTGGGGGCACGGCCTCGGGCGCTCCTGGCGCGACCTGCCGCCAGCCGTCGCCGCTGAGTTGGCGGCCAGCGTCAGCGATCTGGAGGACCGCTTGCGCATCCTCGATGCCCTTTATATCCCGACGCGCTCGCCCGACAGTTTTGCCGATGGAGCCCCGACCGACCACTTCGGCCGGCTCCAGAGCGAGGACGCCCACCGTCATGCCCGTTCGATCGTTAACGCAATCGCTGCTGCGCTGGCCTGAACCGGAGCAGATCCTGAACCTGGTGCGCCTCTGGGCGGTCCAGGTGGCGGCGGAGCATCCGGGCCTGGAGCGGGTGGGTCTGTTCGGCAGCTACGGGCGGGGTGACGCCGGAGTCGGCAGCGATCTCGACCTGCTGCTGATCGATGCCGGCAGCAGCGGCCCCCAGCACCAGCGCCTGCTGGCCTGGCCCCTGGCGGAGCTGCCGCTCAGCTGCGACGCCCTAGTGCTCACGCCCACAGAACACGCCGAGCTTCTGGCCAGCAGCTCAGCGATGGCCACCGCCCTGCAACGGGACAGCCGTTGGTTGTGGCACCGGTAGCGATCAGCCGCTGGGCACGCCGCCGCCTAAGCAGGCACATCGCCACTGATCTGATCACGCCGCCCCAGGCCTGATTGCATCCCTACTTCCCTTCACGGCCCTGCCATCGGCGGGGCTTTCTTGTGGCCTCCGCGGCGGCGATTCCTGCTCTTCGTTCTGCCAGGCCCCCCCCCCCCAGGCAGTGAGCGTGGTGCCCGGTCGGGAGGCGGCCAGAAGCAGCGGGTGGCCCTGGGCCGGGCGATCGCCCGCAAGCCGGCGGTGTGGCGATGACGATGGGTCACCGCATCGCCGTGCTCAACGGCGGGCGCTTGCAGCAACTGGGCACTCCCCTGGAGCTCTACCAGTGGCCGGCCAACCTGTTCGTGGCCCAGTTCATCGGCAGCCCGCCGATGAACCTGCTGCCGGTCAAGGTGTGCTGGGGTGAGCGCCACTGGCCATCCCTGCCGCCGGGCAGATCACGTCCGATTGCCCTCGGCCACGGCTGCAGCCACGCCATGAACACCCGCCTAACCTGGCCCCATGGGCACCCCTCAACCCGAGGCGCTTCGGCGAGAGCCTCCAGCCAGGACGCTCGGGCCGGGTCTGGAGGCGCCGGAGATCGCTGCGGCCTTGGCGCGGCTCCGCCTGGATCCTGACGTGCAGGAGATCCGGCTGTTTGGCTCCCGCGCTCGCGGAGAGGCTCGACCGGGTTCCGACCTCGACCTGCTGCTGATCCTCAAAGACAGCCTCACACCGGAGCGTGAACGCCAGCTGCGCGCCCGCACCCGGGCCTTGCTGCTGCCGCTGCTGCCCGTGGATCTCGACCTGCTGATCAGCGATGCCGCCACGACCAGCCACTGGGCCAGCTCCCGCTGGCATGTGCTCGGCCACATCCACCGCGAAGGGGTGCCACTCGATGCCCCCTGAGGAGGACGCCCGCGCCATCCTCAGGCTGGCCATGCGCCACGAGCAGTCGCTGGCCGCCAGCCTGGATCCGGCCTTCGCCCAGGAAAACTGGGGCTTTCTGGCCCAGCAGTGCGTGGAGAACCTGCTCAAAGGCCTGATCGTTCTGTCCGGCGAGCAACCACCTCTGAGCCACGATCTTGAGCGTCTGCAGCTGCTGGCCCGGGTGGTCCTTCCGGAGGAGCTGCTGGCGCTGCAGGAGTTTGCGGTGAAAGCGCGCTATTCACCGGAAGAGACACCGCTTTCGGGCTCCCGAGTGGAACTGCTGGCCCGGATCCGCCAACTCAGGGGGGAGCTGGAAAGTTTGCTGGAGGGAACGGATAGGCCGGCCATCGGCACCGGCTGAGCCGGTCGGCGTCAGCTCAAGCCGGGGGTGCATCTGCCCGCTGGGGACGCCGGTAGCGCGAGGCAGCTGAAACGATGCCAACGCTGGCTCTGCGACGGAGCTTCCAACCGGGCTGCTCAAGCGCTGTAGCAACAGCAATGACCCGATAAGAGTGCGTGAGCTAGAGGCCCAGACAGCACTGCCGCGAACGGCCACGCGATAAGACAATCAGCAAAAGCGCCCCCCCCGGGGACAGGACGCGCACCTGGAATAATGATCAAGGCTGGCATGGTTTCATCGATTTACATGATCAATCCAGCACTAATTACATTGTCGGCGCTACCAATACTTGCAAAAACTTTTTGTATTTAATTTACCTAGCTCACCCATAGCCTCTGCGTCACTAACGATGTCCTCTGATGATGTAAGTACTGACAATCAAGTTGTCAGTCTCTTTGGCTTTGGCGGCATCATTTCTGACCTTGTATCTGGAACAAGTTCATGCTCGGCCCTCGGGCAAGGACCAAGCTTCGCCAGTCTGATTTATAATATTAGTGACAGTAATGGCGCAAAGACTTTCACGCTTAACTCTGCGGGAGTTTCTAGCCTCAACTCCTTGGTGGGTGGACAAGCTTCTATCACAGGGGATAACCCTAGCGCCGGCTATGTCTGTGGTTTCAGCGGGCGGAGTTTCACCACTCTCACCTCACCTTGAACGAAGGTTTACCTCCATCTCAATCTGCACCTGGACCTCTTCCTGTTTTTGGCGCTGCTTCTGCATTTCAGGCGAGTCGTCGCCTGAAAAGTCGAATCCGTCAATCGAGCCGAAGCACTGCCAGCGATCGAGGGCCACCAGGGAAGCATCCGGGCTGAGCACCGAGTCGTCCGGCAGGCGGAAGCCGGTGGAACTGTCCAACGCCTTCCAGCCGCGAGTACCGCTTCTGGACTGGCTGGGGCGAGCATGGGCCAGGCGAGTGCAGGGTTCCAGGCCAAAGGCAGTGCCCGCTGGTGGCCGCGCCTGCGGCTCTGACATGGCCGCCACACGGCGGTCCGATCGAGGCGAACCGCTCACCGCACCCAGATCACGCTGCAGCCCATGCCGCCATCGCCTTGCTCGGCGTCGCTCACCCGCTCCACGTAAGGCACGCCAGCCAGCCACTCGCGCAGGCCCCGCTTGAGCTTGCCGGTGCCGATGCCGTGGATCACCCACACCGGCCCGTTGGCGCCACGGAGATGCTCCTCCACCGCCGCCTCGGCCTCGTGCACCCGCAGGCCCCGCACATCCACGGTGTTGGCCTCGGTGCGCACCTGGGGACCGCGGCTGCCGGGGGCGCGGCGGCTGCGCACCGTCACCGGCGGCGGCGCCGGCGGGGCGGGCTTCTCGCCGTTGAGTCCCTCGATCGCCGCCAGCGCCACGGTGCTGCGCAGCACGCCGCAGCGCAGCGTTAGCTCCAGGCCATCGGCGGAGATCGCCAGCACCTCGGCGGCCTTGCCCAGGGCCAACAGCCGCACCCGGTCCCCCACCACCGGCCGCCAACCGGCGTGCTCGCGCCTCTGGGGCTGGGGCCGGTGCTCGGCCTCCAAACGCTTGAGGCGCTGACCAGCCAGGCGCGCCACCTCGCCGGCGCTGCGGCCATCGCCGCGGTCGGCATCGGCGGCACCGCGCCGCAGGCGGCGGATCAGGCGGCGCACCTCCCCCTGGCCCTCGCGGATCGAGCGCTCCAGTTGCTGGCGGCGCTGCTCCTGCAGCTCGGCGCTCTGCTCCTTCTGCTGCTCCCACCGGGCAAGCAATTCCTCGTGAAGCAGTTCGGTGCGGGCCAGCACCACCGCCGCGGCTTCGGCCGCCTCCTGCTGCTGGCGCCGCTGCTGCTCCAGGCCCTCGATCACCCGGTTCACACCGCCCCCTTCTCCCTCGCCAGCCGCCGCCAGCTGCTCGGCCGCCGCCGCCACCACCCGGAGATCGAGCCCCAACCGGGCCGCGATCGCCAGGGCATTGCTGCGGCCGGGGATGCCCCATTGCAGGTGATAGGTGGGCGAGAGGGTCTCGACATCGAAGGCCACCGAGGCGTTCTCGAAGCGCGGATCGGCGTACTTGAGCGCCTTGAGCTCGCCGAAATGGGTGGTGGCCACCGTGAGCCGGGCTCGATCCGCCAGCTGCCGCAACAAGGCCGCCGCCAGGGCTGCGCCCTCGGTGGGGTCGGTGCCGGCGCCCACCTCATCGAGCAGCACCAGGGAGGCGCCGTGCTGGCCGGCGGAAGCCGGCGCGGGCCGTCTGATGCCTGGCTCCAGCCCCAGCGCTTCCAGGATCCGGGCGATGCGGCGGATGTGGCCGCTGAAGGTGGAGAGGTTCTGCTGCAACGACTGTTCATCGCCGATGTCGGCCAACACCTGGCCACACCAGGGCAGCCGCGGCGTGCCGCTGCAAGGGAGAAACAGGCCGGCGCGGGCCATCAGGGCCGCCAGCCCCAGGCTTTTGAGCGTCACCGTTTTGCCGCCGGTGTTGGGGCCGGTGATCGCCACCACCCGCAGCTCCGGACTCACCCGCAGGGTCACCGGCACCACCGGCCGGCCGCCCTCGCGGCGCTCTTGCCAGAGCAGCAGGGGATGGCGCAAATCTCGCAGCTCAAAGGGAGCCGCGGGATCAGCCATCAAGACTGGCCGCACCGCCCCCAGCCAGGCCCCATAGCGGGCCCGCGCCACCCCCGCATCGAGCCGCGCCAGCACCGCCTGCAGGTGCTCCAAAGCCGGGGCCTGCTCCCCCACCAGAGCGCTCAACTCCGCGAGGATCTTCTCCTCCAGCTCCCGCTCGCGCCCCTCCAGCTCGCGGATGCGGTTGCCCAGGGGAATCACCGCCTGGGGCTCCACGAATACCGTGCTGCCGGAAGCGGAGCTGTCGTGCACGATGCCGCCCACCTGGGAGGCCGCGCCGACCTTCACCGCCAGCACCGGCCGGCCGTTGCGCTCGGCCACCACCGTGTCCTGCAGCAGGTTGCCCCAGCGGCGGATCAGCTCTTGCAGGCGCTCCCGGCGCTCGACCCGCACCCCCTGCAGCTGGCGCCGCAGACCCTCCAGCTCGGCGCTGGCCCGGTCCGCCACCCGGCCTCCCTCCTCAAGGGTGAAATGGAGCCGCTGCTCGAGGTCGGGCAGGGTGCGCAGATCGGCCACCAGGGCTGAGCAGACCGGCCGCTGGCTTTCATCGTCGATCTGACGCCGCAGCCGCCGCGCCGCCGCCAGGGTGCTGGCCACCGCCAACAGGGCTTCGCCGCCGGCGGTGCCGCCCTTGGCGCAGCGCATCACAGTGGCGGCGATGTCCGCCACGCCGCGGAAGCTCAGGCCGCCTTCCAGCACCCCATCGAGGCCCTGGAGCTCGGTGGTTGCGGCGAGCAGCTCACGGCTTTCCGCCCAAGTGGCCGGCAGCGGCAGGGCGGCGCAAAGGCGCTCACCGGCGGCGGTGCTGGCGAAGCCCGCCACGTGGCCCGCCAGGCGGGGCCACTCCAGAAGTTCAAGGGCCTCAGCGACGATGGCGGCGCCGCCTTCGCCGGGAGCTTCCGGTGCTGCGTTGAATTGTGCGGTGCCCTCTCCAGCGGCAGGATGAACCCCGCCCTGCGCGAAGCTGGTCCTGGCTTCTTCGGCAGCGGACGCACCAAGCCCTGCATCCCCACCAGCCGCACAAAGGATGGCGCCCTGTTGGTGCAGGGCGGACCTCAGGACCGCATCGTCGCCATCGGCGCCCCCTCCCAGCGGTGCCGTTGCGTCTTCGATCTCATCTCGACCCACCCGTGTGCTCACCCCTGCTCGCTCGCCGCGGGGGTGAGGGAAGGAATCGCGGCGCCGCCCTGGTTGGAAGGGATGCCGGCGGGGGGTTCGTAGAGCATCTCCAGCCAGTTGCCCTCGGGATCCTGCAGATAAAAAGAGGCGGTGCCGTCGCGGTGGTCGTGCACATCGCCCACGGGATGGCCGCTCGCCACCAACAGGGCGTGCACCGCATCGACGGCCTCGCGAGTCTCGAAATGGAAGGCGAAATGGGGGCCAGCTGCCTTGTAGTCGGAGCTGAGCAGGGCCACCCCATCACCGGTGAGCGGCGATTGAAGGTAGGCCCAGTCGGCCGCATTCCAGGTGAGTTGCAGTCCGAGGGCTTGGTAGAAGGCCTTGGCCCGCTCCATGTCAGCCACCCGCAGGGCCACATGACCCAGACGGTGCACGGCGGGAACGGCGGCCGGGGCCATGGCGCAGGGGATCACTGCCGCCATTCTCCTGCAATGAGCTGGCGATGGTGAGCGGCGCCGATGGAAAACAGAAGTCGCTGCGCATCGCCCGGGTCGATCCGATCGCCAGGCGTGCCGCGGAGCTGCTGCCAGGCGATCGGCAGGGCCGGCAACACGGTTCAGAGGCGGAGTTCTCCTTCGTCAGCCGCTGATGCCAAGCCGGGGTTCCGCTCCCATGATGGAGTTGTCACCCTCGGCCCCTGCCATGCACTGTTCGTTGCCTTCGCGGATCTCGGCTCCTCTGTTGGTGGCCATCGCCCTGAGCGGAGCCGGCATCGGCGGGATGGCCCCCGCCCAGGGCCAACCGATCCGAGCTGGCGTGGGTGGTCCCGCATCCGGCGCCGGGGTACTGCCGGGTGCGGGCTTCGGGCAGGCCGGGCCTGGGCTTGTTCGCCCGGCTCCCGTGGCTCCTGCCGCAGGCGGCGTAGGTGGTCCCGCCTCCGGCGCCGGGGTGCTTCCAGGCGCCGGCTTCGGCCAGGCCGGGCCGGGCCTCGTTCGCCCTGCTCCAGTGGCTCCTGCGGCCGGAGGCGTGGGCGGACCGGCCTCCGGCGCGGGAGCACTGCCGGGTGCCGGCTTCGGGCAGGCCGGGCCGGGCCTCGTTCGCCCTGCTCCAGTGGCTCCCGCGGCCGGAGGCGTGGGCGGACCGGCCTCCGGCGCGGGAGCACTGCCGGGTGCCGGCTTCGGGCGGCCGGGCCTCGGGCGCTGAATTCCTGGAGTCGCAAGGTCCGGCACGCCGACCCTGGCTCGCCTCCTCAACTCTATGAACACTCGGCCCCAGTTCGCCCCCGCCGGCTCATCGCTGCCCGTGTATCCGCTCGGCCAGCTGCGCCAGACCCAGCACCTCCACCCCATCGGCCAGCGGGTAACCGCCGTCCCCAGGGATCACCACAAAGGTCTGCTCCGGCTGGAGATCGGCCCGGGCCTGAAGGAAACCTCGGCCCAGCCGTGGACTGAGGCTGCGTTTCACCTCGGTCGCCCACAGCCGCTGATCAGGCCACTCCAGCAGCAGGTCGATCTCGGCACCGGCGGCGGTGCGGTAAAACCAGCCCCGGCGTCCCTCAGGCGCCAGGTTCAGCAAGGTTTCGATCACAAAGCCCTCTCAGCTGGCGCCCGCCACCGGAAGCAGCGCCACAGCGGGAAAAAGCTCCAGCTGCCGGCGAAGCGCCGGGGCCTGCAGCCGCTGAACCCAGGAGCGATACCCTTGCAATTCAGGCATTGTGTGCCTGATTTGCAAAGATAATCAGTCAACGGCTGGTGAGATGAGCGATGGGCCAAGCCTGGTCCCTGCCTGACGGCCTCCGCTGAAGGCCCCCAGTTCGGGAAACAGCAAAAAGACGATGCCGCTGGCCTTGGCCAGGGCGGTGACCAAGGCCAGGTAAGCGGCGGTGGCCAGCACGGGAGCGGCCACCAACAGACCAGGATCCACCCACCGCGGCAACCCAGCAGAAGACCTTCGCCGGCCCAGTGCTTTCACCCCTGCCGCAACCAGGCCGCGGCATCGCAGGCGTGGTAGGTGAGGATCAGATCGGCGCCGGCCCGCTTGAAGCTCAGCAGGGTTTCGAGGGTCACGGCTCGTTCATCGATCCAGCCGCGTTCGGCCGCCGCCTTGACCATCGCGTATTCGCCGCTCACGTTGTAAGCGGCGATCGGCTGCTCCGTTTCCTGGCGCAGGCGATAGATGATGTCCAGATACGCCAGGCCGGGCTTCACCATTAGGATATCGGCCCCTTCGCTATCATCGAGCTGGCACTCAAGGATCGCCTCGCGGCCATTGGCCGGATCCATCTGGTAGGTGCTCTTGTCCTTCGGGATCGGCTTGCCGGCGTTGGCGCGGGGGGCCGAATCGAGGGCCTCGCGGAAGGGCCCGTAATACGCAGAGGCGTACTTGGCGGTATAGCTGATGATGCCCACCTGCTCGAAGCCCTCCTCATCGAGGGCCTCGCGGATGGCGCCCACCCGGCCGTCCATCATGTCGCTCGGGCCGATCAGGTCGGCGCCGGCGCGGGCCTGGGCCACGGCCTGCTGGCAGAGGATCGACACCGTCTCATCGTTGAGCACCACCCCCTCGCTGCTCACGATGCCGTCGTGACCATCGCAAGAATAGGGATCGAGGGCCACATCGGTCATGATCGCCATGCCGGGGTGCACCTCCTTCAAGCGCCGGATGGCACGGGGAATCAGGCCGTGCTCGTTGAAGCATTCGGCGCCATCTTCCGTCTTGAGGCCATCGGCCACCTTGGGGAAGAGCACCACGCAGCGGATGCCCAGATCCCAGGCCCGGCCCACCTCATCCACCAGCCCTTCCAGGCTCCAGCGGCTGGCACCCGGCATGGCGCCGATCGGTTCGATGCTGGCGCCCTCGTGCACAAAGAGGGGATAGATGAAGTCGGTTGGGGCGAGCTGGTGTTCCCGCACCAGGGCCCTCAGTGCCGGCGTGCGCCGCAGCCGGCGGGGACGATAGGTGAGCTCCATGGGGCCTGCTGGACAGGGACCTATCTTAGAGAGAGGCTTCTTGTGCCTGCTTAGAGGAGCACAAAAGCCAGGGGCACCAGCAAGGCCAGGCTGATCAGGGCGGCGAGCTGGAATTTCCAATCAATGCGGTTGATGTGCTGTGCAGCGAGCAGCTCACCGCCCTCACTTGCATTATTATAATAGACAGTCCCCCAGCAAAAAAGAAAAAAGAAAATAATCGAAGCAAGATAAGCATAAATATAAAGTAAATCAAGAAACGTTGTATAGGAAAGTGGCGGCAAATCGGCGCGGTAGCTCTGTTGGAGAAAAATCAGTGTGAGCAGCGCTGTGGTGGGGATGGCCAGCCGCACATCACCAAGCGAGCCGGGCAGACTTGGCGACGCGATCACAATACCAATAACGACAAGCAAAGGCAGAATATACTGACTGAAGGCGGAGAGGAAGTTTGTTTTATAGACAATTCCATAATCGATTGATGGAAAAGCAGAGGGATTGCCGATGCCGAAGTTAGTATTGTACTGATGCAGAAATGGCTTCACCAGGCTGCCCACCATGTCATACCCGTTTACATCAGCGAATTGTCCGATCAGCGTGTTGGACATATTTTTTTCGGGCAGCAGCGATGCGCAGGGCGGACCTCCTTCGTGGCAGGAGAGAGAATCCGGCCTAGTTTCGATCGTGATCGGCAGATTCATGTCGTAGAAGGGAAAACCTGCCAGCTTGAGATCATTGACAAAGAAATGGCCGGAGAAGCGAAATAATTGATAGAGGCGGCCATCGTCGAGCTTCACCGGCTCTGTGGTGTCTGGCTCCAAAACCATATTGGTTGCCTCAATCTCATTGGTGAATTCGAGAACCTGGTTAAGCGGAATCTTCTCAGCCTCAATAATTTTCTGAACCTCAGGACGCCATTTAATCCAGTACCAACCATCAGCCCAGAATGTCTTGTCCTTGAGGCTGAGCTGGTAGATGTTTTCGATGTGCATTCCAGTGTCGATGGTTCGCTGTACGTTGCCATAAACCATTGGCTTGCGATGCTCAAAATCCATGCCTGTGGTGACGGCAGTGCGGGTGCTCTGATTGTTAAAAGCAACCTCATCTTGTGCCGAACTGGCCTGAAACAAACCAATCGCAGCCAGCACCACTGCCATCATGATCAAGATCTTCAAGCGAGAGGCCGGGTTGGCGAGGGAAAAGCCCGTCGGTTGTTGTTTTGGCACAGGACCCTGACTGCTGCTTAGAAGTAAAAACTAATTGTAAGGCCTTGCTTGCAAGTTAAGATCTGGAAAAAATCTCTGGTTTCAAAGAATGAACCAAACTGCCAGACTCAGAGCTTGGCGTTGCCGATCCACCCCTGGCGCGGATCGGCGCTGCGGGCTTGGCGGAGCTGCTCCAGCAACCGCCGTTCCTGATCGCTGAGGTTCTCAGGCAGCTTGAGCACCGGGCTGAGCAGCAGGTCGCCGCGCAGCCCGTCCTTGAGCGGCCAACCCTTGCCCTTGAGCCGCAGGCTGCGGCCCACGTTCATCCCCGGCGGCACCTGCACCGTGGCCTCCCCATCGGGCGTGGCCACGGTGACCTCACCCCCTAGGGCCAGCTCGTCGATGCTCAGGGGCAGGTCGGCTCGGAGCTGGTCGCCGTCCAGCCGCCAGACGGGGTGGGGCTGGAGCTGGAGGTTGAGGTAGAGGTCGCCGCGGCGGCCGGTGCCCGGCTGGAGGTTGCCCTTGCCCTTGAGCCGCAGCCGGCTGCCGCTGCGCACCCCGGCCGGAATCCGCACCTGCACCCGCTCCTCATTCACCGAAAGGGTGCGCTCACAGCCCCGGAAGGCCTCGGAGAGGCTGAGGTTGATCGTGGCCTCGGCATCGAGATCCACCGGGATGCCACGGCCGCCGAAGCCGGAGGGGAAGCCGCTGCCGAAGCCACCAAAGCCGCCACCGCCGCCGCTGCCACCACCGCCACCGAACCGCCCGAGCAGATCATTGACAAACTCATCGAAATTGCCGTAGCGGCCGAAATCAACATCAGCGCCCATGCCGCCGCCGCCGCCACCCATCTGGCTCCAGTACTGGCCGAACTGCTCATAGCGCCGCCGCTTCTCAGGATCAGAAAGCACCTCGTAGGCCTCGCTGATCTCCTTGAAGCGTGCCTCGGCGGCTTTATCGCCAGGATTCACATCCGGGTGGTATTTGCGGGCCAGCTTGCGAAACGACCGCTTGATCGCATCGGCATCGGCGCCCCTCTCGAGCTCGAGCACCTTGAAGTAATCGCGATATCCGTTGGCGCTCATCGGTTCAGGCTCCTCGGATCACGATCATCGGGACTGGCGCTTGCATCGGGGCGTCGCTGGCAACGGGCTGGCGCCCGGGCGATCGAGGCCCATCGGTGCGACGTTCCGGCATTGTCTCAGCGACGCCGAGCCGCCCGCGGTGCTGGGAAGGGCGGAAGGCCGAACGGCAAGGGCCGGCAGGCCTGGGAGATTGAGGGGCAGCACGGCATGACACGGCAGTGCTGGCATGGAATCGGCGGGCGGTCTCGGGCTTGTTCAGCAGCCTCCTAAAGTTGATACCTGAAGGAAGGTGAACTCTGGCGATGCCTCTGGTCCGGATCCCATTCGCCTTGCAACGCCACTGGCCGCTCCACCTCACCCTCCTGCTCTCGGGAGCTCTTCTGCTCCCTGCCGGCCCACTGCCGGCGGCGGCGGTGATGGCCCAGATCCCGGAGGTGGCAACGCCCAGCCCTTCGGGCAGCAGCGAAAACTTCGCCCCCTCCAACCCCAGCCAGCGGGGGCTTGCAGAGCACCTGCGCCGCCAGGGCTTCGTGTTCTATGGCGCTTGGTGGTGCCCAGCCTGCCGTCAGCAGAAGAGCCTGTTCGGCCAGCCGGCCGCTCAGCGGCTCCCCTACCTGGAATGCGAGAAGGGTGCCGCCGGCCAGCAGCGCTGCAGCCAGGCCGGCATCCGCGCCTATCCCACCTGGATGAAGGGAGGCGAGCGGCGTGAAGGGATGCTCACCCTGGAGGAACTGAAAAGCTGGAGTGGCTACCGGCCAGCCGGAGCCACTCCAGCGGGGGCGAATCCCTGAGGGCAGGGCCCCCCGGAAATGATCCCTCAGTCGGGGATCCTCATTCGGCCTCAGCGAGCGCCACCGGCACGTAGCGGAGGTTGAGGGAGGTGGTGAGGCCAGCCGCCTGCAGCTCGCTCCGCATGGATTCGGCTTCCAGCGGATCGCCGCTGAACACCACGGCCCGCCCGAGACGCTCGGCCTCCAGGTGGAAGCCATCGGCCAGCTCGGGGCTGAGGTGGCGCAACACCGCCAGCAGACGCTGGGCCAGGGGCTTGAGGTCGGGGAGCACCAGCAGGGTGGCGAGGGGAACGGAGGAGGAAGGAGCCATGGAATGGTTGATGCGGGCGACGGCTGGAATGCCGCCGTTTCTGGAGACAACCGTCGCAGGGAAGGGCGGCGCGGGGGAGAGGGGAGAACCGATGCAGAACCGTCCTTGACGGGGACCGGGGAACATACCGATGGGTTCACAAGGGCTCACCCCGTCTCCGTTAAGAGTGTCAGGCAGCCACAGGGGCGGCTTGACGGGAGAAACGAACGATGTTGTTCGCTGTTACGTGTTTGCTCTTACCGAGCAGGCTTCAGTCACCCTCCTTATGCCCCGTCGAAACCATTGCAGCCCCGCGAGGCTTCCGGCCGAACCGGGAGCGGGAAATGGAGCTGAGCGGAATCGAACCGCTGTCCGAAACATTGGTGTGAGCCACCTAGTCGGCCCGAAGGTCGACTGTTGAAGTATGGCACCGGCGCCCGCTGGTGGGGCTGGCCCAGCTGGGTGGGCATCTCCGAACCAGGAAACCCCGCGTCCCAGCAGGATTGGCGGAAGCACCCGGATGGGGCACTGGTTCGCTCTCAGAGGGATTGCAGCGCTGGCCTGAGATCCAGGGATGGCCGGCCTGCTCGGGTTCATCGCCGGTGAGCAGACGCACCAACAGGTTGGTGTCGAGGGCCACGGGCAATGTCATGGCCGCGTTTCGCTGGCGAAGAGGGCCGGATCCTGCTGCTCCAGGGGGATCGGTGGCCCCAGGTAGATCGGCGCAGCCGATTCGATCGCGGGCGCTGGTGGCCTTCGCGGAGCCGTGGGGCTTCAGGAGCAGTCCATCCGCCTCCAGACTCAGCTCCAACCAATCGCCAGGTTTGAGCCCCAGCAACTGGCGCAGCCGAGCCGGAATCACCAGTTGCCCTTTGGATGACAGCGTCAGAAGAGCATCCAAACCAGGCTCCGTCGCAGACTCACCACATCGCAGACCTTACCCCTCACAGACCCTACCCCTCGCAGCCCTTACCAAGGTAAGCCGCCTATGCCAACAACAGCGATCTCTGGCGTTCTTGATCACCCGGCCCCGCGCCGCGCGCTTCCCTGGCTGGACCAAGCCACGGTGCCGCACCATCAGTGCCGCAGCATCAGCCCCGAAGGAACTCGCCCGGCGGCATGGACCATCGGCCTAAGAGGCCTCAGAGATGGGGTCGCGCTTGCTGCGCTTTGCCCTCACTGGCGCCACTCCAACGGGCGTGCACCAGGCCACGTCGCCACCGGCCGTGGCAGGCAATCGCTCCTTCCCGGCCCTGGCCGGCCAACAGGTGACCATCGAAGAGACCGACCAGCTGCGCGATGACGCCGGCCTCTGATGCGCTGGGCCCTGGCAACCTGGACGACAACATCCGGTGCTGGTGGTCATGAGCGAACCTCACGCCTCGGACGGACGGCCATCCACCGGGGGGAGCGGGCCGTGGCCCCGCTGATCACAGCGCTGCTGGGCACCATCGCCCTGCTGGTGGCGCTCTCGCTGCTGATCCTGGCCGGCTGGTGGCTCGTGCTGCGCATCATCGATCCCCTGCTGGAGAGCAGCCGCATGAGCGTGCAGCAGGAGCGGATCCTGCGCCACCACGAGCTCCTGGAGCGGCATCGGCAGGAGCGGGCCCAGCAGCTTGCCCGCCAGCGCCATCGAGTGGTGGATCTCAATGGCCAGGTGTGCTGGCTGCTGCCCGATGAGCTGCGAGCCTTTCTGCGCAGCTGCTGGGTCGAACTGGAACTCGCGGAGGGCAGTGCCTGGAGCGTGGTGCGCCAGCACTGGCGACGCAGCAGCCTGCGCTGGCACCCCGACCATGGGGGTGATCCAGTCGTCTGGTTGCGCAAACAGCGGGCCTACGAGGCCTTGAACAGCGCCAGGGCTCAGCAGGCGAAAGACATGCCTCCACGCCAGGCCCCGCCCAGGCAGCTGGGCGGCCGGCGCGGGTTCTGGCCCTGGCGGCGCAGCCGATCCCTGCCGACGGATCTTTAGGAACCAGGGCTGGTCACAGCAGCTATGTGGCACCTCAGGGAGAACCCGGTGTGTGCCGGGGGAATCTCTTGCCGATCCGCATGGTCATCAGGGGCGTGGGCCTGCTGACTTCAGCGCTTCCGCCACGGACAGCACCTGAGCACGGTCATTGAGGCTGTAGCTGCGCTCGCCCGGCGTGACAACCAGCAGACGGGCTAGCCCTCTTAGGAGGCGCCGAGACGCGGATGGCGGAGCATGAACTCACCTTCGATCAGATCGAGATAGCGGCGACAGGTGGTTTGATTCACCCCGAGCGAGCGGCCCAGTTCGGCGCCGTTCCAAAGCTGGCCGTGAAAATGGGCGAGCATGGCCCAGAAGCGCTGCAGGGTGGCTGCCGGCACGCGCACCTCCAGCTGGGGGATGTCGCTTTCCAGCAGGGTGCGGATGAAGTTGCGTCGCCAGATCAGGCTGGCTACCTCCGAGTCCGCCAGGAAAGAGCGGGGAAAACCACCGCGCAACCACAGGCTTGTGGCGGCTTCCTCCCCCACCTCCGCCAGCGAGAAACCCGCCATCTCCACAAACTCGAGGCGGCCAGCCAGCGATTCCGATGATTGGCGCAGCAGCGCCGGCGAGGCGGAGCCGAGGATCAGAAAGCGGGACGGGGCATCAGCTTTGTCGACCAGCACCCGCAGGATCGGGCGCCAGGCTGATCGGATCCTCGAGATCGAAAGTGTTGGCCGAGGCCACGGGCACCAGCTGGCGGGCCAGGGTGGTCTTGCCGCACTGGCGCGGACCGAGCAGCGCCACCACCGGCGCTCGGGCAAGGGCGGCCTGTAGTGAGGCAAAAAAAGGGCCGGCGAAGCATGGCGCCACCCTGAGCACTACCTTGAAAATCCTGCAGCTGGCGCAAGGATTTCAAGGCAAAGATGCTGCGCTGCCAATGCAGGCGATTGGCTGATCACGCCGCTCCACCTCAGTTGCCCGGCAGGGCCGAGTACGGATGCTTCCTCTCGATCGCCGCACGCCTTCGCCCACCACAGCCCATGGCTGACCGTGGCCCTGCAGCAGCGCCTCCTGACCAGCGCCAGCCCCGGCAGCCTGCCAATTCCGGTCGGTGCCTTGGTCGTCAGCGCCAGCCTGTTCACGCTCAGCAGCCAGATCGGAGGTCCGTCGCAGGGCAGAACCGCGCTGACAAAGTCATGGATGCCCTGGCTTCAGCAGGGCAGCAGGGGCACTCCCTCCAGCCGGGCCGCCGCCTGGAGGGCCTTGTCGCGCGTGGCCAGGGGCAGGCCCCGGCGAAGAGCCAGCTCCAGGTAGGCGGCGTCGTAGCTGGTGAGGCGATGGCTGCGGGCCAGGGCGAGGGTGTCATGCCAGGCGCTGGCGGTGCTGGGCTGGTCGATGCTGATCGGCAGCCCCTCCAGCAGTCCGAGATAGGTGCGGATCGCCGCCGGGCTGATGCGGCCACGGCGATCGGCCTGCACCAGCACATTGGCCGTTTCCCAGAGCCAGAGGGCCGGCACATGGGCCCGGCCGCCCTGTAACCGCTCCAGGATCGCCCAAGCCGGCTCGCTGGCCTCATCGGCAAAGCACCAGGCGCAACTGAGGGACACATCCAGCACCAGCTCTGTCGCCGTTTCCGCGGGGCCGCTCGCTTCCGGGTGATTCATCGGCGGCCCTGATCACGCAGCTCTGCGATGGTGAGGCCGTCGAGGGTCTGGCCCTGGCTGAACTGACGCAGGCGGGCGATGGTGTCGATCACGCTGGTTGGAGGTTCGGCAGCAGGCGGCACGAGCCGGGCGACGGGACGGCCATGGCGGGTGATCGTGATCTGCTCCCCGGCGCTCACCGCATCGAGCAGAGCCGCCAGATGGGTCTTGGCCTCGAAGGCGCCAACGCTGCGCATGGCCTTTTGATCAACCAGTTGCCAACCAGTTTAAGGCTCGCCAGAGCTGGAGCGGTGGTGCGGCTCCGGCCGCCGCAACCCTGGCCTCGCCGCTGCGTGCCAGATGCGGAGCGCGGCCGCGCCTCCATCGCCGTGACTGCACCAGACACCGCGGGGCTCGGTGGGCCTCAACCTGTCGCCAGAATCACGGCAGACCCCCAGCACCGCCGCTGCCACACCCAGTGGCTGGCCCTGGTCCTGGATCCACTGGTGCTGCCCTCCCTGCTGGCCAGCGCCATTCCCCTGGCTGCGGCGCAGCCGGTGTAGAGGCTGCGACTATTCGATGCCGCCGTCAACCTCGCCCCAGTGCTGCTGCTGGCGGTGATGGTGCTGCGTTTGGGCGATGTTCTGCTCGACAGCGACGCCCATGAAGCACAGACCAGCGGCCGACGCAGTCATCAGCTGGCCAGCCGCTGGGCCTTCGTGTTCGCCCATCTCGTTCCGCTGAGCAGCCTGCTCACCGCCGCCAACCCAGGGCCCCTGCCGCCCCTGCAGGGCGGCTCCCTGGCCGAGCGGAAACAGCAGCTCAGCGAGGCGATCGCCATCAACACCTCCGGAGTGAGCAGCAGCCTCCGCGATCAACGCGCCGAGACGCTGCGAACCTCCCTGCCCGGCACCCTGCGCGTGTTGGTCGGGGCAGCGATCGTGAGTGCCTTTCTGTTCCTGCTCAGGCGCCAGATCTAAGCGGGGCCTCGGTAGCCCGGCAGGGCCGCAATGGCGTCCGGCGACGACCCCCAATCCACCCTGCTAATCAACCCCCATGGGGGAGGAAGCTCTGATGACAGCCAAGGTGTCTCAGCCTTCGCCCTGCCAGGGATCCAGGGTGGCCACACCGGTGGGGGTGAAGTGGCGCAGGTTGCGGGTCACCACGGTGAGGCCGTGCTCCAGGGCCGTAGCGGCGATCAGCAGGTCGGCGCTGTCGTGGCCGAGGGCGGCCGAGAGTTGTCCCCAGCGGCGGGCGACGGGCAGATCCACCGCCAGCAGCCGCTCATGATGCAGGTGCAGCAGGCGTTTCAGCCAGGTCGTCAGCTCTTCGGCAAATGCCGCATCCGAGCTGCGCTGCCGGGCGATATCCCCTTCGATCTCGCCGATGCTCACCACACTGAGAAACAGGTCGTCGTGCTGCTGCCGTGCGATCCAGGCCACCACCCCTGGATCGCGCTGGCGGCGGCGCAGCTCCGAGAGCACCATCGTGTCGATCAGGTACACGGAAACTCCCGCGGCGTCAGCCCGATTCGCTCGAAGGGTTCATCGTCCTGCGGGAGGGCCAGCAGGAGCTCCGGCAGCGAGGGCGCGCTCGCCTGATCCAGCCGTTGCAGGCGCTCATATTCGGCGGCCGAGATCACCACACCCACCCAGCGCCCACGGCGGGTCACCCTCTGGGGCTCACCGGCCAAGGCGGCCTCCACCACGGCACTGAAGCGGTTCTTGGCGTCCTGCAACGTCCACTGGGCGACCATAGGGAATCGGCTAGCTGATCTGGCTAGCTTCGTACAATGGAGTCGCCGCCGGGAAGAACCAGTGAGCCAAGACCCAGTTCTCCAGGCTGATCGATGCCGCCCATGCCGACGAAACGATCCTGGTAGCCAAGGATGGCAAGCCCTGGGCGCGGCTGGTGCCGTTGGAAACGGATCGACCCCGGCGGCAGCCCGGGCTGCTTCGGGGTCAGCTGCAGCTTCCCCCCATCGATGTGCTTCTCGCCCCTCTACCCCCTGAGGAGCTCGACGCCCTCGAAGCCCCGTTGCCCTTTGATGGCCCCCTGGCTCCTGCTGGACACCCATGCCCTGCTCTGGTGGTTGGTGGAACCCGAGAAGCTCTCCTCCCTCGCCTGGCGGCCCAGGCTGAGCTGGAGGGCCTGCACCTCGTGAGCCTCGATCCTGCGCTGGCGACCTTCCCCTGCCGACTGCTCTGGTGAAGGGATCAAGCCCATCGTTCTGCTGTGAGATTCCTCGGCGCAGCATGCGATCGCCTGGCCGGAACCCCGGATGGGGTGGGTCTGGCCGCGATTGACGCCGCACCTTGCCCCGACTGGTCCACCGGCATGGGCTCACGACCGATCTCCCCGATCCGCTACTGCTTGAACCGCTCCAGCACGAATCCCGGTTCAAACGCCCTTCTTGGTCGTTACCAGTGATCGTGACTATTCCAGTCGCCGTGCGGCAAACGCTGTGGTGGCAGAGCTCGCTTTGCCGCTTGGCCTGGGCAACCCAGCGGCTGTCCGAAACAGCTGGCCGCCACGATCAAGACAAGACGACCCCAGCGGTCGCCCATTTAGCATTCATCTGGTGAATGAAAATCATCCACTCCATGAATGCTCTTCCCCGTCTGGTCAGCGGCGCCCTCGCCGATCGGTTGGCGGTGATGCCGGCTGTTGTGGTCACGGGCGCGCGGCAGACCGGCAAGAGCACCCTGGCCGAGCAGCTCGTTCAAGGCAAAAGGCTCTACCGCACGCTGGACGACTTCGACGTGCTCGATGCCGCGCGGCGTGATCCGGAGGCGCTGGTGGGAGGTCACGAGTCGATCACCCTCGACGAGGTGCAGCGCGAGCCAGGTCTGCTCAGCGCCGTGAAGCGGGCCATCGATCGGAACCGCAGTGCGGGTCGCTTCCTGCTGACAGGTTCGGCGAACCTGCTCCTGATGCGCCAGGTTTCCGAATCGCTCGCTGGCCGCGCCAGCTATCTCACCCTTTGGCCGATGACCCGTCGTGAGCAGCTCGGGCTGGGGCAGGCCGGCCGCTGGGAGGAGCTGCTCGACACGCCCGATGAAGGTTGGCGCGACCTGCTGGCCGGGGGGGACGCGCACCAGGAGGATTGGCGTGCGCTGGCGCATCGGGGAGGCTTTCCCACACCGGCCATCGAGCTGGCCGGTTCCGCCGAGCGCGCCATCTGGTTCGACGGCTACGTGCGCACCTATCTCGAGCGCGACCTGCAGGACCTGGCCACGATCAGCTCACTGCCGGATTTCCGCCGGCTGATGCAGGCGGCCTGTCTGCGCCTCGGGCAGCTCCTCAACCAGACCGAGCTAGGGCGCGATGTGGCGCTGCCGCAACCCACGGTTCACCGCTGGCTCAACCTGCTGGAAACCTCTTACCTGCTGGTGCGCCTGCCGGCCTATGCCGTGAATCGCACCAAGCGGCTGATCAAGGCCCCCAAGCTCTTCTGGGGCGACACCGGCATCGCGTTGCACTTGGCCGGAACGGAACCGCAGGGTTCCCACCTCGAAAACCTCGTGCTGCACGACCTGCTGGCGTGGCGCGACGCCCGTGTCGCCAGGACGGAACTGGGGTATTGGCGCACGACCATCGGCGAGGAGGTGGATTTCGTGATCGAAGCCGGGGGCAAACTGCTGCCGATCGAAGTCAAGGCGTCGCCATCGCCGCGACTGGCGGACTGCGCCCACCTGCGCAGCTTCCGCGCCGAGTACGGCAACAAGGCCCGAGCGGGGCTCCTGCTCCACACCGGCAGCAGCGTCGAATGGCTCACCCCTGATGTGCTGGCGGCGCCTTGGTGGCGAGTGATCTGACGATCCCGGCCCATGGTGGCCTTCCTGTTTTCTCAACCCGTGCATTTCGACTGTTACACCGCCCGCCCCCTGGAACGCGCTGCGCTGCAACGTCTGCTGCCCTGGCTGAAAAGCTCCACAGTGCTGCAGGATCAGCCAGGCACCTTCACCGTGCTGAGTGCCGGGGGCGCTCTACGGCTCCGCTTTCCCGGTGAGCGAAGCGCTCAAGGCGCTCGTGAGGACCGTGGATGCTGTTCCTGTGCTCGAGCGCAGCAGCCTGGATCTAAGCCCGAGCGAGCCACTGCGCTGAACAAGGGGCAATTCCAGCTCGTGTACAGGATGGATCGCCGCGCCAAGGAGGCGCACTCAACCCTCCCACGGCCCGAGGCGCCCCCCACCGGCACAGTGGAGTGATGCAGCAGCTCGCAACGTCCCCGGAGGATTTCGATCTCACCGCCGTGGTGCCCCCCGGCCTTGAAGAGGTGGCCGCCGCTGAGTTGGCGGCCCTGGGCGCCGAAGAAGTGCGCCCACTTCGCCGCGCCGTGGCCTGCCGCACCGACCTGGCCGGCTTCTATCGCCTCCACCTGCGCGCCCGCATCCCCTTCCGCTTCCTGCGGGAGCTGGCCCGCTTCCCCTGCCGCGGCCGCGCCGACCTGCACCAAGGCGTCCAGAATGCCGCCGACTGGGACCATTGGCTGCCGCCCGAGGCCAGCTTCAAGGTGGAGGCGAGCGGCAGCTTACCGGAGCTCAACCACAGCCACTACACCGCCCTGGAGGTGAAGAACGCCCTGGTGGACCTGCAGCGGCAGCGCTGGGGCAGCCGCTCGATGGTGAACCTGGAGGATCCCGATCTCGCCCTCCACCTGCACCTGAGCCCCGGCCGACCCTTCGGGGGCGGTGGTGGCGGCCCCATCCACCCCGGCAACCCCTACGGCGGCGGCCGAGGCAACAGCGGCCGAGGGGGAGGAGGCCGGGGCCCCACCCGCAACGACCCTGGCCAGGGGGGCGGCATGGCCATCCTCAGCCTCGAGGGAGACGGCAGCAGCCTGCACCGCCGCGGCTACCGGGCCGCCATGGGCCTGGCGCCGCTCAAAGAAAACCTGGCGGCCGGCCTGATCGCCCTCACCGGCTGGGATGGGTCGGTGCCCCTCGTGGATCCCCTCTGCGGCTCCGGCACCCTGCTGCTGGAGGCCGCCGCCGCCGCCCTGGGCCGCGCCCCCGGCCTGCGGCCCCCACCGGAGCTGGGCAGCACGGCGGCAGGCAATGGCCCGATGGGCGACACCCCGGCGTCCGGTCCTACGGCCTCTAGGCGCCCGGCGGCGGCGCGCTCCTTCAGCTTCGAGCGCTGGCCGGATTTCGATGCCGGCCTCTGGCGGCGGGAGGTTGAGGCCGCCGCCGCCCAGGCGCGCACCGGCCTGGCCGACGGCTCACCCGTGGCCCCCCTGGTCGGCATCGAACAGGATCCGGCCGTGCTCGCTCAGGCCCGCGCCAATGCCGCCGCCGCCGGCCTAGCCGAGCACCTCCGGCTCGAGCCGGGCGATTTCCGCGATTTCAGCCCGCCGCCGGGGCCCGGCATCTTGATGTGCAACCCGCCCTACGGCGCCCGCCTCGGCCAGGACGACGATCTCGAAGCCCTCTACGCCGACCTGGGCCGGATGGTGCGGGAACGCTGCAGCGGCTGGACCCTCTGGCTGCTGAGCGGCAACCCCGCCCTCACCGGCGCCCTGCGGCTCAAGGCCAGCCGACGCATCGCCGTGAGCAACGGCGGCATCGACTGCCGCTGGCTGCGCTACGAGATCCGCTGAGCGGGGCTGAGCTGATCGCGCCGGTCGACGACCTTGAGGAGCGGGTAGGGCTGTCACCTTGGAGACGGCCACTTTGGAGACGGCAGACAAGGTCAGCGGCGCCGACTACCAGCGGCCCGGGCCTGAGGAAGCGGCCCCAGCCGACAAAGACTGCGGCGGCACCATCGACGGGAAGGGCATGCGGCGGTGAAAACGGACGGCGAGACGCCAACGCCGCTGGAGTTCAGCAAAGGAGTACCGAAGACGCGGCTCGGCTCCACCCACCGTTGCTAGCCATGGGCGTGCGGCAAGACCGCAGCCCCCTATCCCCGCCCGGGCCCGATGACCACCTCGATCTTCACCGACCTCAAGACCCTGATCCTGGCCGCCGAAGCGGACCCCGAGGTGGACACGGCCAGCGCCGCCGTCGATCTCCTGCGGGACTGGCTCGCCACCCACGAAACCTCCCTCGTGGCGAGCAAGACAAAGGCGCCGGTTGAGTTCAACGGCACGATGATTCAGTGGTTCCACTGGTATGTGAAGGGAGATGGCGGCCACTGGCGCCGTCTCAAGAAAGAAGCTCGGGCGCTGGCGGCGGCGGGCATCAGCGCCGTGTGGTTGCCGCCAGCCAGCAAGGGCGGTGGCCCCGATGACGTGGGCTACGGCACCTACGACCTCTTCGACCTCGGCGAGTTCGACCAGAAGGGCAGCGTGCGCACCAAATACGGAACGCGGCAGGAGTACCTGGAGGCGGCGCAGGCCTGCCGCGAGGCCGGCCTGCAGGTGTATGCCGATGTGGTGTTCAACCACAAACTCTTCGCCGACGCCGAGGAGGAATACCTCGCCACGCCCTACGCCCCCGAGAACCGCGGCCAGCCGCTGGGGGAGGAGCGGAAGATCCGGGCCTGGACCCAGTTCCGCTTCGAGGGCCGCGACGGCCGCCACTCCACGATGCAGTGGCATTGGTATCACTTCGATGCGGTGGATTACAACAGCCTTGATCCCCA
>JAPLIE010000213.1 GCA_026389265.1 Cyanobacteriota bacterium | reverse complement strand
AACACCGAGCTATTCACCACCGCTCCAGAGGCGCAGATCCTGGCCGATCGTTGGCGCTGGGAGTACAACTCAATCAGGCCGCACTCGGCCCTCCAGGGGCGTACGCCCCTGGAGGCAGCTCAACAGGGAGCTGCAGCATGAGCACACCCACCCACTCTCATAAGGCCTGGACCGATAAAGGGGGTCACGTCACTGGCGAGCGTTAGGTGAATACCTGTCGTAGAAGCCGATGCAGGCAACTGGGGATGGCGCCTACGCCCTGTGTTGTTGCTACGGTGGAGGCAATGG
Source organism: Cyanobacteriota bacterium (assembly GCA_026389265.1). GTDB lineage: Bacteria > Cyanobacteriota > Cyanobacteriia > PCC-6307 > Cyanobiaceae > Cyanobium. The sequence goes on along the minus strand of JAPLIE010000213.1, from coordinate 10,030 downwards.
TGGATAGGACATGAATTTCACATTGGAGTGCGAGCAAGAGGTTGATGGACGCTGGATCGCAGAGGTTCCTGAACTGCCTGGCGTTCTCTCTTATGGCGACTCGGCTGCAGATGCAATGTCAAAGGCTGAGATATTGGCTCTTCGTGTTATTGCCGAAAGGCTTGAAAATGGCGACTCCGAGCCTGTGAGTATCAGCTTATCGCTCCCCATCAGTGCATGAGTCCTTGGCCTTCTGTAAAAGCCAAAAAGGTGCTGGCTGCTCTCCAGTCTATCGGATGGCATGTAAAGCGCCAGTCAGGCTCTCACAAGACTCTTGCTCGCGATGGATTTCCAGATTTTGTTTTTGCATTCCATGATGGTGAGGAGATAGGCCCCAGAATGTTATCTCGCGTTGCAAAGAGCACCGGTCTACAGCCGAGTGACCTGTGAGAAATGTGTAAAATCGGCTAACACACCCCTTGAGTGGACAGGCCGCCGTCCTGTTCTCGTAAGGAGCGATAGCTTCTTGCCTGCCACTCAGGGCCAGCGTTAGTAGGGGGACTGACCGGCGCTGGTGCCCATAAAACGGCGCGCGTCACGCGTGCTGGGCTGATAGCCATAGCCCCAGCTGCCGCCCTGGGTGTCATCGATGATCCGAGGGGTGACCAGGATCACCAGTTCGCGCTTAGCGCGGTTGCTGCCACTGTTGCGGAAGAATTGGCCGATGATCGGAAGATCTCCCAGAATGGGCCACTTAGATACAACCTCTGTATCGCGATCGGAGATCACGCCAGTAAGGATCAAGGTCTGACCATCGCGGACGCGCGCACTGCCGGTATCAAGACGCCGGATAGCGAGAATATCAATCGGACCGCAACCCTGCACCGGGAACTGACGAACCGTTGCCGAAATCGCAGGCGACATCGAGAAGGTCACAAAGCCGTTGTCATCGATCTTGGAGACTCGGGCCCCAAAAGTGAGCCCGGCGATCCCAAACTGGGGCTGACAAGAATTGCCATTCCCCAGGGTTCCGGTGGTGACGGTGTAGTTGGTGATCACCTGCTCGCCCACCGTTACATAAGATTCGTTGGCCTTGGTGCGACCGATCGCGGCCGTCGCAGAACCACCACCGCCGCCGGATCCACCAGTGCCGCCACTGCTGCCAGAACTACCACCAGAAAGGGACTGAATGTTGACGGCCAACTGATCATCGCCAGTTCGCAACTCCTCGCTATTCTCACTAAGGATCAAAGTGGGGCTGGCCAGCACCTTAGTTGAAGTGGATTCAATCTTGGCCTTAAGAAAGTTGTAAAAATTATCAGGTGGATAAGCAAGGCCTGGATTCCGCCTGGTCGCATCCTTAAAGATACTTCCTTGATTTCCTGGTGGATAGAACTCCGGACCAAGATTGCCCGCGCCCATTGCATTATAACCGGGAGGGGCTGTGGCGGTAATCCTGCCATCCGGACCTATTTCAAAATCGAATTCCTGGGGATAGCCACGGCCAAAAGCATCGGCGGTAGGCGGCAAGAGCGAACCAAACGCACCCAGCATTTGACCCGAGTCGTTCACAATGAAATTGTTGCCATAGCGGAAGGCAAAGCTGTTATCGATTTCTTTCTGATTATCCAGTGATACATCAAGGATCTTCACCGAAAGCGCCACCTGCCGCTGGCGCAGATCCAACTGCCTCAGGTAGGTTTCGGCCACCGCCACCAGCGCCGGGCTGCCCACCAGAGTGATCGTGGACAGGCGGGAGTCGGTCGTGGCCTGCAGACCCAGCAGTGGTCCATTCCTGGCCCCGTAGGCCTCCACAGTGGTGGAGCTGCTCGACTGGGTGGTGGCGCTGCTGGGGCTGGTGGCAACCGCCTGATTCTGGCTGATGCCCTGGGTGACCGCCGTGGTGATCGTGTTGGTCTTGGTCACCTGGGCTCCGAGGTTGGCCAGGTAGTCGGCGGCGGAATTGGCCCCCACCTGGTTGAGCCGATACACCTTCGAAAGTTGGGCGCCAAAACCCTTGCTCAGCACATTCGGTCCAGCCAGCAGGGTGTTGCCTTCCACCTTCCCCTGCAGGCCAGAGGCCAAAAGCACCGAATTGAGGGCCCGGGCATAATTTTCATTCTTGAAGGAAATCGAGATCGGGCGGCTGGAGGCTGGGTCGCCAGCCGCTGGGGTTCCGCTGCTGCCGGAAGCGGATTGGCTAGAAGAATCGGCATTCACATACACGAAGCCATAGCCACCCATGCGGCTGAGGCTCATCAGCACCGTGCGCGCCGGAGCGTTCTGCATCGTCATCGTGATCGGCGGACCACTCACATTCACGAAGCCCGAATTGGCGATCAGGATCGATCCCACCGCCATATCCCCCACCGGCGGCGCCACCGCCCGGGGCTGCAAGGGCGGCACCATGTCCGGTTGGGGCACCCGGCCGGGGATGGTGAGATCCCGGCTGAAGGTCTGCTGCGAGGCCTGGGGCGCCGCGGCGAAGGTGAGAATCAAGTTATTGCCGTCGGCGCTCACCAATGGGCGTCCCAAGGGGAAGCCGGGCACCGGTGCCACCTGGATGTTGAACTGGCTGCCGACCCCCGAAAGGCTGATCGACTGGAAGCCTGCCTCCGGCAGCGAGAGCGTCTGGGTTCCGCGGCGTAGTCCGGTGGGAGTGGCCACGTAGAGACGGCCGAGCCAGGCGGCACCGCTGCTGCTCTGTTGCAGCTGGGGTCCTGCTCCCACGCCAGTGATCACCACATCCACGGCATCGCTGCGACGATCAAGCCGCAGTTCCAACGGGGCGATGCGGGCCGAAATCGGAATCGTGCGCGGCGAGGTCGGGTTTGGGCCGGCCCCCGGCAGCTGGACCTGGGCCTGCGCCGGAGCGAGATCCAGCCCGGAAACGCAGACCAAGCTGACGACCACGCCAGCGGACCAAATCGGCGAAACGGTTCGGAACACGGATCGGGAAGCGCGAAGGGCAGAGAGGGGAGGCACGGAATTCAGCGGGCTGGGGCGGGGGTCGGCGGGGTTGTGGTCGGGGTCGGTGGGGCGTTGGGGTTAGCCGCTGCGGCGCTGCCGGGGGTCGGGGTGTTCGCGGCGGCGGGGGCTGGCGTGGATGGGATGGCGGGCTGGGTGGTGGATCCCGGTGGGGAAGTGGGCGGACCTGAAGGTGGGGAAGTGGCGGGGGTTCCCGGACGGGATGGGGCCGGAGCCGGCGCCACGATCCCGGGTTGCCCGGAGGCTGGCGCACCAGCCGGTGGTAGGGGGGGGGCCTCACGGCCGTAGAGCTTGATCTGGAGCTTCATCAGCACCGGCTGCTGCCTGGACTGAGGCGATCCGGAGGCCGTAGCCACCGCCTTATCTGCCTGGAGCACGAGATCGCTCTGCACCACGAGCACATTCAGCCGTTCAAGCCGGCGCAAGAAATTCACCAGGGCCGGATAAGGCCCCCGGGCGTTCAGCAGGATCGTGGTAGTGATCAGTCCCTTGATCTCAGCAGTCCCCGGGACAGGGGGCTGGCCGGCCTGAACGGGCTGGCCCGCAGGTGCCGGGGCTGCCGCGGCCCCGGCAGGGGGCTGACCAGGGGCGGTTGCCGGAGCCGCGGGGGGAGCACCAGGCGGAGCGGCGGATGCGGGAGCACCAGGCTGGGCAGGCTTAGGGGCTAGCTGGGGCTGAAACAGATCAAGCTGCACCCCAGCGAGCTTGGCTTCGCGGTCCAGCATCGCCATGAAGGTGGAGAGGTCGCCGTTGCCGGTCACGATCTCGAACAGCTTCGACTGCAGGGCCTGGGCTTTTTCATCAGCGGCATCCAGGGCCTGGAGCTGCGCGCGGCTGCGGGCCACCTGATCCCGCAGGGCTTCCAGCTCGGAGCGTCGCTTCATGTCACGCTGCAGGGCCAGCCACTGGGGCAGCACAGCCGTGGCCAGCAGCAGGAAGGCCAGCAGGCCTCCGAGAGCGATAGGCAGACCCAGCCAGAAACGCCGCAGCCAGAGACCGGAGACCTGGGAGCCACCCTCCTGAAGATTGGTCATGGCATCAGACCCTCAGACCGAAGCAGGTTGAGGCGCCTCGCCATGCCATCGGAACCAAGCTGCTGGAGCAGGGCCAGCTGTCGCTGGGGATCAAGGCTGGCAAAAGGAGCCCGGATTTCAAACGCCAGGGGACCCGCTTCCGGTGTTGGCTCCGGCCCGCTGCCGGATCGGGGGGCGGCCTGAGCCACGGAAGGCTGCCGCTCCACCTTGGTGAGCTGCACCGCCTTGGGATCAAAGAACGCCAGCCCCTGGAGCTGCAGCTGGAACGCATTGATGCGCACCAGGGCGTAAGGATCGAAGGCCTGGCCCTTGATCAGCAGATCATTGGTTGTATCCACCGACAGCAGCTGCACCCCCACAGGCGTGTTGAGCTGCAACGCGGTGAGCAGGGCTGAGGACGTGCGCCCCGATGTGAGGGCCTGGGCGAGTTCCTGGTTCGTGTTCTTGATGGCCGCCAGTTTCTGGTTGCGGGCATCGATCTGGGCTTGGAGTTCGGCGGCCTGGGCCTCAAACTGCTCAAGCTGACCCATCTGGCTCCGCACCAAGGCGGTCTGCAGCAGCAGCAGGGTCCAGAGGCCCAGCATGCTGCCCAGAAGGGTCAGGCCGATCAGGGCACCTCGCTGCAGGAGGGTTTTCCTCTGAACCAGGGTGGCAGAAATGGCTTCAATGCCGAGGGTGCGGCGCCGCTCGCGCAGCAGATCAAGCACCAGGGATCCCTGGGCCTTGCCGTGGATCCGGGCGGGGGAGGTCATGGTTCCGCCTCCACAACGGCGAGGCCTTCGATCACCAGGGAATCGAAGGGGGTGGAGTGAATGACCTCCGGCTGCACCCCCAGCCGGGCGGCCAAGCCATCGGCCTCGGCCATGGGCGCGGCCAGCAGCAGGCGCACGGCGCGCACTTCGGGATCCATGCGGCGGTAGAAGGCAACGCTGCGGGCCACATCCTCCATTAACTGGTGGCCTGCGGCGGCGACGGAGCGCTCGAAGCGGGGCGTGCCATCACGCACCATCAGCAGCCGGGTGGTGGAAGGTCCTGGGGTCAGCAGCAGCACCAGATCCCGGCTGGACACCCCCTCCAGATGGGAGCACAGGGCGAGAAACTCGCAGGACTGGGCTGGGGCCAGGCGCTCCAGCCGGGCGCCGGCATGGTTGAACACCTGGATCCAGGCATCCACCAACTGGCGGGAACTGGCGGCCAGCATGGCCTTGGAACCGGAACCGGCGATGGGCCTGATGTCGAACACGGCCTCACTGAGCGAGAAGGGAAGCCGCAAGGAATCGGGATCGAGTTCACGAACCGCCTCGATCGGATCGTCCGGAACCGCAATACCCGCCGGCCATTCGATCACCCGCCAGGCCGCCGCGGCAGGGGGAAGGGCCGCCATCACGAAGGCTTCCATCAGGTTGTCGCGCACCATCAGATCACCGATCAGGTCGCCGATGGGCTCGCGCTCCAGGGGCATGCCATTGCGACAGGTGAGAGGGGGAAGAAGGGCATCGAAACGCACCTTTCCGGGGCTGCCATCGGCGAGCACCTGCCCCTGAAGCCCATCATCGCGGAGCTCAAGCAGCACCTGGCGAGGGAATAGCCGGGCGTGCAAGGGCCGGATCCGGTCTTGCAGGTCCTCAATGAGACTCCCAATCTCCAACGCCATGCATCCATGTACTTGGAATTTATCGTTAATCCAAGGGACTTACAGGGTTCCGTCGCCAGATTGAAAGCTGTTTCCAGACATCATTTAAGCGGCTGACCGCCAGGGCAACCCCGTACCCACCGCCTCCGCCAGGGTTGCCAGACCGTGGCGATCGAGCTGCTGCAGCATTCCCTCCAGGATCTCCGGCACCAAGGAGGGCCCTTCATAGATCCAACCGGTATAAATTTGTACCAAAGAGGCTCCGGCGGTGATTCGCTCCCAGGCCGCCTCCGGCCCATCAATCCCCCCCACACCCACCAGGGGCAGGGCCGGCCCAGCCGTGGCCCGAAGCCTTCGCAGCACCTCCAAGGCCCGCTGGCGCAGGGGCCGGCCGCTCAGCCCCCCCGCCTCCTCCTCCAGCAACCGGCCCGTGGCAGCCAGCCGACGCTGGCCCAGCCCCAGCCGGTCCTGACTGGTGTTCACCGCGATCACCCCCGCCAGGCCCTCCTCATAGGCGAGACGGGCGATCGCATCGATGGCGTCGTCCTCCAGGTCAGGGGCGATCTTCACCAGCAGGGGCGGGCAGGCCGGCAGACGCCGCAGCCGCTCCACCAACCGGCGCAGCTGGCTTTCCTCCTGCAACTCCCGCAGGCCCGGCGTGTTGGGGGAACTGACATTCACCACGGCGTAATCCGCCAGGGGGGCCAGCAGCTCCAGGGAGGAGGCGTAATCGTCGGGAGCCAGCTGGAGAGAGGTGAGACGCGATTTGCCGAGGTTGAGGCCCAGCACCGCCGGCCGCTGACCCGGTGGGGGCAGCTTCTGTCGCTCGAGGATGCGACGCACCGCCCGGGCCCCCTCATTGTTGAAACCCATGCGGTTGAGGGCGGCCCGCTCAGCCGCCAGGCGAAACAGCCGCGGCCTGGGATTGCCGCTCTGGGCCTCCCAGGTCACCGTGCCCAGTTCCGCGAAGCCGAAGCCGAAGCGGTCCCACAGGGCCGCGGCCACGCCGTTCTTGTCGAAGCCGGCGGCTAGACCCAGCGGATTGGCGAAACGGCAACCGAACAGGGTCTGCTGGAGGCGCGGATCACGGCGCTGGAGCTCCATGGCCAGCCCCTGGAGTGAGTCCCGCACCACCGGCCAGTCGCGGCGCAGGGCGGTTTCTCCGAGGATCCCGAGGGTGATCCGACTCAACTGTTCGGCGTCGGCTCCCTCATCAGTGCGGAGCAGCGGCTCCACGAAGCGGCGGTAAAGCCCGCCGGTGGCTCCTGAGCGCGGCAGGGGGGGGGATGGATCACTCACCATGGCGCGACGGTAGTCACTCCGGCTGCGCCAATCCTCCCGCGCCACGGTCCAGGCGCCAGCGCCCATCGCCGAGCGGCTGCACAAGCCAGTCACGCCAGGTCCAGGCGGAGCTGCGGGATTCCAGCTGACGCAGGGGGAGATCCACCAACTGGGCCAGTTCCACCAGGTTGAGCGCATAGCCGCCCCGGGCCAGCCGATCGGCCACTTCGAGGCGCTCCAGCAGGCGCCCGAGGGCTGGAGGGGCCGGATCGGAGGGCGCGGCTAGCCGGAGGTCGGCCTGGAGGGCCTCCGCAGGTTGGGAGGAGGGCAAGGGGGCAGGCGGCCGGTCAGCCATCAGCCCGGCGCTGGTGAGCCGCTCTCCCACCTCCAGCTGGGGGCTCTGGCCGCGGGAGAAAGCCACGGCGATGGCGTCGCAACGGTCGTTGTCGGGATCGCCGCTGTGACCGCGCACATGCTGCAGTTCCAGGCCCCGGATGCGACTGCCATCGAGCTGCTCCCAGAGATCCCGGTTGAGCACCGCGCCCCCGGAGGCGGTGCGCCAGCCCTTGCGCTTCCAGCCAGGTAACCACTTCTGCAGGCCGTCGATCAGATAGCGGCTGTCGGTGCGGATCACCAGGCCTGGATGGCGGGGCAGCTCCCGCAGCGCCCGCAGCAGGGCCAGGGCCGCGGTGAGCTCCATGCGGTTGTTGGTGCTGGTGCCCTCAGCCCCTCCCAGTTCGTGCACGGAACCATCGGAGAAGCGCAGCAGGGCACCCCAGCCCCCTGGGCCGGGATTACCGCTGCAGGCGCCATCACAGGCCGCTGCCACCACCTGCGTTGGCCCCTGCGCTGGCCCCTGCGTCGCCCCTTCGCCCATTGGCCCCCCTTGTCAGGTTCGCTTGAATTGGAAGCCCTTCCCGGCGGCTGACCCGGATGCCCCGGGCGCCCGGAGACCCTGCCATGCAGCGAACTTACCTGGCCCTGGCCGGAAGTGCCCTGGTGGCCACGGCCGCTGCTGGGGCCGTGGCGGGCTTCGGACTGACGCCCGGAGGGCAGGCCAGAGAGCTTTTTGAAGCCGGGCCTGTGGATCCCGACCGCTACGCGGTGCTGGGTCGCCCCCTCGGCAACGGCGAGTGGACCCTGCTGGTGCTGGAGCAGATCAAACCCACGCCCCTGTGCTGGCAGCAGCGCCCCGACGGGCTGGTGGACCCCAGCCTGAACCGCTTCGACTTCACAGGCATCTGCGGGCGCTACCTCGACAGCAACGGCTATTCGTTGCGACTGGGCAACCTGGAGAGCAGCGGCCTTGGCGCCGGCCCCTTTCGGCTGCGCCTAGAGCAGAGCGGCCAGGACCTGCGCCTGCTGGCCAGTTCCCCCGCCCTGAACCAGGATCTGGTGGTGGGTCGTGCGTCCGTGCCAGCGCGCGACCGCGACGCCTTTGTGGCCCTGCGACTCAATCCCGGCTGGGAACTGCAGCGGCGCCGCTATGGCGGCCAGACCCTTAACCACCTCTATTTCGCGAACGCGGCCAGTGCCGAGCAGCTCGTGGCGGCCTCCCGGCCGGAGCCCACGAGCCCCCAGGGCGCCCGCCGAGCCTGGAGCCCGATGCAGCTGCCGCCGCCGCCACCACCGCCCACCACCGTGCTGGCGTCCTATCCGGATCGGGTCAGACGCACCCAACCGCCGATAGCAAGCGGAGGGGAGCGCCGGGCGATCGCCTTACCGGTGATTCCCTTCCGCGAATGAGCAGCCCACGGGACGGCCACTTGATGATCCGGACGACCCGCGCTGGTCAATGGGAAGCTTCTGTTTAAATTCTCAACGTGTGAGGAGTGAGGAACGAACCCGAGGGTCGAAACGAGGACAGACTCCCCAGGAACGTTCCAACCTTCAAGCCCCGCTATTAGCGGGGCTTTTTCATGGTCTGGCGCCGACCCGGCCGCCGGCGCTTGCTCCCGGCGGCCGGATTGGTGCGTCGAGCCGAGCACAGATACAAAAAAGCCGGTCCTAGGGACCGGCTAGATGGCATCGGGGCAGAACGCCCGGGGATCACTTGATCGTGACCTTGCCGCCAACTTCTTCGATGGTCTTCTTGAGGGCCTCGGCATCGGCTTTGCTGATGCCTTCCTTGACGGCCTTGGGGGCAGCCTCCACCAGGGCCTTGGCTTCGCCCAGACCGAGACCGGTGGCCTCGCGGACGGCCTTGAGCACCTTGATCTTGGCGGCAGCGTCGAAGCTGTCGAGGATCACGTCGAATTCGGTTTGCTCTTCGACGGGCTCGGCGGCGGCGGCGGCGCCGGGAGCAGCCATCACAACGCCGGCGGAAGCGGCGGCGGAAACGCCGAAGGCCTCTTCGATCTGCTTAACCAGCTCGGAAGCTTCCAGCAGGGAGAGGGTCTTCAGCTGTTCGAGAATTTGGTCAGTGGTAGCGGACATGATTTGGGAATCAGCAACAGATCTGTTGGGTTGAACAGTCGGATCGGTGGAGCTCGGTGGAGCGCAGGCCGGTGTGCCCGAAGGCGACACAGGGGCTGGTCCTCAGCCTTCGCCGGATTCGGCGTGCTGCTTGAGCGCCCGGGCGAGGCCGGAGGGAACTTCGTTGATGCCCACCGCCAGCTTGGTGGCCACGCCGTTGATCGCACCGGCGATCTGGGCCATGGGCACCTCCTTGGAGGGCAGATCCCCGATGGCCTTGATGTCGGCGGCGGAGAGGAGCTGGCCTTCGAAAAGGCCCCCTTTCGTTTCCGACTTCTTGCTGTCCTTCTGGAAGGACTGCACGGCCTTCACCGCACCACCCACATCTCCTTTGACGAGAATGAAGGCGTTGGTGCCGGTGAGTAGGGATTCGAGTTCCGACCAAGCGCTATTGCCATCAATAGCCCGGCGCATCAAGGTGTTTTTGGTCACCTTGCACACACCGTTGCTGGCCTGCAGACGGGTCCGCAGATCAGACATTTCCTTGATGGAGAGGCCCTGAAAATCAAGGACCAGCGCCATTTCGGCTTCACCGAGGAGCCCCTTGAGCTCTTCGACGATCTGTTGCTTGCTCTCCAGCGTGCGGCCCATGGGATGAGGAACGGATCGAGGGGAACAAGCCGGGTACGCGGCCCCAGGA